>NZ_JASPFK010000001.1:3174275-3498630 GCF_036855935.1 Sphingomonas sp. LR60 | reverse complement strand
ATCGGAGCGCGACAGATGCGCGAGCCGGTCGACGACGTTCGCGACCGTCAGCGGTTCGCCGCTCTCGGGCGGGTGATCGGGCTCCGGCCACAGCAACGAGACCGTCTCGGCCGTGTCGCCGACATAGTCGCGGCTCATCCGGAACAGCACCGGATCGACCCGCGACTCGACCAATGCGCGGATCACCGCCGGCTTGACCCCGGGCAGGTCCAACTCGCCGGTCAGCGCCGCCATCGCCCAGCCGCGGTCGGGGTCCGGCGTCTCGCGCAGATAATCGCCGATCAGCTTCAACTTGGCGTTGCGCGACCGGGTGTAGATCAGCGCGTCGAGCAGGGCGGCGAAGGCGTGCACCTCAGAAGATGCCCAGGAATTTCTTGCGCTTCTGCCCTTCGACCTTGCCGTCGCCGACATCCTTGCGCGGCTTGCCGTTCGAGTCGCGCTGCGCGGCGGCGGGCTTGGCGGCAAGCACCGGGCCGCATTGCGCCGCCTTGGCGTCGCCCGGATCGACGAACGCCAGCAACGCGGCGACCGGGGTGGCGACGATCGCGAGCCCCAGCCCCGCCCCGGCACGCGCCACCAGTTGCGGCGAAATCACGTTGAGCGACGGCGACGCGAAATAGCCGCTGACGCCGACCGGCGACTGGCCGGAGAACAGGCTGAACTTCTTGGCATCGGCGCGGAAGGCGAGGTCGAGCGCCTCGCTCTTGAAGCTGAAGCCGCCGTTGCCGAGGATCACGTTCTTCTTGGTGTCGATCAGGATCGGATCGGTCGCGGCGACGCCGTTGCGAACGGTGAAGGCGACCAGCCCGCAATTGATCCGCACCGGCTCTTTCAACTCCTGCTCGAACATCTTCTGGATGAAGACGCCGAGGTCGATCTCCGCGAGCTGGACGTTGCGCGTCCACAGGCTGCCGTTCGGGATGACGAAGGCGATCCGCCCGTTGGCGGTAGAGAGCGAATCGTGGACCGTATCGCCACGGCCCTTGAGCTGGATGCGCCCGCGGATCGTACCCGTCGTTCCCGATTCGGCGACGCCATAGCCCGCGAGCAACTGCCCAAGCGGGGTAGGGGCGAGCCGCACGTCATAGCTGACCGCGCTCGGCCGCTGCCGCGTGTCGAAGACGGTGTCGGTCGCAAGCTTGCCGCGCGCCATCGTCATGGTCAGCGGCGACAGCGCCAGCCGCCCGCGCTCCAGATCGAGCACCATGTCGATATCGGCGATCGGCAGCCGCTTCGAGCGGACGCGGTCGACATGCCATTTCAGATCGGCATCGAAGCGCTGCATCGTGGCGATCGGCAGCGCGGCATCGGGCAGGATTCGCGCGGGCGCGGCGCCGGTCGTAGCGGCGGCGGCGATCGCGCCCTTCTCTGCGACGATGTCGGGATTATAGCCGATGAACGGCGCGGCATCGACGATGTCGAGCTGGCGCGTGGTCAGCTCCGAGATCGAGGTGCAGCCGCTCGCAATTGGCGATCGTCAGCCGTCCGCGCACGTCGCTGTCGCCGAACGTCCCGCGCAGATGAGTGAAGCGATACTCCGGCCCGCTCTGCACCAGTTGCGCGCGCAGCCGGTAGGTGCGCGTGTTCGGGATCGCCACGCCGATGATGTCGAGCAGCGTCGCGAGATTGCGCCCGCGCGCCTGCACTGCCAGCGGCACGTCCTCGAACGCCGCGATGCTCGGCAGCGTGCCTGCGACGTCGATGACGTTCCCGGCGGCGCGCGCGCGCATCACCAGCTCGTTCTTGCCGCGCGCGACCGTGGCGTCGGGCGACAGCAACCGCGCGACGACCGTGAACGGCGTCCCGCGCAGCCGACCGCCGCCATCGAGCCCAACCGCCTGGCCGATCCGCGCATCGGTCGAACGGATCGTGTCGAGCTTCACGTCGGCGAGCAATTGCAGTCGCGGATCGAGATAGCGGACCTGCGTGCCGGTGACGGTCGCCCGGTCGATGCGCGGCAGGTCGAGCGGCTTGCCGCCCTTCTTCTCGCTGAACGTCCAGCTATTGTGGTCGTGCGCCTTCGTCCATTCGAAGTCGATCGCGCCGTTGGTCAGGTCGAGCCAGTAGAGCCGGCGCTTGCCGAACAGCAGCGACAGCGGCGCGATCCGCGTATCGATCCGGTCGGCGGAGAACAGATAGGGCCGCGTCGCCCAGGTCGGATTGGCGATCGCCAGCTTCTCGGCATAGAATTTGATCTTGAGCGGCGCGAAATAGAGCTGGAAGTCGCCGCCCACCGTCACTTGCCGGTTGGTCAGGCCGCCGACGACGCGCTCGAACGTTCCTTTCAGGAACCGGCCCTTGGTGATGAACAGCACCAGCCAGACCGCGGCGATCGTCGCGAGCAGCCCGATCGCGACGTTGCGCGCGACGCGCCGCCAACGCTTTTTGGTCTGCGGCGCGGGTGCGGTCGTTGCCATTGCGGTACAATCGCGAGATCGTGGCGCGGGTTCCCTGCGGGCGCGTTGCCCGGCGGTTGCTTTCCGGGCGGCATGTCGCTATGCGGCCCGCTTCCGAGCGATCGGCGGATACGGACGGCCCGGCCAACGAGGGCTGCCGCGGCCGTCTCAGTCGAATCGCGCAGCAGAAAGGATGAAAATGCCCAAGCTCAAGACCAAGAGTGGCGTGAAAAAGCGCTTCAAGCTGACGGCCACCGGCCTTCTGAAGCATGGCGTCGCTGGCAAGCGCCACCGCCTGATGAGCCACAACGCCAAGTACATCCGCCAGAATCGCCGCACCAAGGTGCTGTCGAAGGCCGACACCGCCGCGGTGAAGGCCTGGGCGCCCTACGGTCTCAGCTGAGCGAGAAGGAATAAGATATGGCACGCGTCAAGCGGGGCGTAACCACTCGCGCCAAGCACAAGAACATCCTGGAACAGGCCAAGGGCTATCGCGGTCGTCGCAAGAACACGATCCGCGTCGCCCGTCAGGCGGTCGAAAAGGCCGGCCAGTACGCTTATCGCGACCGTAAGGTTAAGAAGCGCACGTTCCGTGGCCTGTGGATCCAGCGCATCAACGCCGGCGTCCGCGCCGAGGGTCTGACCTATTCGCAGTTCATGCACGGCCTGAAGCTGGCGGGCGTCGAACTGGACCGGAAGGTCCTGGCCGACATCGCGATGCACGAAGGTGAGGCGTTCGCCGCCATCATCGCGCAGGCGAAGGCGGCTCTCCCGCAGGCCGCCTGAGGCGATCTGACGCGAGAACGAGATGCGGGGCGTCGGTGGCAACACCGGCGCCCTATTTCGTATGTGGGGGCCGAGCGACCCACTTCCGTCATCCCCGCGGAGGCGGGGGTCCAGACGCGCAGGTTTGTCGATAGAAGCGCAACGACATGGGTTCTGGATTCCCGCCTGCGCGGGAATGATGGGAGCGGGTCACGAAGTGCGGCGCGACGGTCATGCGGTGTCCTTCACCGTCCTCACCCGACCCGTCATCCCCGCGGAGGCGGGGATCCAGACGCGCAGGTCTGGCGATAGAAGCGCAGCGACATGCGTTCTGGATTCCCGCCTGCGCGGGAATGACGAGGGGTAGCGGCAACCGTGCGTCTACATCCTCGCCAGTCGCCCGCACGGCACACTCTACGTCGGCGTCACCTCGAACCTGCTCGCGCGGCTGATCCAGCACCGCGACGGCACCTTCGAGGGCTTCACCCACCGCTACCACGTCACCCGCCTCGTCTGGTACGAAACAGCCGACACCATGGAAGCCGCCATCCGCCGCGAAAAGCAGCGGAAGAGATGGAATCGCGACTGGAAGCTGCGGCTGATCGAGGAAACGAACCCGCAATGGCTGGACTTGGCCGCACGCATCGGCTTGGACAGCGCGCATGACGGATAACACGATGACCGACACCGACGACCTCCAGACGCACATGCTGGTCGCGATCGACGCCTCCGCTTCGCTCGATGCGCTGGAGGCGGTGCGGGTCGACGCCTTGGGCAAGCAGGGGCGCGTCACGCAGCTGCTCAAGACGATGGGCGCGCTCTCGCCGGAGGAACGCCAGACGCGCGGCCCCGCGATCCACGGGCTGCGCGAGGCGGTGACGAACGCGATCGCGGCGCGCAAGAGCCATCTCGAGCAGGTCGCGCTCGACGCGCAGCTCGCCAGCGAAGCGCTCGACATGACGCTGCCCGCCGACGCGCCGCTGGCGGGGACGGTGCATCCGGTCAGCCAGGTGATGGACGAATTGGCGGAAATCTTCGCGGACCTCGGCTTCGCGGTGGCGAGCGGACCGGAGATGGAGACCGACTGGCACAATTTCGGCGCGCTCAACATCCCGGAGACGCATCCGGCGCGCGCGATGCACGACACCTTCTATCTGGCCGGGCGTGAGGACAGCGACCCGAACGATCGCGAGACGCCGCGTGTTCTCCGCACGCACACGTCGCCGGTGCAGATCCGTACGATGCTAGCGAACAAGCCGCCGATCCGCATCATCGCGCCGGGGCGCACCTATCGCTCCGACAGCGACGCGACGCACACGCCGATGTTCCATCAGGTCGAGGGGCTGGTGATCGACAAGGGGATCACGCTCGGCCACCTGAAATGGACGCTCGAGACGTTCCTCAAGGCGTTCTTCGAGCGCGACGATATCGTGCTGCGGCTGCGCCCGAGCTATTTCCCGTTCACCGAGCCGTCGGCGGAGGTCGACGTCGGCTATTCGGTCGTCAAGGGCAAGCGCGTGATCGGCGGGTCGGAAGGCTGGATGGAAGTGCTGGGAAGCGGCATGGTCCACCCGAAGGTGATCGAAGCGTGCGGGCTCGATCCCGAGGAGTGGCAGGGGTTCGCGTTCGGCTGCGGCATCGACCGGCTGGCGATGCTGAAATATGGCATGGACGACCTGCGCGCTTTCTTCGACGGCGATATCCGCTGGCTGAAACATTATGGATTCAGCGCGCTGGACGTGCCGACCTTGTCGGGCGGCGTCGGTACGCCGGCCTGATCGTCGTCTCAGCAACGATATTTAGCCTCCTGCCTGCGCAGGAGCGACGGGAACGAAAATGAAATTCACCCTCTCCTGGCTCAAGGACCATCTCGACACGACCGCGTCGCTCGACGAGATCCTGGTCGCGCTCACCAACATCGGGCTGGAGGTGGAGGGCGTCACCGACCCCGCCGCCAAGCTGGACGGCTTCACCGTCGCGCGCGTGCTGACCGCCGAGCGCCACCCGCAGGCCGACAAGTTGCAGGTGCTGTCGGTGGATGCCGGCGACGGTCCGTTGCAGGTGGTGTGCGGCGCGCCCAACGCGCGGGCCGGGCTGGTCGGTGTGTTCGGCAAGCCGGGTGCGGCGGTGCCGGCGAACGGCATGGTGCTGAAGGTCGCCGCGATCCGCGGCGTCGAGTCGAACGGCATGATGTGCTCGACCCGCGAGCTGGAGCTGGGCGAGGATCACGACGGGATCATCGAACTGCCCGAGGACGCGCCGGTCGGCACCGCGTTCGCCGATTACGCGGGGCTCGGCGATCCGGTGATCGAAGTGTCGGTGACGCCGAACAAGCAGGATTGCATGGGCGTCCACGGCATCGCGCGCGATCTGGCGGCGGCGGGGCTCGGCACCTTGGTCGCGCCGATCGTGCCCGAGGTGGCGGGCGAGGGCGCTGGCCCCGACGTGCGGATCGAGGATGCGGCGGGCTGCCCGGCGTTCTTCGCGCAGGAAGTGCGCAGCCTCAGCAACGACGCCGCGCCCGAGTGGATGACCAAGCGGCTGCGCGCGATCGGGCAGAAGCCGATCTCGGCGCTGGTCGACATCACCAATTACCTGACCGTCGATCTCGGCCGCCCATTGCACGTCTATGACAAGGCGAAGCTGTCGGGCGGGCTGGTCGCGCGTCAGGCGCGCGATGGCGAGACGGTCGAGGCGCTCAACGGCAAGACCTATACGCTGTCCGCAGGGATGACGGTGATCGCCGACGACGTCGCGGTCCACGATATCGGCGGGATCATGGGCGGCGCGCATTCGGGCGTGTCTTACGCGACCACGGACGTCGTGATCGAATGTGCGTACTTCACTCCCGAGGCGATCGCGCGGACCGGGCAGAAACTGGCGCTGACCAGCGACGCGCGGCAGCGGTTCGAGCGTGGCGTCGACCCGGCGTTCCTCGACGATGGGCTGGCAATCGCGACCTTCCTCGTGCTCGAATATTGCGGCGGCAAGGCCAGCGGCGTGACGCGCGCGGGCGAGCCGCCGCTCGGTACGCGCCACTATGCCTATGACCCGGCGCGCGCGGAGACGCTCGGCGGCCTCGCGGTCGCGCCGGAGCGGCAGCGTGCGATCCTCGAATCGCTCGGCTTCGGGGTCGATGACCAATGGAACGTCACGCCCCCGACGTGGCGGCGCGATATCGACGGCACCGCCGATCTGGTCGAGGAAGTGATCCGCATCGAGGGGATCGACAAGGTCGCCCCCGTGCCGCTGCCGCGCACCCCGGGCGTTGCGCGTCCGACCGCCACGCCCGAGCAGCGCATCGAGCGTCGCATCCGCCGCGCCGCCGCGGCGCGTGGGCTCGACGAGGCGGTGACGTGGAGCTTCCTCAGCGAAAAGCAGGTCGCGCCGTTCGGCGATGCGGCGTGGCGACTGGCGAACCCGATCAGCGAGGAGCTGAAGGTGATGCGTCCGTCGCTGCTGCCGGGGCTGCTGTCCGCCGCCGAGCGCAACCTGCGGCAGGGTGTCGAGACCGTGCGGCTGTTCGAGATCGGGCGGCGCTATCTGCCCGAGGGTGAGCGCGCGACGTTGGGCGTGGTGTTGGCGGGCGACCGCCGCGCGCGCGGCTGGCGCGAGGGCAAGGCGGCCGGGTTCGACGCCTATGACGCGAAGGCCGAGGCGCTGGCGCTGCTGGCGGCGGCGGGCGCACCGGTCGACAACCTGCAGGTCATGGGCGAGGCGGGCGCGGCCTTCCACCCCGGTCGCTCGGGCACGCTGCGGCTGGGACCGAAGACGGTGCTGGCGGCGTTCGGCGCGGTGCATCCGGCGGTGCTGAAGGCGTTTGATCTGGGCGGTCAGGTCGCGGCGGTGGAAGTGTATCTCGACGCGATCCCGGCGAAGCGCGGATCGGGCTTCATGCGCCCGGCCTATGCGCCGCCCGCGCTCCAGCCGGTGCGCCGCGACTTCGCGTTCCTCGTCCCCGCCGACGTCTCCAGCGAGGCGCTGGTGCGCGCGGTAAAGGGGGCGGACAAGACGGCGATCACGCGTGCCCGCGTCTTCGACGTGTTCACCGGCACCGGCGTGGCCGAGGGGCAGAAGTCGGTCGCGGTCGAGGTGGTGCTGCAACCCGCCGAGAAGAGCTTCACCGATGCCGATCTGAAGGCGATCGCCGACAAGGTGGTGGCGGCCGCCGCCAAGCAGGAGCGCAACTACGTGGCTGATGACTGGATCCGGATCTCGAACGGCACGCTGACGGCCGCGATCAATCCGCTCGGCGCGGAGCTGTCGTCGCTGACCGACGCCGCCGGGCGCGAGCTGATGACCGATGCCGACCCGCGTTTCTGGACAGGGCGCGCGCCGTTGCTGTTCCCGGTGGTCGGCATGACCGCCAGCGGCGCGATCAAGGTCGATGGCGTGTCCTATCCGATCGGCAAGCACGGCTTCGCACGACGCAGCGTCTTCTCGGTGATCGAGACCAGCGCGACCCGTGCAGTGTTCGCGCTCGCCGACGATCAGGCGACGCGTGCCGCCTATCCGTTCGCGTTCCGGCTGGAGGTGGCGTTCGAGGTGCGCGACGCGACGCTCGCGATCGAGGTTACGGTGGTCAACCCGGCGGACGCGCCGCTGCCGGCCAGCTTCGGCTTCCATCCCGCCTTCGCCTGGCCGCTGCCCTATGGGCAGGACCGCGCCGCGCACCACATCACCTTCGAGAAGGACGAGCCGGGCGCGCTCAAGGTGATCGCCACCGACGGCACGATCGCCGCGACCGAGCGCCCCTCGCCGCTCGACGGGCGGGTCCTGCACCTCGCCGACGATCTGTTCACCGACGATGCGTTGGTTTGGGCGCCGGTCGAGTCGCAGTCGGTCCGCTACGGCGTCGAAGGCGCACCGCAACTCGACATCGCCTTCCCCGACACGCCCAAGCTCGGCATCTGGACCAAGCCTGGCGCAGCCTATGTGTGCGTCGAGCCGTGGCACGGCATTGCCGACCCCGAGGGCTTCGATGGCGAGTATCGCGACAAGCCCGGCGTGTTCGAGGTGCCGGCGCATGGCGAACAGCGGATCACGATGAACATCACGCTGGTCGACTGAGGAAATTACCGCCGGCCCGCTTCCGCCCGGACCGGCGAAGGGTCCGTCATTGCGAGCGCAGCGAAGCAATCCAGAGCCGGACCAGGATGCCCTGGATTGCTTCGCTGCGCTCGCAATGACGGTCAGTGGTCGTTGCGCAGCCCGATCTGAGCGCGCACCCAAAAGGCAACGCCACACCCACGACCAAAGTCCGCTTCACCTCCGCCCGGCCACCGGCTAGGCTGCGGGGCAGGAGACGGATGATGCTAAAATCACTGATGATGATTGCGATGCTGGCGGCGGCGCAGGCGCCCGACAATCCGCATCTGCCCGCGCCGGTCGTCGACACCGTCGCACCGACGCTGCCCGCCGGGTTGAAGGGCGCGGTGCTGATCGTCTCCAAGACCAATGGCTGGCGGCATTTCGAGCATATTCCGCACTCCAACGAAGTGCTCGGCGAGATCGCCAAGCAGCTAGGCCGCAAGAGCTTCGCGACCGAAAATGCCGCGGTCTTCAACGATCGCGACCTCGGCCACTTCTCGGTCGTCGTGCTCAACAGCGCGAGCGGCAATTTCATGAGCCCCGATCAGCTGGCGGCCTTCGAGCGCTTCGTGGCGCGCGGCGGCGGGGTGGTCGCGCTCCACGCCGCCGGCGACGACAGCCATAAGGAGCCATGGTACGACAGCACGATCATCGGCACGACCTTCATCGGCCATCCCAACGGCGACGATCATATCCAGACCGCGCGCGTGATCGTCGACAAGCCGCAGCATCCGGTGATGGCCGGCGTCGCGCGCAGCTTCCCGCTTTCGGACGAATGGTATTCCTTCTCGAACGACCCGGCGACGCGCGGCATGACCGTGCTCGCGCGGGTCGACGAGAGCAGCTACCGCGTCGGTGGCAAGCTGGCGATGGGCGCGGCGCACCCGGTAGCGTGGGTCAATCCGCGCGCCAAGGGGCGGATCTTCTATTCGGCATTGGGGCACGAGCCGGCGGTCTATGACGATGCCAACGTCCATCGGATGCTGACCAACGCCATCCGCTGGGCGGCGCGCTGAGCCGCGACGACGGGAAAAGCGATGCCCAAACGCCACGCCGCACGGCGTGGCGGCATTTTTCTACAGTGAATTGTTGCATTGCGGCCGTAATCGACCCCATCCTCAACCTGTGTTGAGACAATATGAACTGATCGACCGGGTCCTCGATTACGACCCCGACGCCAATGAGGCGATGCTCAACCGCGCCTATGTCTTCTCGGTCAATGCGCACGGGACCCAGAAGCGCGCCAACGGAGATCCCTATTTCAGCCACCCGATCGAGGTGGCGGGCATCCTAACCGAATTGCATCTCGACGACGAGACGATCGCCACTGCGATCCTTCACGACACGGTCGAGGATACCGTCGCGACTTCCGAGGAGATCGAGCGGATCTTCGGCGCGAACATCGCGCGGCTGGTCGACGGCGTGACCAAGCTGAGCAAGATCGAGGCGCAAACCGAGAACGAGCGCGCCGCCGAAAACCTGCGCAAGTTCCTGATGGCGATGTCGGGCGACATCCGCGTGCTGCTGGTGAAGCTGGCCGACCGGCTCCACAACATGCGTACGCTGCACTTCATCCCCAAGCCGGAGAAGCGCCGCCGCATCGCCAAGGAGACGATGGACATCTATGCCCCGCTCGCCGAGCGGATCGGCATGTACGAGTTCATGAAGGAGATGCAGACGCTCGCCTTCGCACAGCTCGAACCCGAGGCGTATGAGTCGATCACCAAGCGGCTGGAGCAGCTCAAGGAGGGATCGGGCGGCGACCGGATCGCCAAGATCGGCTCGGGGCTCAAGCTGCTGATCGGCCGCGGCGGGGTTGAGGCGCAGGTGTCGGGGCGCGAGAAGCATCCCTATTCGATCTGGCGCAAGATGCAGGAGCGCCACATCAGCTTCGAGCAACTGTCGGACATCATGGCGTTCCGCGCCATCGTTCCGACGATCGAGGATTGCTACCGCGCGCTCGGCCTTATCCATCGCCGCTGGCCGGCGGTGCCGGGACGGTTCAAGGATTATATCTCCACGCCGAAGCGCAACGGCTATCGCTCGCTCCACACCAGCGTGATCCACGCCGAGAACCGCCGCATCGAGATCCAGATCCGCACCCCCGACATGCATGCCGAGGCCGAGTTCGGGCTTGCAGCGCATTGGGCGTACAAGCAGTCGGTCGGCGCGCATCCGGTCCGCCCCGACCAGCAGCAGGACTGGATCAAGGATCTCGTCGAAATCCTCGATACCGCCGAGACGCCCGAGGAGCTGCTCGAACACACCCGTATTGCGATGTATCAGGATCGCATCTTCGCCTTCACGCCGAAAGGCGAGCTGATCCAGCTACCGAAGGGCGCGACGCCGATCGACTTCGCTTATGCGGTCCACACTGATCTCGGCGACCAGGCGGTCGGTGCGAAGGTCAATGGACGCGTCGTACCGTTGTCGACCGTGCTGGAGAACGGCGATCAAGTGCAGGTGCTGCGTTCCAAGGCGCAGGTGCCGCAGCCGGCGTGGCTGAAGGTCGCGATCACCGCCAAGGCGCTTGCCGCGATTCGCCGCCACCTGCGCAACGAGGAGCGCGAACAGACGATCGCGCTGGGCCGCAAGCTGTACGACGACATCGTCCAGCGGCTGCCCACGACGCTTGCCGATCACGCGATCGACGAGGCGCTGAAGCGGTTGAAGCTCGCCGACGAGGCCGCGCTGATGCAGGCGATCGCGCGGCGTACGTTCACCGACGGTGAGGTGATGGAGGCGCTGATGCCGGGCTCGGCGGGCGCCGATGTCGCCCATGCGCCGCCGCAATCGAGCGCGATCTCGATCGAGGGGCTCGCGCCGGGCGTCGCCTATGAACTCGCCGACTGCTGCCATCCGGTGCCGGGCGACCGCATCGTCGGCTTGCGCCGCCCGGACGCTTCGATCGAGGTTCACGCGATCGACTGCCGCGTGCTCGCCGATCTGGCGGAGCGCAGCGAGGACGAAACCGACTGGATCGACGTGCAATGGGGCCACGCCACCGAGGGGGCGACCGCGCGCATCTCGGTCGAGGTGCGCAACCAGCCCGGCGCGCTCGGAATGCTCGCCACGATCATCGGGCAGCACAAGGCGAACATCATCAACCTGCGGCTCGACAACCGCGACACGCAATTCCACACCAACGTGATCGACGTCGAGGTGCATGACGCGCACCAGTTGATGCGGCTGCTCTCCGCGCTCCGCGCCGCCGATGCGGTGAATGCGGCCGAGCGGGTCTGAGCGCTTCCACGATCCACGCCACATCCGCCGACTACGCCGCACGCCATTTTGAGTATGGGCAAAGATCCCAATTTTCAATGCGATGCTCGCCACTTAACCAGACGATGGCCGATAGTTCACGATCGTAACGGAAACCAGCATCGTCCTTTCGTCGTTCCCGCCGCGCCATTCGAGAGATGGCTACGAAAGAGGAAGGGACGTATCATGAAAAAGATCGCTGCTTCGTTCGGGGCGCTTCTCATCGCTGTTGCTGCCACCGCTTGCTCTGCACAAAGCACGCCGCAAGTCGTCGAGCAGGCCCAGGTACCCGAACCGGATGGCGTCGACGGCATCGCATTGTTCAAGAGTCACAAGAAGCTCGAAACCGTGTCGTGCCGTGACTTCAATGCGCTCGACGAAAGCTATCGACCCAAGGCGGTGGTCTATGCCGCCAATTATGGTCCGAAGGGCAAGCCGCATCCGACCGTGACCGTTGATGGTGTCGAAAGCATCATCCCGGTCGTCGTCGCGCAGTGCAAGGCGCAGCCGGGCAATCACTTCGGCGCCACGGTGAAGGCGGCGATGAAGGCCGCTCGCTGATCGCCACAAGGGGGCCGCCCTGCGGCGGCCCCTTTACTTCGGGAGGAATGAAATGGCGATGGACAAGCGGGCGCGCGGATGCGCCGCGTTACTGGCGCTGACGATGCTGGCGGCGTGCGGTCAGCAGGCGACGATGACCTGCCCGACCGTCCAGGCAGGCGGCCCCGGCGACCTGCGCGAGACGGCCGACCAGCAACGCGCCACAGCCGCGCTGCTCGGCGATGGCGACGAAAATGCGATCGCGACCACCGCGGCCGTGATTCATGGCCGTCATCCGACCGCCAGCACCGATGCGATCGCCAATTATCTGGTCGTCGCTTATTGCCCGACGATCGCGGCCCGCGCCGACAAGGACGCCAGCGAGAAGGACCGATTGCTCGCCGCCTTCGCCAAACGCGCACGCCAGATCGTGGGCCAGACGGTGCGCTGACCCCGCACGGGCCCGGCGCGCGGTTGAAACTCTCGCGATGCTCCCGCATTTTCTCGCTGAGGGAGGAATCATACATGTTACGATCCATGCTGCTCGCCACGGCGCTGGCGACAACCGCGGTGCCGGTCGCAGCGCAGTCGATCTCAGCCAACGACAAGGCGCTGGGTGCGCGCGCGAACCCGGAGTTGCTGACCCAGTTCGGCGGCAAATATTCGGGTCCACAGGCGGTATATGTCGAGCGGGTCGGCAAGCGCGTCGCGGTGCAATCCGGCCTGTCGAATGCACAGGGAGACTTCATCGTCACCTTGCTCGATTCCCCTATCGAGAACGCCTTCGCGATCCCCGGCGGCTATATCTACGTCACGCGGCAATTGCTGGCGCTGATGAACAGCGAAGCGGAACTGGCGTCGGTGATGGGGCATGAGGTCGGCCATGTCGCGGCACGCCATTCGGCGTCGCGCAACCAGCGCGCGACGATCGGCGGTGTGCTGGCCGCGGTGGTCGGTGCCGCCGCGGGCAACAGTGCCGCCGGGCAGTTGGTCGGGACGGCGGCACGCGGCGGGGCGCAGCTCTATGTGCTGAAATACGGCCGCGATCAGGAATATGCCGCCGACGGTCTGGGCGTGAAGTACATCACCGCTGCCGGCTACGATCCCTATGCCGCCGCCGACATGCTCGCGCAGCTCGAGGCGCAGAGCCAGTTGCAGGCCGAGGTCGGCGGCAAGGGCGGGCAGCAGGCGCCGGGCTGGGCCTCGACCCACCCCAACAGCGCCGATCGCGTGCGGCGTGCGGCGGCGCTCGCCAAGGCGACCGGCCGCCCGCTCACCGAACCGCCGCAGGATACGACCTTCCTCCGCCAACTCGATGGGCTCGCCTATGACGAGAAGGGCTCGGGCAAGCGCATCCGCGTCGTCACCGTCAAGCGCGGCGACACGATCGACTCGCTGGCGCGGCAGATGGCGTACGACAGCCTGCAACGCGATCGCTTCATGACGCTCAATGCGATCGAAGATGAAGCACAATTGACGCCGGGGCGTTTGGTAAAGATCGTGACGCGCGGATAAGCTTCGTTTAGACGCGGGGCCCATGCATCGTCCCGCGCTTTCGGTCGTCGTTCCCTGTTATAACGAAGAGGCTACCTTGCCGCTGCTCCACGCGCGCGTCTCGGCGGCGGCGCGCGCGGCGGTGGGCGACGATCACGAGATCGTGCTGGTCAACGACGGCTCGCGCGACAACAGCTGGGCGGCGATGCAGCGGCTGTCCGCCGAGGACCCGCGCGTGGTGGCGATCAACCTGTCGCGCAATCACGGGCATCAACTCGCGCTGACCGCCGGGCTCGACCTGTGCGCGGGCGAGCAGATCCTCATCATCGACGCCGATCTGCAGGACCCGCCCGAGCTGCTGGCCGACATGCGGCTGGCGATGGCGCGTGAGCAGGCCGATGTCGTCTACGCGGTGCGGCGCAAGCGCGAGGGCGAGACGTTGTTCAAGAAGGCGACGGCCGCCGCTTTCTACCGCGTGCTCGACCGCGTCACCGACACGGCGATCCCGCTCGACACCGGCGACTTCCGATTGATGACGCGCCGGGCGCTCGACGCCTTCCTCGCGCTACCGGAACAGGCGCGTTTCATCCGCGGGATGGTGGCGTGGGTCGGGTTCCGCCAGGTGCCGTTCCCCTATGACCGCGCCGAACGCCATGCGGGCGAGACCAATTACCCGCTCGGCAAGATGGTGCGGCTGGCGCTGGATGCGGTCACCGGCTTCTCGACCGCGCCGCTGCGCTGGGCGAGCCATTTGTCGGTGGTGCTGGCGGCCTGTTCGATGCTGCTGCTGGTCTATATCGGTTGGGGCTATTTCGTCGGCGACCATGTGCAGGGCTGGACCTCGACGATGCTCGTCGTGGTCGTGCTGTCGTCGATCCAGATGTTCGTGCTGGGGATGATCGGCGAATATCTCGGCCGCCTGTATATCGAGGCGAAGCGCCGCCCGCTGTACCTGATCGCCGATGTCGCCGGCACCGCGCGCGGTCGCGCGACGCTCGGCTTCCAGGCGGAACGCACCCGCATCCCCGACGCACAGGTCGCGGGCGAGGTCGGCGGACAGGATTGAAACACCCGGGCCGGCGTAGCCACGCCTCTCGTCCTTCCCGCGCAGGCGGGAATCCAGACGCGCAGGTTATCGTTTGAGCCGAAACCCCAACGGCGCTGGAACGCCGCCTTCGCCGGCATGACGATGGATACAGGCGGTATCGCTCTAAATCAGCGCGATTACCCGCCCGACCTCACGCCGCCTCTTCGGCGTCCAGCCCGTAAGCCGTGTGCAGCACGCGCACCGCCAGCTCGGTCTCGTCCTCGTGGATCAACACCGATACCTTGATCTCGCTGGTCGAGATCGCCTGGATGTTGATCCCGCGCGCGCCCAGCGTCGTGAACATCGAACTGGCGACGCCGGCATGGCTGCGCATCCCGACCCCGACGACGCTGATCTTCGCGACGCGCATGTCGTGGATCAGCTCGCCGAAGCCGATCGTCTCGCGCGCCTGATTGAGCGCCTCGATCGAGCGCGGCAGATCGGCGGCCGGCACCGTGAAGGTCACGTCGGTCGCGCTGCTGCTGGCGCCGTTGGTGGAGGAGCTGCGGTGCGCGATGTTCTGGATGATCATGTCGACGTTGATGTTCGCCGCTGCCAGCGGTTCGAAGATGCTCGCGACCGAGCCGGGCTTGTCGGGCACGCTGGTCAGCGTGATCTTCGCCTCGTTCTTGTCGTGCGCGATGCCGGTGATGAGCTGTCGTTCCACGTCCCCATTCTCCTTGGAGGCTGCCTCCTCTTCGCCCACGATCATCGTTCCGGGCAATGTGTCCGCCATCGGAGCGTCCTCGCCGGTGAACGACGACAGCACCTGAACGCGGACCTTTTCCTTCATCGCCAGCCCGACCGAGCGGGTCTGGAGTACCTTGGCACCGACGCTGGCGAGTTCCAGCATCTCTTCATAGGTCACCTTGGCGAGTTTGCGCGCGCGCGGCACGATCCGCGGGTCGGTGGTGTAGACGCCATCGACGTCGGTGTAGATGTCGCAGCGATCGGCCTTCATCGCCGCCGCCATCGCCACCGCCGACGTGTCGGACCCGCCACGCCCCAGCGTCGTGATCCGCCCGTCCGCGGTGACGCCCTGGAAGCCGGGGATCACCGCGACCTCGCCCGCCGCCAGGCTGGCATCGAGCGCCTGCGTGTCGATCGTCCCGATCCGCGCCTTGGCGAACGCCTCGTCGGTGTTGATCGGCAATTGCCACCCCAGCCACGAACGCGCCGGGACGCCGATCGCCTGAAGCGCGATCGCGAGCAACCCGCTGGTGATCTGCTCGCCCGCGGCGACCACGACGTCATATTCGCGCGGGTCGTACAGCGGCGAGGCTTCGCGGCAGAATCCGACCAGCCGGTCGGTCTCGCCCGCCATCGCCGATACGACCACCGCGACCTGATTGCCGGCGGCCGCCTCGCGTTTCACCCGCGCGGCGACCGAGCGAATCCGCTCGATCCCCGCCATCGAGGTGCCGCCGAATTTCATGACGATGCGCGCCAATGCCGTATCCAAACGCCTTGGGATGAGAGGGGCGTCCTGATAGGAAGCGGGCATGACCGACGCAAGCGTAACAACCGCAACCATTCCCGCCGCCCCCCACGCCTCGGTGGTGGATCGCGAGGCGGTACATTTCGGCAAGCTGGCGGCGGAATGGTGGGATCCGAACGGTTCGTCCGCGATGCTTCACCGGCTCAACCCGGTGCGGCTGCGCTACCTGCGCGGCGCGATCGACCGCCATTGGGACCTCGACGACCGCAGCTTCGCGCCGCTGGCGGGCAAGAGCGCGCTCGACATGGGGTGCGGGGCGGGGCTGCTCGCCGAGCCGCTGGCGCGAATGGGCGGCGCCGTGACGGCGGTCGACGCGGCGGCGGAAAGCATCGCGGTCGCACAGGTCCATGCCGAGGGCCGCGGGCTGGTGATCGACTATCGCGCGGGCGGGGTCGAGGCGGTGGCGGGCGAGACGTTCGATCTGGTCTGCTCGCTTGAGGTCGTCGAGCATGTCGCCGATGCCCGCGCGTTCGTCGCTGGCTTGGCGGCGGCGGTCGCCCCCGGCGGGCTGCTGGTGATGAGCACGCCCAACCGCACATGGTGGTCGCGCCTCGCGCTGGTTGAAGGCGCGGAGCGGCTCGGCCAGATCCCGCGCGGAACGCACGATTGGGACAAGTTCCTGACGCCCGAGGAATTGTCGGCGATGATCGAAGATGCGGGGTTGGAGGTCACCGACGTCACCGGCGTGTCGGTGGGGGCGAGCGGCTTCACCCTGGGCGGCTCCACCGCGCTAGATTATTTCGTGACGGCGGTGCGGGCGCAGCCCTGACTGTCGTTCCCGCCAACCTGACCGTCATTCCACCACTCCAACCGTCGTTCTGCCATTCCAACCGTCATTTCCGCGAAGGCGGAAATCCAGACGCGCAGGTGGATCGATAGAAGCGAGAGGTCAGAGGTTCTGGATCCCCGCCTACGCGGGGATGACTTAGGCGGTGGTGGCTAAAGAAGGCAGCGATGACGAAGACGGGCAAAGTTACCCCTTGGCCTTCACCGAACCCCGCTCGACCATCTGCGCACCGTTGCGCTGGCACGCAGCGCTGACGACCGGGTAATCGAGGTCGTTATTTCGCGCGAGCACGTCCGCCATCGCCGCCTGGCATTGCTGGACCGTCGCATAATGCGCCGGCTCGACGCGGGCGGTGGCGCAGGCACTGGCGGCGTCGCCGCACCCCATGATTGCCATGACGAAGAACGCTGCTTCCATGTCGTCTTCCCTTCGCGGATAAAACGAGTACGCTCCCGGCTCGTTCCGATCTTCGCCCGCGTCCCGTGGCGGGACGGTTGACGCGCGTGCCGTCGCGCACGACATCCTTGGTCACCCATGCCCCCCGACAGATCGACCTCCTCCGCCGCCGAGCGCCCGCTGCTGCCGACGCTCCGCCGCTTCCTGCCCGACCTCTGGCCCGCCGACGCGCCGGGGATGAAGGTGCGCGTGGTCGGGGCGATGGTGCTGGTCGTCCTGTCGAAGCTGGTGCAGGTCTATGGCGCGCCGTTCGCATTGCAGGGCGCGGTCGACGGCATGTCGGTGCCGACCACACCGCTATCGTTCGTCGTGCTGCTGGTGGTCGGCTATGCCGCGGCGCGGTTCGGCACGACGCTGTTCGACAATCTGCGCAACACCGTGTTCGAGCGCGTCGGGCAGGAGGCGACCCGCCGGCTGGCGGCGCGCGTCTTCCGCCACCTCCACCAGCTCTCGTTGCGCTTCCACCTCGAACGCCGCACCGGCGCGGTCACCAAGGTGGTCGAGCGCGGCACCAAGAGCATCGACACGATGCTCTATTTCCTGCTGTTCAACATCGCGCCGACCGTGCTCGAACTGACCTTGGTGCTCGGCATCTTCTGGGTGAAGTTCGGGTGGCAGCTGGTTGCGGGCACCGTCGCGATGGTCGCGCTCTACATCTGGTTCACGCGGCTCGTCACCGATTGGCGTTCGGCGTTGCGCGAGCGGATGAACGACCTCGACACCGGCGCGGTCGCACACGCGGTCGACTCGCTGCTGAACTTCGAAACCGTCAAATATTTCGGCGCCGAGGAGCGCGAGGCGCAGCGCTACGACCGTGCGATGCGCGCCTATGCCGATGCGGCGGTCGTCAGCGAGAACAGCCTTGCCTGGCTCAACATCGGGCAGGCCGCGATCACCAATGCGATGCTCGGCGGCGGGATGGCGTGGATCGCCTACGGCTGGAGCCAGGGCCGCTTCACCGCGGGCGAGGTGGTGCTGGTCTCGACCCTGCTCTCGCAGCTGTTCCGCCCGCTCGACCTGCTCGGGATGGTCTATCGCACGATCCGGCAGGGCGCGATCGACATGGGCGCGATGTTCGACCTGATCGACACGCCGTCCGAAGTGGTGGACACCCCCGGCGCGCCGGCGTTGCTGGTGTCGCGCGGTGCGGTGCGGTTCGAGAACGTGATGTTCGGCTATGACGCCGGGATGCCGATCCTGAAGGGTATCGACCTCGACGTGCCTGCCGGCACCACCTGCGCGGTGGTCGGTCCTTCGGGGGCGGGCAAGTCGACGCTCGCGCGGCTGATGTACCGCTTCTACGACGTCAGCAGCGGGCGAATCACGATCGACTTGCAGGACATTGCCAGGGTCGCGCAGCCATCCTTGCGCGCCGCGATCGGGATCGTCCCGCAGGACACGGTGCTGTTCAACGATACGATCGGCTACAACATCGCTTACGGTCGCGCCGACGCCGATCAGGCCGCGATCGAGCAGGCAGCACGCGGCGCGGCGATCGCCGGCTTCATCGAGCGTCAGCCGGACGGTTATGCCACGCGCGTCGGCGAACGCGGGCTGAAGCTGTCGGGCGGCGAGAAACAGCGCGTGGCGATTGCGCGCACGTTGCTCAAGGACCCGCCGATCCTGATCCTCGACGAGGCGACTAGCGCGCTCGACAGCCGCACCGAGGCCGAGATCATGGAAACGCTGGAGGCGATCGAGCGCGGTCGCACCACGATCGTGATCGCGCACCGGTTGTCGACGATCGTCAACGCCGACCAGATCGTCGTGCTGGAAGCCGGTCGCGTCGTGGAGCGCGGCACGCATGCGGCGTTGCTGGCTGAGGGCGGGCTCTATGCGGAGATGTGGGCGCGACAGGCGCAGGAGCAGGAAGAGGAAGCGCTGGCGGTGGAGTGACCGTCAGCACCTTCTGACGAATGACGCAAAGCGCTACTCGTCGATCCCGAAGTTCAGCCCGCGCGAGATCGCCGGATCGGCCACCGCGGTCAGCAGGTACGCCACGAACTGCTTGCTCCGCTGCCACCACCCGGTCGCTTCGCGGTAAGCATCGACCGTCACCTCGTTCGACTGCGCGATCTCGCCATCGACATAACCGCGGACATGCTCGGCGAACGCCGCATCCTCGATCCGCAGCATCAGCTCCAGGTTGATGAACAGGCTGCGCATGTCGAAATTGGCGCTGCCGATCCAGGTCGCGTCATCGACCACGTACAATTTGGTATGCAGCTTGGTCGCGGCATATTCCCAGATCCGCACGCCCTTTCGCAACAGCCCGGCGTAAGTGAAGCGCGACGCCGCGATCGTGACGTTGTTGTCGGAGCGCGATGCGGTGACGACCCGCACCGCCGCCGCCCGCTTGCCGGCGCGATCCAGCCGCCGCAGCACGGTCGGGCTCGGGGTGAAATAGCCCGCGATGATGTCGATCCGCTTGGCGTGGCGCATGTCGGCACGGATCGCGCGCGCCCAGGGCGACAGGTGGCGCGTCGGCCCACCGATCAACCAGCGCAGCCGCCCCTCGCGCTCGCTCCATTGCGCCAGCGCCTTGTTGAGCCGCCGGATCTTGCCGCCATGGTGGATGCCGTCTTCCAGCGCGTCGAAATAGCCCGCCATCCGCGCTGCCGCCGGTCCCTCGACCAGCAATCCTAGGTCGCGCCACGCCTGTTGCTTGGGCGTGCCGAAATAATCGTCCTCGATGTTGAAGCCACCGATGATGATCTTCGCCGCATCCTCGGCATCGGCGAGCGCCAGCTTCTGGTGATTGCGCAACAGATAGCGCCGCCCGACGCGCGGTGAGAAGCGGCATACCGACACGCCCGCGTCGCGCAGCGGATCGAAGAACGCGTCGCCCTCGCTCCCGAAGCCGTCGACGATCAGCTTGACCGCGACCCCGCGCTGCGCTGCCGCGATCAGCGCGGCGTTGACGCGGCGCCCGGTCGTGTCGTCGGCATAGATGTAATAGAGGACGCGCAGCGAGTGCCGCGCGCCGTCGATCAGCGCCAGCACCGCCTCGAGTCGCCGCGGCCCCGTGTCGAGCAGGGTCAGCCGGTTGCCGTCGACCGTAAACACAGGTTGCGGGGCGGCTTCCTCCATGGTCCCGCAGATGGCGACTGCGCCGCCGCCCGGCAAGCGCAGCCTTTCCTTGACGGATCGCCGTCCACCGCGTACCTGCTCCAGCTTCCCTGAGTTTAGCGATTAGAGGATACGCGGATGGCGCGCGTCACTGTCGAGGATTGCGTCGACAAGATCCCGAACCGTTTCGACCTGGTCCTGCTCGCCGCCCAGCGCGCGCGGCAGGTGTCGGGCGGAGCCGAACTGACGATCGATCGTGATCGCGACAAGAACCCGGTCGTCGCGCTGCGCGAGATCGCCGAGGAGACCGTACGACCGAAGGATCTGCACGAATCGGTGGTGCAGAGCCTCCAGCGCGTCCAGATCGACGACGAGGAAGAGGCTGACGCGATCGGCAGCCTCGCCGCCTCGGCCGAGGCGCTGCGCCTCACCGCCGTCGCGCCGCCGCGCAACCAGAACCTCGGTGCCGATTACGACGGCTGATCCCGTCGCTTCGATGTCGATGAAAAAGGCCGGTCGCTCGTGGAGCGGCCGGCCTTTTTCGTGTTCGTGCGGCGGCCGTCATTGCGAGCATAGCGAAGTAATCTAGGGCGTCCTGATCCGGCTCTGGATTGCGTCGCTACGCTCGCAATGACGGCCGTTCGTGGCCACCGGTGCTCCCCACCCACCGCGTGAACCGCTCCACGAACGTGGGTGGGTTGTCGCGCCCAACCGAAGCAGCCGCCCCGAATCACGTCCGGGACGACGAACCCCGCAAGCTTACCCTGCGACCTTACCCGGCGTATTCACCCCCATGCTCTGCAGATACCGCTTCACGTTGCGCGCCGCCTGCCGCAGCCGCTGCTCGTTCTCGACCATCGCGATCCGCACATAGCCTTCGCCATTCTCGCCGTAGCCGACCCCCGGCGCGACCGCGACCTTGGCGTGGGTCAGCAATTGCTTGGAGAATTCCAGCGACCCGAGATGCTTCAACGCCGGCGGCAAGGGGGCCCAGGCGAACATGCTCGCGGGCGGGGCAGGGATGTCCCACCCCGCGCGCCCGAAGCTTTCGACCAGCACGTCGCGGCGCTTGTGATAGAGCTGGCGGTTCTTCTCGACGATGTCCTGCGGCCCGTTGAGCGCCGCACACGCTGCCGCCTGGACGGGCGTGAACGCGCCGTAATCGAGATACGACTTCACCCGCGTCATTGCCGCGATCAGCTTTTTGTTGCCGACCGCGAAGCCGATCCGCCACCCGGCCATCGAATAGGTCTTCGACAGGCTGGTGAACTCGATCGCGACGTCCTTCGCGCCCGGTACCTGCAGGATCGAGACCGTCGGCTTGCCGTCGAAATACAGCTCCGAATAAGCGAGGTCGGACAGGATCCACACCTCGTTCTCGCGTGCCCACGCCACCAGCCGCTCGTAGAAGGCGAGGTCGACGGTCTCAGCGGTCGGATTTGACGGGTAATTGACGACCAGCACGCTCGGGCGCGGGATCGTGAACTCCATCGCGCGTTGCAGGCTCTCGAAATAATACTCGTCGGGCGTCGTCGGCACCGCGCGGATCGTCGCGCCGGCGATGATGAACCCGAAGGTGTGGATCGGGTAGCTCGGGTTGGGCGCGAGCACCACGTCGCCCGGCGCGGTGATCGCGGTGGCGAGGCTCGCCAGCCCTTCCTTCGACCCCATCGTCACCACGACCTCGGTCTCGGGATCCACGTCGACCCCGAAGCGGCGTCCGTAGTAATTGGCCTGCGCGCGCCGCAGCCCCGGTATCCCGCGCGACTGCGAATAGCCATGTGCGGTCGGCTTCTGCGCCACCTCGACCAGCTTGGCGATGACGTGATCGGGGGGCGGCAGGTCGGGGTTGCCCATGCCGAGATCGATGATGTCCTCGCCGCCCGCACGCGCCTGTGCCCGCATCGCATTGACTTCGGCGATAACATAGGGCGGCAGGCGCTTCATGCGGTAGAATTCGTCGGACACGGGGCGGATACTCCTTTGCGGCGCCGGCTATACAGCCATTCACGTGCGCCGGGCACCCCGCGCAACAAAAAGCCGTGGACCTGACTTCGCGCTGCAACGTCGTTACGTTACGGCAGCCGAGAGAGAGGATCCCGCATGACCGAGCCCGCCGCCGCGCCGAAGACTGCGCAACCCGATCTTGCCGATCTTCAGCATTGGACCTGGCTGATGGGGCGTGCGCAGCAAATGATGCTGGAGGCCGGCGTCCCGCTCGCGCCGCCCGAAACCCTCGCGGAACAGACGCGCGATTTCTGGAGCGATTACCTCGCGATGTGGCAGCGTTTCACCGCCCCCGCCGCGCCCGAGGAAGAGCAGCCGAAGGAGAAGGATCGCCGCTTCGCCAACCCCGCCTGGCGCAGCAACCCGGCGTTCGACTGGATGCGGCAGAGCTATGCGCTGATCGCCGACCACATGCTGCGCGGGGTCGATGCGCTCGAGGGCGTCGACGAGCGGACGCGCGCGCAACTCAAGTTCGCCACCGCCGGCTTCGTCGATGCGATGAGCCCGTCGAACTTCGCGGTGACGAACCCGGAAGTGATCGAGAAGACGATTGAGACGCGCGGCCAGAACCTGCTCACCGGGCTCACCAACATGTTGTCCGACATCGGGCGCGGCCAGTTGACGCACACCGACGGGACTGCCTTCGAGGTCGGGCGCAATCTCGCCGCGACGCCAGGCAAGGTCGTCAAGCGCACCGACCTCTACGAGCTGATCCAATATGCGCCGACCACCGATACCGTGCTGGCGACTCCGCTGCTGATCTTCCCGCCGTGGATCAACCGCTTCTACATCCTCGACCTGACGCCGGAGAAGAGCTTCATCCGCTGGGCGGTCGAGCAGGGCATCACCGTGTTCATGGTGTCGTGGAAGTCGGCGGACGCGTCGATGGCCGAAGTAATGTGGGACGATTATGTCGCCGCGCAGGTCGAGGCGATCGATACCGTCCGCGAACTGCTCGACGTATCGGCGGTGCACACGGTCGGCTATTGCGTCGCGGGCACGACGCTCGCCGCGACGCTGGCGTGGCTCGCCGCGAAGGAGCAGGCCGACAAGGTGGCGAGCGCGACCTTCCTGACCGCGCAGGTCGACTTCACGAAGGCGGGCGAGTTGCTCTACTTCGTCGACGACGAACAGCTCAAGCTTATCGCGACGCTCAGCCCGAAGGGATTTCTGGACGGCCGCTATCTCGCCGCCACCTTCAACCTGCTGCGCGGGCGCGACCTGATCTGGAATTACGTCACCAACAACTATCTGCTCGGCAAGGATTATGTGCCGTTCGACCTGCTCCACTGGAACGGCGATGTCACCAATCTGCCCGCCAAATGGCACCTCGCCTATCTGACCGATCTGTACCGCGACAATCTGCTGGTCCAGCCCGGCGCGATGACCGTCGGCGGCGTGCCGCTCGATCTGACGACGGTCGAGACGCCCGCCTATGTGCAGGCGGGGCGCGAGGATCATATCGCGCCCGCGGAGAGCGTCTGGAAGCTGACCGAGCATCTGCACGGCCCCGTGCGCTTCGTGCTCGCCGGATCGGGCCATATCGCAGGCGTCGTGAACCCGCCGGCCGCCGGCAAATACCAGCATTGGATCAGCGAGCAGCCCGCCGACACGCTCGACGACTTCGTCGCGACCGCGCGCGAGGTGAAGGGAAGCTGGTGGGGCGACTGGGCGGCGTGGTTGCGCGACCGAGCACCGGCGACTGTCGCCGTGGAGGGCGCGCGGGTGCCGGGGCAGGGCGCTTTGCCGGCGATCGAGGACGCGCCGGGCAGTTACGTCCGCACGCGCTGACATTACATGCTGCACCGCACAATAGACTTGCGACTCGCGCGTCGAATAGCTATTGTGCGCCGCAGCAAATAACGGAGCGGGCACGATGGTGGGCGAGACCGGCAAGGTAGAGGGCAGGAAGACGAGCGGAGCGGCCAAGGGGCGTCCGCGCGTCGCTGCAAAGCCACCGGTGTCGACCAAGCCCGTGCTTCCGCCGCTCCCCGCCGAGCCCGAGGTGCCCGCAATCCTCGCCGCGCCGACGGCCGTCGAGGAGCCGACCCCGGTCGTCGCGGTGGAGACGCCCGTCGCAACACCCGCCGCACCGGCGCCCGTGCTCGAAGAACCCGCAACCCCAACCCAACCCGAAGTGGCTGCTCCGGCAGCGCCATTGGAACCGAAGGACACGACCATGACCGATACCGTCACGACGTTCGCCGACAAGGCGCAGGACCAGGCCAAGGCCTTCGCCGACAAGGCGCAGGAGCAGGGCCGCGCGGCGTTCAACAACGTCGGCGAGCAGGCGCGCGTCGCGCTCGACAAGAGCCGCAAGGTTGCCGAGGACATGGCCGAATTCGGCAAGGGCAATGTTGAGGCGCTGGTCGAATCGAGCCGCATCGCCGCGCAGGCAATCGAATCGTTCGGTCAGGACGCGGCCGCGTTCGCGCGTGCCCGCTACGAGAGCACCGCGCACCTCGTCCAGACGCTGGCGTCGGTGAAGTCGCCGACCGAGGCGCTTCAGCTCCAGGCCGATTACTTCCGCACCTCGTTCGACGCGATGGTCAAGGAAGCGTCGCGCTCGACCGAAGCAACGCTGAAGCTGGCGGGCGATGTCGCCAAGCCGCTCCAGAATCGCGTCGCGGTCGCTGCCGACAAGTTCCGCACCGCCGCCTGAGCGCGGTCGCGCAAGCAAAAGAGGGCGGTCGCAGCGATGCGGCCGCCTTTTTTGCGTGTTTGCAGGCTTGCCTGTGCGCCCCCGCGTGCCATATCTGCGCCGTGTCCATGCAGCAGCAGATTGTCCCGATGGCCGCGGGCCAGAGCGACGATGCCGACGGTGACGGCACCGGGATCGGCATCGCCACGCGCACGCGCGCCCGTACCAAGAAACCCACGCCCTACCGCGTCCTCATGCTCAACGACGATTACACGCCGATGGAATTCGTCGTCCTGTGCCTCCAGCGCTTCTTCCGGATGAACATGGAAGAGGCGACGCGCGTGATGCTCCACGTCCACCAGAAGGGTGTCGGGGTGTGCGGCGTGTTCAGCTACGAGGTCGCCGAGACCAAGGTCAGCCAGGTCATGGATTTTGCGCGCCAGAACCAGCACCCGCTGCAATGCACGCTGGAGAAGGCGTGATTTCGTCGCCGCGGACTTGATCCGGGGCCACGCTTCTTCTTGTTAGGTCGGGTCAAGAGCGGGATCCCGGATCATGTCCGGGATGACGAATAACCAACCGCCGTCGCCCCTGCGAAGGCAGGGGCCCATGTCTCTCACGGATGCCGGGCCATCCGACACAATGACCGCGCTTACGATCGGGAAGCGTCCGCAGAACGCCGACAGCCATAGGCTCCCGCCTCCGCAGGGGCAACGGGACGTGATCCACGCCACCTTCCGCCCCCCGTCGCTTCTCGCTACCCTCCCACGCTAACCACAACGAATCGTGAGAGGAACCGTCATGGACCCCAGCCTGCGCGACCGGGCGATCGGCCTGTACGATGCCTTCACCCACGAACATCGCGACCGCCGCACCCTGCTGCGCCAGATGACCGCACTCGTCGGCTCGGTCGCCGCTGCCGAGGCGCTGATCGGCGGGATTTCCGCCTCGCCCGCCGCCGCCGCGCTGACCGATCCCGGCGACGCGCGGCTCGTCACCCGCAAGGGCAGCTATGCGATCGGTGGCGGCGCGCAGATGACCGGCTATTTCGCGGCGCCACGCAACCCAGGCCGCGCGATCGGCGCGGTGATGGTGATCCACGAAAACCGCGGGCTGCAGCCGCATATCGAGGACGTCGCCCGTCGCGTCGCGCTCGCCGGCTTCTTCGCGGTCGCCCCCGACTTCCTCTCCGCGCAGGGCGGCACCCCAGCTGATGAAAACGCCGCGCGCGACCTGATCGGCAAGGCGGACATGGACGCGGTGCTCGCATCGGCAGTCGCAACGGTCGGCCGTCTCGGAAAGCTGTCGCACGGCACCGGCAAAGTCGGGACGGTCGGCTTCTGCTGGGGCGGCGCACTCGTCGACCGCGTCGCGCTCGCTGCCGGCCCGGGGCTCGCCGCCGCGGTCAGCTATTACGGCCCCGCGCCCGATCCGGCCGAGGCGCCCAAGCTCAACGTCCCGCTGATGCTGCACTACGCCGGCAAGGACGCCCGCGTCGCGCAGACCGGCGTGCCATGGGTCGCCGCGCTCAAGGCCGCGGGCAAGCCGGTCGAGGCTTTCGACTATCCCGGCGTCGACCACGCCTTCAACAACGACACTTCGGCCGAGCGCTACGACAAGGCCGCCGCCGATCTCGCCTGGGGGCGGACGATCGACTTCTTCCATCGCCATCTGGATGCCCGTGCATGACGCTGACCTTCTACACCAACCCAATGTCGCGCGGCCGGATCGCGCGCTGGATGCTCGAGGAAATCGGCGCGCCCTATGACACGGTGCTGGTCGACTGGACGCAGAAGCCCGCCGCGTTGCTCGACGCCAATCCGCTCGGCAAGGTGCCGACGATCGTTCATGACGGCGCGGTGGTCAGCGAGGCGGCGGCGATCTGCGCGTATCTCGCCGACGCGTTTCCCGCCGCCGGCCTCGCACCGCATGCGCAAGAGCGCGCGCCCTATCTGCGCTGGATGTTCTTCACCGCCGGCCCGCTCGAGGCGGCGATGGTCGACAAGGTGCTGGGGGTCGAGGTGCCCGAGGGCAAGCGCGGGATGGTCGGCTATGGCGGCTTCGCGCAGGCGGTCGACACGCTCGAATATGCGGTGTCGTCGCACAGCTATATCACCGGCGACCGCTTCACCGCCGCCGATGTCTATGTCGGCAGCGCGGTCGGCTGGTTCACGCAGTTCGGGCTGCTGGAGAAGCGCGAGACGTTCATGCGCTATCTCGACCGGCTCCAGCAGCGCCCGGCCTATCAGCGCGCCGTCGCGATCGACGACGCGCTGATCGCAGAGGCCGCTCAGCGGTAACGACGGTCGTGCTTGTCCCAGCGGACGCGCGCGCTCAGCGCATCGAAACGGCGGTTGAGGTCCTGCCGCTCCCAGTTCGAGAGCCCGCCGCTACGGCGATAGCGCGTCTCGAGCTGGACGAGCTGGCGCGAGTCCCGACGTAGCCGGGTCGCTTCGCGACGATCGAGCTTGCCGGTGCGGATGCCCTGATCGATCCGCTGGTCGAGCCGCGCCTGTCGCGCGTTGATCGACTGCCACGGCGCGGCGCTGGCCGCGACCGGAACGGTGACGCCGGCGAGGCCGATACCGGCGATCAGCAGGTGAAAACGGTTCATTGTGACGCTCCTTTGCACTGGCACCGCATCAGCGGCGGTACGAGAACGAAGATAGGCAGCGTCTGTCGCATTCCCGTCCCGGCAAGCCCGCGAAAGTGTGTCACTTTGTCGCGATCGTGACCGGTTCGTTCAGCTTCGGGATCGCCGGCCAGCGCGGTGCGCAACGCGGCGACCTGCCGATTGAGGCTGGCAAGCTGATCGAGCGATAACCCGCTGCGCGCGACCAGTTCCTCGGCGAGGCACCCGCAACGCTCGCGGAGCGCGCGCCCCGTATCGGTCAGCATCACACGCACCTGCCGCTCGTCGTCGGGGTTGCGCTGCCGCGCGACATGCCCGGCCGCCTCCAGCCGCTTCACCAGCGGGGTCACCGTGCTCGATTCGAGCGCCAGCCGCTCGGCGATCGCGCCGATCGTCCGCGCATCCTGCTCCCACAGCGCGTGGAGCACGAGATATTGCGGATAGGTGATCCCGATCGCATCGAGCAACGGCTTGTACGCGCGCCCGACCGCCATGCTCGCGGAATAGAGCGAGAAGCAGAGCTGCTCGTCGAGCGGTCGCGCATCGGGCATGGCAGTGACGTAGCAGCTTTTTCGTTATCGCGATAATCTTTTCGCTGGACTCATCCACCATATGAATTTACATGCCGCGATACACATTATCGAGGTAAGGAAGTAAATCATGTCCGTCGACGTCAAATACGCCACCAAAGCCTCGGCCACCGGCGGTCGCGACGGCCGCGCACGTAGCGAGGACGGCCGCTTCGACGTCGCGCTCTCGACGCCCAAGGAATTGGGCGGCGCGGGTGGCGAGGGCAGCAATCCCGAGCAATTGTTCGCCGCCGGCTATTCGGCATGTTTCCTCGGCGCGCTGAAGGCCGCCGGTCAGCAGCTCAAGGTGAAGGTGCCCGCCGAAACCATCGTCACCGCAACCGTCGGCATCGGTCCGCGTTCGGCTGGCGGGTTCGGCATCACCGCCGACCTCGTCGTCGACCTGCCCGGCGTGGACAGGGATCAGGCGCAGCAGCTGGTCGACACCGCGCACCAGATCTGCCCCTATTCCAACGCCACGCGCGGCAATGTCGATGTCGGTCTGACGCTCGCCTGATCCGGAGACGACCATGTTCCGCACGCCCGGTACCGAAGGGTTCGCGCTCAACCAGACGATGCTCCGCATCCGCGATCCCGAGCCATCGCTGGCCTTCTACCGCGACGTGCTGGGCATGACCCTGCTCGAGAAACTCGACTTTCCCGACATGCGCTTCTCGCTCTATTTCCTCGCCTATCTCGGCGAGGGCGAGACGGTGCCCGGCGATCCGGCCGAACGCGCGCGCTTCATCTTCACGCGCGAGACGACGCTGGAGCTGACCCACAATTGGGGCACCGAGCAGGACCCGGCGTTCACCGGCTACCACAGCGGCAACGATCACCCGCGCGGCTTCGGCCATATCGGCATTTCGGTGCCCGACGTGGCGGCGGCCTGCGCGCGGTTCGAGCAAATGGGCGTGCCGTTCAAGAAACGCCCGCAGGACGGCGCGATGAAGGACATCGCCTTCATCACCGATCCCGACGGCTATTGGATCGAGATCCTGTCGCCCTCGGGGATGACCGGTTTTCTCGAGCCGTCGTCCCGGACTTGATCCGGGACTCCGCTTCTTCTTCGCCCCTTCGCCAAGCACGATAGTACCGGGCATTTGGCGGGCGAGCGGACGGCTATTGCTCGTCGGTCTACGACCAAAGTCGCGCGGCGCGCCGACAAAGGTCGTAATGGTCATCGCGCGACCGTCCGGCCGATAGCTCGCATGGGGCGGAGGGAAGATCGATGGTGGCACAGGCAGGCGGAACGGAAGGCGAGCCGCTGGCGGTGGTGGTGATGGGCGTCAGCGGCACCGGCAAGTCGACGCTCGGCGGGTTGCTCGCCGATCACTGGCACGCGCCGTTCCTCGAAGGCGACACGTTCCACTCCGCGGCCAATGTCGCGAAGATGGAGGCGGGCGCGCCGCTCACCGATGAGGATCGCTGGCCGTGGCTCGACCGACTCGGTGCCGCGCTCGGTGAGGCGGCGCGCCGCGACGGGGCGGCGGTGGCGGCCTGTTCGGCGCTGCGCCACGCCTATCGCGCGCGGCTTGCCGCGGCGGCCGGGCTGCCGCTACGCTTCGCCTTCCTCGACACCGGTCGCGCCGAGATCGCGCGACGGATGGGCGCCCGCACCGGCCATTACATGCCGCCCAGCCTGCTCGACAGCCAGCTCGCGACGCTCGAACCGCCAGGCACCAACGAACGCGCGCTCCGCCTCGATGCCGGCCACCCGCCAGAGGCGCTGTGCCGCGAGGTGCAGGCGTGGGTGGAGACGGGAAAGGTGTAACCGGAGCTTTCGGCTTGCGCTCGATCCGGAACTCCGGCCCCGACGCCCGCTCCGGTCATTCCCGCGAAGGCGGGAATCCAGAACCTCAGACGTAGCGCCTCTATCGACGGACCTGCGCGTCTGGATCCCCGCCTTCGCGGGGATGACGAGCTACGTCACACCATCAACCGTTTGCCCCCCTGCAACAAAGGCGAGAGCATCGCCACCGTCCCGCCATCGTTCCGGGCTCTTTCTCCCGGGATCGTTTCTTCGTTCGCGCCCGATCCCCTCCGTCATCCCCGCGAAGGCGGGGATCCAGAACCTCTGACGCAGCGTCTCTATCGGCAGACCTGCCCGTCTGGATCCCCGCCTGCGCGGGAATGACGAAAGAGAAAAGCTTAGGGCCGTTGCTCAATTAGCGATGGCCGGCGTCGCTTCGCTGGAACCGCAACAACGAACGTCCTCACGGCATCAACCGTTTGCGCCCCTGCGACAAATGCCAGCGCATCGCCAGCGCCGCGCCATCGGCATCGCGGACGCGGATCGCGTCGACGATCGCGTCATGCTCCTCCATCATCGCCCCGATCACCTGCGGCGGGCGTGAGCGCGAGATATCGACGCCCGCGCGCAGGATCTGCATGACGCTGTCGCGCAGATGGTCGAACACCGGGGCGAAGGCGGCATTGCCGGTCGCCGCGACGATCGCGAGGTGCAGCGCCCAATCCTCGTCATGCGCCGGCGCATTGGAGAACAACGCGGCGCGCAACGCCTCCAGCGCCGCCTCGATCGCGTCGAGTTGCGCCTGCGACCGGCGTAGCGCCGCCAACCGCGCCGCTTCCGCCTCCAGCACGAACCGCACCTCGTACGAGCCGAGCGTCACCGCCAGCGCATCGAGCGGCAAATGCGTTCCCAGCCGTTCGGACGGTCGCCGCTTGACGTAACTCCCCGCGCCGCGCCGCGCCTCGGTGATTCCGTCGGAGGCAAGCCGCGCCAGCGCCTCGCGGACGATCGTGCGCGACATGCCGAACGTCTCGGCGAGTCGCGCTTCGGATGGCAGCCGGTCGCCCGCCGCCAGTCCCTCGTCGGTGATGATCCGCACGATCGCGGCATAGGCGCGGTCGGCCAATCGTCCCTCGCTCACCGCGCGTCCTCCCCCATGATCTTGACCCGAACCTAGCTGCCGCAGGCGCGGCTGGCGAGTGTCCGAGCCTGTCCGACAACTTCAGTGACCAACCTATCGGAAGTTACTTGAAAAGCGCTACCATATCGGGGCATATCGCCACAAAGCTGTCCAACCGAATCCGCTCGAAAGCGTGACGGGGAGGCGGCGTCAAGGGAGGACGGAATGGAAGCGATCGCTCAGGACATGCCCGCGCCAGTGAACGGCGCGATGCTGGCGCAATTGACCCCGACCCAGCTCAAGGTGATGCGTGGCGTCCATTCGGGCATGCTCAACAAACAGATCGCCTATGATCTCGGCATCGCCGAGGCGACCGTGAAGGCGCACATGACCGCGCTGATGCGCAAGCTCAACGTCCGCAACCGCACCCAGGTCGCGATCGCCGCGCAGGCACTCAGCGGCGATACCCGCTACGCCTGACGAATGGCGTCGGGTTGGTTCGTCATTGCTTCGCTACGCTCGCAATGACGGATGATCGGTTCCCGCCGGCGTCATCCCGCCTCGGGCGCAATCGCCATCGAGGTCTCCGCACCGGCTGCCCTCTTCCGTCTCCCCGGCGAAGGCCGGGGCCCAGTTGGGGGACGCTGATGATAGGTGTCGCGGCGCGTTGAACCCGTCCTCGATTGCCAACCACCGCTCACCTGCCTCGTCGTCATCCCGGACTTGATCCGGGATCCCGCTTCCTGCTCCGGCCGTCGACAAGAACAGGGCCCCGGCTCAGGTCCGGGGCGACGACGCAAACGCCCACCTACGACCATCGTCGCGCATGAAGCGTCCCTCTGGTAACGCTAGCAAAAGCGCGAAGACGGACGGGAGACGGGCGATGCGGGCAGGATGGCGGATCGGAGCGGCACTGGCAGCGGTGCTCGCCACCCCTGCACTGGCGGCGAGCGGGATCAAGCCCGGCGCATCGGTCTACCAGACGATGCCCGACGATCCACGCGCGATCGTCCTCACGGCGGTCGGTGACGGCCGCGCCGACGACAGCGCCGCGCTGCAACAGGCGATCGACGCCGCCGCAGCGGGTGGGCACGGCGGCGTGGTCTTCGTGCCATCGGGCACCTACCGCATCTCGCGCACGATCTTCGTCCGCTCGGCGGTGCGCTTGTTCGGCATCGGCAAGACCCGCCCGCAGATCGTGCTCGGCGACAGCACCGCGGGCTTCGGCAACGGTGTCGCGGCAATGGTCGCCTTCACCGGCGAGGATCAGTATCGCGTGGGCAAGGCGCCGGTCCCGCCGCGCACCAGCGTACCGTTCGATCCGGCGATCTTCGACGCCACCTCCAGCACCTTCTATTCCGCGCTGTCGAACATCGATTTCCGGATCGGCGACGGCAATGCCGGCGCGGTCGCGGTACGCTTCCGCGTCGCGCAGCACGGCTATCTGCGCCATGTCGACTTCCACATCGGCTCGGGGCTGGCCGGCGTCTATCAGGCTGGTAACGAGTTCGAGGACCTGCGCTTCTTCGGCGGTCGCTACGGCATCATGTCCGAGAAGACCTCGCCCGCGTGGCAGTTCACGCTGATCGACAGCGAGTTCGTCGGGCAACGCGACGCCGCGATCCGCGAGCATGAGGTCGATCTTACCCTCGTCAACGTCGCAATCCGTGACACGCCGGTCGGGATCGAGATTGATCGCGGCTATTCGGATTCGCTGTGGGGCAAGCAGGTCAGCTTTGAGAACGTCTCGCAGGCCGCGGTGGTCATTTCCGAGGAGAACAGCGTCTACACGCAGATCGGCTTCGACGATGCGGTCGCGATCGACACGCCGACCTTCGCGCGCTTCCGCGACTCCGGCAAGACGATCGCTGGGAAGGGCGCGCGCTACCGCGTTGCCGATTTTTCGCACGGTCTGAAGCTCGCCGGGCTCGGCACGATCGGCGAAACCGCGACCGACGTGTCCATGACCCCGCTGACGCGTGTCCCGAAGCGGCCCGCGAACGCGATCCGCGCGCTCCCGCCGGTCCGCGAATGGGCGAACGCGCACGATCTCGGCGTCAAGGGCGATGACGCGACAGATGATACCGCCGCCCTGCAGCGCGCGATCGACACCCACCGCGTCGTGTACCTTCCGATCGGACGCTACCGCGTCACCGAAACGATCAAGTTACGCCCCGACAGCGTCCTGATCTCGCTCCACCCCAGCCTGACCCACGTCTATCTCCCCGACGAGACCCCCGCCTTCAGCGGCGTCGGCGGCGCAAAGGCGATGATCGAAAGCGCGAAGGGCGGCAATGCGATCGTCCACGGCCTCGGCCTGTGGACCGGCGCGATCAACCGTCGCGCCACCGCCTTGCTGTGGAAGGCCGGCGCCACTTCCGAGGTCAACGACGTCAAGATCCAGGGCGGCGGCGGCACCGTGCTGACCAAGGGCAGCCCGATCAACCAGAACGATCCGCGCGCCCGGCCCGACGGACAATATCCCAGCATCATGGTCACCGACGGCGGCGGCGGGACCTTCTCGGCGATCTGGTCCCCGAACACGCTCGCGTCGTCGGGTTTTCACGTTTCCGACACCAGCACGCCCGGACACGTCTATCAGCTCTCGGCCGAGCATCATTATCGTGCCGAGATCGTGCTGGACCGTGTTAAAAATTGGGAGTTTCTGGCACCGCAGACCGAACAGGAGGTCCGCGACGGCGTCAACGCGGTCTCGGCCGAGTTCCACGATTCCCACGATATCCTGTTCGCCAACTATCACGGCTATCGCGTCACGCGGACGATCAAGCCTATGGATGCGGCGGTCAAGCTGTTCAATTCGGGCGCCATTCGCTTCCGCAACGTCCATGTGAACGCGGAGAGCGGCTTTGCGAGCTGCGACGCCAAGGGCTGCGGCACCTATCTCCGCGCCAGCAAATTCCCGTTTGAAAACAGCATCAAGGACATGACCCGCCGGCAGGAAGTCCGCGAACGCGAGTTCGCCAGCCTCGACATTCCACCCGCACCCGCCACCGCCACCGCCGACTCAGCGATTCCAAGCACTTCGGGCGTGACCAAGCTCGCGGACGGCTTCTATTCGATCTCCGGCGGTACGGTGGACGCCAAGGGGAAGCTGTATTTCGTCGACCGCTTCTTCCAGCGGATTCATGGCTTTAGTCCGGCCGAGGGGCTGACGACCGTTTCCGACGCGCCGCTTGATCCGGTCAATCTCGCGGTCGACCGCTCCGGCCGCCTGCTGGTGCAATCCTCCGCCGCCCGCGACGGCAGCGTCTACAGCATCGACCCCGCCAAGCCCGAAGACATCCGCCCGATCGAGCCGACCGCCGCGCGCGCGGGCGGCAAGGCGACGACGCTGCTGCCGGTAAATGTCTGGGCGAACGGTGAATTTGCGGACCGGATCGATCCGGCGACCTACGAATATCCGCCGATCGTGTCCTTCTTCACCACGAAGCTCGGCGAAGCGAAGCCGCAGGAATATCGCTCGCCCGACGGGTCGCTGGCGCTGCCGGCGTTCCGCGTCTGGAACCAGGGGCCGGACGATCATCTCGGCTGGCGCTGGTCGGACACGCTTGATTCCTATGGCTTCGTCGGCGCGGTGCCGGGCAGCCGGGTGACACTCACCAACGCGTCGGAGAACCTCACCTACAGCGGTCTGGTCGGCGCAGGCGGACAGGTGACCGACCTCAAGGTCGTCGCCCCGCGTGGTGGCGAGAGCGTCGCGCGCGACGAGACGGGCAACCTGTACGTCGCGAACGGCCAGGTGTTCGTCTACGCCCCCGACGGCGCGCTGACCCGCCGCATCGACGTCCCCGAACGCCCGTTGCAACTGCTGCTCGGCGGTGCCGACCGGCGCACGCTCTACATCCTTGCGCACCATGCGCTGTACGCGGTGCAATTGTAACGGCTGCCTGAACGCCGTCAGCTCGGGTGCGCTTCGACCTCCGCTTCCGCCTTCACCTCGCGGCGCGTGTCGGCGAAGCGCTCGCCCGCGTCAATCGCCCAGCTGGCGACGCGCTCAGCCAGCCAGCCGATCACGGCGCCCGCCACCACGTCGCTGCCGTAATGCGCGCCGCGTGCGACCTGCGCCACGCCCGCGGTGCCCGCCACCAGCTTCGCGACGCCGCCGATGCCCGGCGCTTCGTGCGCGACCGATTGCGCCACCGCCACCGCCCCGGCGGTATGCCCGGAGGGGAAAGCGTTGAAGTTGGTGTCGTCGGTGCCATGCCCCTTGCGCGGAACGGCGTCGTTGCCCGGCACATTGGGGCGCGCACGATCGACCCCGGCCTTCAGCACCGTCTTCAGGCCCGTCGCCAGCAGATGGCTCGCCACCATCCGCGCACCACTGCGCGCCAGTGCCGGGCGGCGCAGCACCGCGCCGATCGCCAGCGTGCCGAGCCCGAGGGCGAGCAACGGCGGCTCGTCGGTCGCCTTGGCGATCGGCGCCAGCGCACGCATCGCGCCTGCGGCTGCCATCGCGCGCAACGGCGCCGTTGCGTCCTGGTCGCGCTCGGCGGCTGCGCGTAGCGCTTTTTCTTCTTCTTGCCCATATCGGCTCCGCTTGATGTCGGCCTGCCAACGAGCCGGGCGCACTTTCGGTCCCGTTCAGGACGCGGCGGTATAGGCCGCGAACGGTTCGGCGAGCAGCATCCGCCCGTCTCGCCACACCTGCACCCCGCCGCCGCCCTTGGCCGCATCGACCGAGGCGAGCACGCGATAGACATAGCCGCCGTTCGCGAACTGGTAGATGCGCCGCCCGCCGCGCTCCTCGACCAATCGGCCGCCGCTGATCGTCAACGAGGCGCGGGTGTCGCGCCCGCCCCATGGCTGATCGATCGCGGGCAGATCGGTGTCGTAATTGTAGCTGCGATAGACGAAGCCGTCGCGCTCGCTGCGCGTCACCTGGATCGAGCGCTTCGCAGTCACCCCCAGCACGCGCGTCTGCGGGGCGAAGCGGCATCCGGTCGTCTCGCGACCGTAAGTGACGGACGTAACGGTCGGCGTCGTCGCGCCCGGCTCGACCATGCCGGGGTTGACCGTATGGATGTTGCCGACCGTTCGCCCGGCGGCATTGGTCAGCGGATAATAGACCTGCCCCATGCCCGGATCGCCCGCGCCGACCCGCACGTCCACTTGGTACCGCACCAGCCCCGGCTTCGACAGGCTGGTCAGCGTCGCGCCACGCTGCGCATCGGGCGCCGACAGCACGAGCACCCGGTCGCGATCGGTCGAGTCGCAGACGAACATCGCCGGTGCCCAGCCGCCGTCGCCGTTCAGCATCGAGATCGATCGCTGGCTCGCCAATTGCGACCACGCCGGCACCGCTGCCCCGACGGCGATCACCGCCACACCGCTCCACCACGCACGCATCGCTTCCTCCGTTTCGTTTCGCGCGCCCGTGCGGTAGGCGCGCCTGCATGAACGATCCCACAACGATCCGCCGCCTCTATGGCCGGCGTCAGGGCCATGCGTTGCGCGCCGGACAAGCGGCCCTTGTCGAAGAACTGCTGCCGCGCATCGCGGTCCCCACCGAAGGCCCGCTCGACGCCACCCGGCTGTTCGGCGACGATCGTCCGTTGCAGGTCGAGATCGGCTTCGGCGCGGGCGAGCATCTCGCCGGACAGGCGATGGCCGCTCCCGGCACCGGCTTCATCGGCTGCGAGCCGTTCCTCAACGGCGTGGTCGGCGCGCTCGGCCATGTCCGGGACGGAGAACTGGGCAACGTCCGCATCCACATGGGTGACGCGCTGGAGGTGATCGAGCGCCTGCCCGACGAGTCGCTGGAGCGCGTCTATCTGCTCCACCCGGATCCGTGGCCAAAGGCGCGCCACGCCAAGCGGCGGATGATGAACCACGGCCCGCTCGACCTGATCGCCGCCAAGCTGAAGCCCGGCGCGGAGTTTCGACTCGGCACGGACGACCCCACCTACTGTCGCTGGGCGATGATGGTCATGAACCAGCGTCGCGACTTCGTGTGGCAGGCGCACAGCGCGCGCGACTTCCTCGAACGCCCCGCAGATTGGCCCGAAACCCGCTACGAAAGGAAGGCGCGCCGGCAGGGTCATGAAGTCTGGTATTTCCGTTACACCCGCGTATGATCCTTAAAAGTAGTTGTTAACGTTCTGTTAACCAATTGCTGTGAGACGACGCTAAGGGTCGGTCTTTTCCGGCCAAAAAGGGGACGGACATGAAGAAGCACCTTTTGGCTGGTCTGGCGCTGGTTGGCGCGTTTGTTTCCGCTCCGGCGTCCGCCACGGTGGCGTTGGGCGACATCGTCACGTGCGGCGGCGTCAATTTCGAATGTTCGAACGATCGTGCGACGGTCGGCTCTGGCATCGAGTTCGGAATCGAATTCGGTGATTACGGAACGTTGTTCACGGCGGATTTTTCGGCCGGTCTGCTGACGCTTCTCTGGACCAACAATCCCGAATTGCCTGATGGTGGTGCATTCGGTGAGCCGTTCTCGCTAACCTTCGGCAACGAAACGAACCCGTTCACCGATGCCGTGCTGGGCGACGTAGACGGTGTCGACGGCGTCGACGCCAGCACGCTCAGCCTCGATGGTGGCGTTCTCACCGTCAATTTGTCGAACGCGTCGTTCGCGCCCGACAGTTCGCTGCAGGTGAAGTTCGATCGGACGGTCACGCCGCCCGCCGGCCCGGTGCCGGAGCCGGCGACCTGGGCGATGATGATCCTCGGCTTCGGGCTGGTCGGCGCCGCGATGCGCAAGCGTGCGTCGGGAACGACGCAGTCGGTTTTCGCCTGAACGTCCTAGCGGCACAGGCTGTTAGCAGCCGTGCCGCCCGGTCTTTGCCTGTCCGGCACCTGTCCTGTTTGTAACGGGACAACGCAGCCCGGACGCCTATCTTCTTTCCATCGACCAAGGAGAGAAGAGATGCGTACCGTCCTTATCGCCGTCATCGCTGCCGCGGCTCTGGCGTCCTCGCCGGCATCGGCAAAGGGATGCCTGCGCGGTGCCGCTGCGGGTGGCGTCGCCGGCCATATGGCGGGCAAGGGTCATGGCGTGATGGGCGCCGCCGCTGGCTGCGCGATCACACATCACCATTATGCCAAGAAGGCGGCCGCCGCGCGCAAGCAGTGACCGTTGCGAGTGGGCGGGGTCAGCCCCGTCCACTCAGCAGCGCCAGCACCAGCGTCAGCGCGCCGAGCCCGCCTGACAGCGTCAGCCGCAACTGCCGCCACGCCGGCACTTCGCGCAACAGCGGACCGATCTCGCGATCGCCCAGCGGGCTGGCGAGCAGCGTGAGCGCCAGCGCCATCAACCCCGCCGCTGGGGGCGCGACCCCGACGATGATCGCGAGCAGCGTCGCCCAGCCGATCAGGCTCGGCGCGACCGCCAGCAGATAGGGCCACCAGCGTTCGTCACTGCGCAGCAGCGCCTGCATCCACCACATCCCGCCCAGGAACGACAGGATCAGCGCGGCATAGCCTCCGCCGACGACCGCCGCCGCCACGCGGGTCTCGGGCTCGACCAGCGCGAGCGTGACGCAGGCGATCTGGGGTAACAGCCCCGCGGCCCCCAGTGCCGCCGGTGGCGTGCGCACCTGCGGCAGCGGGGTCATCGCTCAGGCGACCTGCGGGGCGGCCGATGCCGGGCCGATCGGCGCTTCCTCGCCGCGCGAATAGGTGCCAACCAGCATCCCCGCGGCGATCACATGGCCGCGGATCGCGTCGAGCACCTCGCTGCGGCCGGGATTGATGTCGACGGCCGCCGCACTGTCGAGCGCGAAGAGCTGGAAGACATAATCGTGGCTGCCATGCCCGGTCGGCGGGTCGGGTGGCAGCCAGCCCTCCTGGCTGTAGCTGTTGCGGCCGACGTCGGACCCGTCATCCGCACCACGCCCGTCCGGCGCGATCGCGCCCTCCGGGAGCGAGCCGTCTTCGGGCGGCAGGTTCCAAACCACTGCATGAACCAGCGGGTTGGGGGCAGGGGCGTCGGGGTCCTCGACCAGCAACGCCAGCGCCGCGGTGCCGGCCGGAACGCCGCGCCATGTCAGCGGCGGCGACACGCCCTCGCCATCGGCGGTGAACCGCTCAGGCAACCGGCCGCCATCGGCGAAGGCGAGGCTGGACAGCTCCAGCCGCGCTTCCCCGGTCACGATGCCGTCCTGAACGATCGCCAGCTTGGCATGGCCAGCGCGGAGATTGTGCATCAGGCTGCCAAGCCAGTGTGGGACGTGTTCGAGCATGACCGATGCTCCTCAGGCCAAGGTACGCACGTTGGGCTCGCGGTCCCAATAACGCTGCTTGGCGGCATCGACGAACGTCTCGAGATCCGTGACCCCGGCGTCGGGCTCCACCCCGGCCTTGTCGAGCAACGGCTTGGCCGCGTCGTTATGCCCGATCGCCTTGAGGTGCCCGAAGGCGTCCATCACCCATTGCACCGCCGCACCTTCCTTGACGAGCTTGGCGCACGCCTCCGCGGACAGGATCACCGCGCACGCGTCGACCGTTACTGAAGGCTGGCCGAATAATTGCGCATCCGCGGCAACGCTGGTGCCGTCCGACAAAGGCACCGCGCCGACCTTTGGCGCGATCGTCAGCGGGTTGCCGCCCGCCGCCTTCACCGCCGCGATCGTCGACTCGAACTCTTCGCGATCGGTGCCGTCAGCGAACAGGATGCCGACCGTCCGTCCTTCCAGCGTATGCTTTTCCAGCGGCCCGCGCACGATCCGCAGCGCGGGGAGGGGTCCATGTCGAGCACCGGGGCGCTGGTCGGCGATGCCTTGGGCAGGTCGACCGCCAGACCGTCAGCGACGCGCTGCGCCAGTTCCTCATCGACGTTGCGCAGATTGGCGAGCTGCGCGACGCGGATGTGCGGGATCGACACCTTGCTCAGCTCGAAGACAAACGCCGAGGCGATATGCGCCTGCTCGGCCTTGTCCATCGAGCGCCAGAACAGCCGCGCCTGCGAATAATGGTCGGCGAAGCTTTCGGCGCGGATACGCAGCTTCTGGCCGCTCTCCTCGGCGGGGAAGCTCTTGAAGCCGTTCGGGTCTTCGCGCGGGCCGCCGGCTTCGCCCGCGAGATGCAGGCTGTTGGGCTCGTAATTGGCGCGACCCTTGGGCACCTGCATCTGCATATGCCCGTCGCGCTGCATGTTCAGGAACGGGCAGCCCGCCGCATCGGCGCGACCCTTCGCCTGGTTGATCGGCAGCTGGTGCCAGTTGGTCGAGCCCAGCCGCTTGATCTGCGTATCCTGATAGCTGAACAGACGGCCCTGCAGCAGCGGATCGTTCGAATGGTCGATCCCCGGCACCATGTGGCTGGGGCAGAAGGCGACCTGCTCGGTCTCGGCGAAGAAATTGTCGGGATAGCGATCGAGCACCATCTTGCCGACGATGCGGACCGGCAGCACTTCCTCCGGGATGATCTTGGTCGCGTCCAGCACGTCATAGGGCTGGCTGTTCGCGAAGTCCTCGTCGAACAATTGCACGCCCAGGTCCCACTCGGGAAAGTCGCCGCGGTTGATCCGCTCGAACAGGTCGCGGCGCTGGAAGTCGGGGTCGGCGCCGGCGATCTTTACCGTCTCGTCCCAGATCGTCGAGGCAAGGCCGGCGCGCGGCTTCCAGTGGAACTTGACGAAGGTGCTCTTCCCCTCGGCATCGACGAAGCGGAAGGTGTGGATGCCGAAGCCCTCCATCGTCGCGAAGCTGCGCGGCAGCGTCCGGTCCGACATCGCCCACATGATCATGTGGGTCGCCTCGGGCATCAACGAGATGAAGTCCCAGAAGGTGTCGTGCGCGGTCGCGGCCTGCGGATAGCCGCGATCGGCCTCCATCTTGGCGGCGTGGATCAGGTCGGGGAACTTCATCGCGTCCTGGATGAAGAACACCGGGATGTTGTTGCCGACGAGGTCCCAATTGCCTTCGCGCGTGTAGAATTTCACCGCGAAACCGCGCACGTCGCGCGGCGTGTCGACCGATCCGGCACCGCCCGCCACGGTCGAGAAGCGCACGAACACTTCGGTGCGCTGTCCCTTCTTCTGGAACAGGTCGGCGCGCGTAATGTCCGCCAGCGAGTCGGTGCATTCAAAATAGCCGTGTGCGGCCGAACCACGCGCATGAACGATCCGCTCCGGGATGCGCTCATGGTCGAAATGGTTCATCTTCTCGCGATAGACTTCGTCCTCCAGCAGCACCGGGCCGCGCGGACCGACTTTCAACTGGTTCTGGTTGTCCGAAACCGGGATCCCGTGGTTGGTCGTCAGCACCGGGTGATCGGCGTCGGTCACCTGATGCGTCTCGCCGCCGTTGCCGGCCGGGCGGGTTTTGATGTCGGTCATGGACGATCCTCGTTCCTCCCGCACGCAAGGACGCGCAGGTGTCGGGGATCAAAGGGACGGCACGCGTTGCGGTTCCGTGCGGCCAAGGGTTTCGTCGCGTTCGTCAGGCTTCCGCCAGCAATGCCCGTACCTTGGCGGCCAGCCCCTCCATCGTGAAGGGCTTGGTCAGCAAGGCGACGTGCGGGTCGAGCTGCCCGCTGCCGATCACGGCATTCTCGGCGTAGCCGGTAATGAACAGCACGCGCAGCGTCGGGAAACGCGCCAGCGCGGCGTCGGCCACCTGCCGCCCGTTCATCGGCCCGGGCAGGCCGACATCGGTGACGAGCAGGTCGGGGCGGATACCGCTGTCCAGCATTCGCAGTGCGCCCGCGCCGTCGCCGGCCTCCAGCACGGTATAACCGAGTCCGTCGAGCACCTCGATCACCAGCATCCGCACCGTCGGCTCGTCGTCGACGACCAGGACGGTCGGCATCCCCTCGACCCGTTGCGCCTGATCGAGCGGCAGCGTCGCCTCGCTCTCATCGTCCACGGTGCCATGATAGCGTGGCAGGTAGATGCACAAGGTCGTGCCCTGGCCCGGCTCGCTATAGATCCGCACCTGCCCGCCCGATTGGCGCGCGAAGCCATAGATCATCGACAGCCCCAGCCCGGTGCCCTCGCCCATCGGCTTGGTGGTGTAGAACGGATCGAAGGCGCGCGCCTGCACCTCGGGGGTCATGCCAGTCCCGGTATCGCTGACGCACAGCGAGAGATACTGGCCCGGCGGCAGGTCGCGCGGACGCGCCGCGCGCTCGTCGAGCCACTTGTTCGCCGTCTCGATCGTCACGCGCCCGCCATCGGGCATCGCGTCGCGCGCGTTGATGCACAGGTTGAGCAGCGCATTCTCAAGCTGGTTGGGATCGACCAGCGTGTTCCACAGCCCGGCAGCGCCGACCACCTCCAGCGTGATCGCCGGGCCGAGCGTGCGATGGACCAGCTCCTGCATCCCCGCGACCAGGCGGTTCACGTCGGTCGGGCGCGGGTCGAGCGTCTGGCGGCGCGAGAAGGCGAGCAGCCGGTGGGTCAGCGCCGCAGCGCGCCGTGCCGCGCCCTGCGCCGCCGCGACATAGCGGTCCAGCTCGCCGATTCGCCCCTGCGCGACACGGACCTGCATCATTTCCAGCGCGCCGGAGATGCCGGTCAGCAGGTTGTTGAAATCATGCGCCAGCCCGCCGGTCAACTGACCGACCGCTTCCATCTTGTGCGCCTGGCGCAACTGTTCCTCGACCGCCATCAACGCCGCGGTGCGTGTCTCGACTTCCTGCTCCAGCCGTTCGTTGAGCATCGCCAGCTCGTGCTCGGCGCGGCGGCGTTCCACCGCGTCGCGGGTGCGCTCCGCCACCTCGCGGACCAGCGCCAGCTCGTCCTCCAGCCATTCGCGCGGCTCGGCATGGTTGAGGTACAGCAAGGCGACGAACCCGCCCTGTTCGGTGACGGGCATGTTGATGAACGACATCGCCGCCAATTGGCGGAGCCCTTCCGCGGTGTCGCGGGTGCGGTCATCCTCGCGCACGTCGGCGATCGCGACCGTCACGCCGCGCTTCAGATCCTCGATATAGCTGCCGTAATCGCGGAAATGCAGCACGCTGGGGAGCGGCGCGATCTGGTCGGCGCAAAAGGCGCGTTCGGTGACGATCGTCTCGGCGACCGGATCGACGGTGCCATAACCCGCGCGGCTGACGTCGAGCGCATTGCCGAGCACGCGTGCCGCCGCCAGCGCCAGATCGCCCGCGTCGCCCGGATCGCGCAGTCGATCGCCCAGCTCGACCAGCGCCGCCAGCCGCAGCTCGCCGCGCTTGCGCACGTCGATATCGAAACTGATCCCCGGCAGATGCGTGACGCGCCCGTCGGCATCGCGATCGACACGCCCTTGCGCCGCGACCCAGCGCCAGCGACCGCCGGGCCCGACGACGCGATATTCTTCCTCGAAGGGAGTGCCTTCGGCGATGCTGCGCGCGATCGCGGCCTTCACGCGCGGCAGGTCCTGCGGCGCGATCCCGTGGAAGAAGTCGGCGATCGGCGCGCCGGCGGCGGCGACGTCGGGTTCCACGCCGTACAGGCGGGCGAACCCGGCATCGGAGGTGACGCGATCGGCGATGATGTCCCAATCCCAGCGGCCGAGCGGCGGGGAATCGGGCGCATGACGCAAAGTGGCGGAGGGGTGGTCGGTCATGGCGGGGATGCGAACGCGATACGTTCGCAACGGTTGCGCGATCAACCCCGTAAAGGTCTCACCTTGACTTTCGTCAGGACATTCGCCATCTGGCGCAGCATCGAGGCGTTGGCAGCGTGATCGGACCTTGTGGTCCCGGCTCCGCCTCGGTCGTTTTCACGGGCTTCCCAAGTCACGCGGGGTGTCAAACTTCCCCGCCACTCGTGTGCCTTTTGGGCTTGCGGGTAGCGCCTGTATTAGGACTGCAATTCCATGTCTTTCGCCATTCTCGGCCTTGCCGAGCCGCTCGTCCGTGCGCTCGAAGCCAAGGGCTATATCGAACCCACCCCGATCCAGCGCGATTCGATCCCGCAGCTGCTCGAAGGCCGCGATCTGCTCGGCATCGCGCAGACCGGCACCGGCAAGACCGCTGCATTCGTGCTGCCGTCGATCCAGCGGCTCAGCGAGGGCAAGAAGGTACTGCCGACGCATTGCCGGATGCTCGTGCTCGCCCCGACCCGCGAATTGGCCAGCCAGATCGCCGATTCGGCGCGCGCTTACGGTCAGTTCTCCAAGATGTCGGTCGCGACCGTCTTCGGCGGCACCAGCATCAACAAGAACCGCAACGATGTCGCGCGCGGCGTCGACATCCTCGTCGCCACGCCGGGCCGGCTGATCGATTGCGTCGAGCAGGGCTATATCAATCTGTCGATGATCGAGATCCTCGTCCTCGACGAAGCCGACCAGATGCTCGACCTCGGCTTCATCCACGCGCTCAAGAAGATCGTGCGGATGGTCCCGCGCAAGCGTCAGACGTTGTTCTTCTCGGCGACGATGCCGGCGGCGATCCGCGACCTGGCGTCGCAGTTCCTGAACGATCCGGCGACGGTGTCGATCAAGCCCGCGTCGACCACTGCCGAGCGCGTCGACCAGTCGGTGATCTTCTGCAATCAGGGCGAGAAGCAGGCGTTGCTGACGATCCTGCTGCGAGACACGGCCGTGGACCGCGCGCTGGTGTTCACCCGCACCAAGCACGGTGCCGACCGCGTCGTGAAGCTGCTCGCCGGCAACGGCGTCGCCGCGAACGCGATCCACGGCAACAAGAGCCAGCCGCAGCGCGAGCGGGCGCTGGCGCTGTTCAAGTCGGGCGAGGTGCCGATCCTCGTCGCGACCGACATCGCCGCGCGCGGGATCGACGTTTCGGGCGTCAGCCACGTCTTCAACTTCGAGTTGCCGAACGTCGCCGAGCAATATGTCCACCGCATCGGCCGTACCGCGCGCGCCGGACGGAGCGGCGAGGCGATCGCTTTCTGTGCGGACGATGAGCGTCCGTACCTGAAGGACATCGAGAAGGTGACGCGGCAGAAGATCCCGGTCAGCGAACTGCCGGAGGATTTCCTCAAGCAGGCCGAGCAGTTGAAGGCGCAGCGCGTCAAGACGATCGGTGCCGATCCCGCCCCGCGCGAGGATCGCCCGCGTGGCCAGCGCGGTCCGGCACGTCCCAAGGCCAGCCACGCCCCGCGCGCCACGCCGGGTTCGGCACAGGGTGGCCGCAATTATGCGAATGCCAGCGCCGGTGGCGGCGGTGCCCGCCGCAGCCGCGGCGGACGTGGCCGCGGCGGCGCATCGGCGAGCGCCTGACCTAAGTCGTCCCGGGCTCGACCCGGGACCCGCTTCTTCGCGGCCGTGGCTTGTGTCGTGCCCGGTCACCCTAACCGTCATTCCCGCGTAGGCGGGAATCCAGAACCTCTGACGTAGCGGCCTCTACGAAGATCCGCGCGTCTGGATCCCCGCCTTCGCGGGGATGACGATCATGGTGAAGCGCCGCTACTTCGCCGCCTGGCAAACGTGCGTCGACAAGTTCAGCACGACCAGACAGCGAACCGGGACGGCGCCTCCAACCACCGTCATTCCCGCGCAGGCGGGAATCCAGAACCTCTGACGTAGCGGCCTTCACGAAGACCTGTGCGTCTGGATCCCCGCCTCCGCGGGGATGACGATCATGGTGAAACGCCGCTACTTCGCCGCCTGGCGAACGTGCGTCGACAAGCTCAGCACGACCGGACAGCGAAACCGGGTCGACGCCTCCAACCATCGTCATTCCCGCGCAGGCGGGAATCCAGAACCTCTGACGTAGCGGCCTTTACGAGGACCTACGCATCTGGATCCCCGCCTTCGCGGGGATGACGATCATGGTGAAACGCCGCTACTTCGCCGCCTTGCGCAACGCCAGGCGCACCAGCGCGTCGAGCGACGCGCCTTCTCCCAGCTCCTCTTCCGCCGCCGCGACCGCGCCCGCCGCCTCTGCCGGTCGGAACCCGAGGTTGAGCAACGCCGACACCGCGTCCGACGACGCCCCGACCGGCACCACCTGCGCCGCAGCGGATGGCCCCAGCGCCACGCCGCCGACCTTGTCCTTCAACTCGCGCACGATCCGTTCGGCCAGCTTGGGTCCGACGCCATTCGCACGCGCGACCGTCGCCTTGTCCTGCGCCATCACCGCGCGGCTGATATCGGCGGGCTCCAGCGCCGACAGGATCGCCAGCGCCACGCGCGCGCCAACGCCCTGCACGCCGGTCAGCAACCGGAACCAGTCGCGCTCGGCCGCGCTCGCGAAGCCGACCAGCCGGATGAAGTCCTCGGCAACCAGCATTTCGGTGAACAGGGTCGCGGCCTCGCCGACTGGTCCGATCGCCGCCAGCGTTCGCGCCGACGCGCCGACCAGATAGCCGACCCCGTGAACGTCGATCACCGCATGGTCGATGCCGGTCGAGGTCAGGATGCCCTTGAGATGCGCGATCATGGGCAGGGGCGGTAGAACAAAGCGGGGGCCGCGTCACGCCGCCTCTCGTCATTGCGAGCGCAGTGAAGCAATCCAGAGCCGGACCATTACGTCCTGAATTGCTTCGCTACGCTCGCAATGACGACGAAGGGGGCCCCGATGGAGCACCCCTCGCGAAATCAGGCGACGGCGTTCTTCAGGGCGTCGACCAGGTCGGTCTTTTCCCAGGTGAACAGATCACCCTCGGCGTCGCGGCCGAAATGCCCATAGGCGGCGGTCTTCGAATAGATCGGCTTGTTGAGCGACAGATGCTCGCGAATGCCCTTCGGCGTCAGGCGCACGAGCTGCGGCAGCGCGGCCTCCAGCTTGGCTTCCTCGACGGTCCCGGTGCCGTGCAGGTCGACATAGACCGACAGCGGCTCGGCGATGCCGATCGCATAGGAAAGCTGGATCGTGCAGCGCTTGGCGAGGCCCGCCGCGACGACGTTCTTCGCCAGATAACGCGCGACATAGGCCGCCGAACGGTCGACCTTGGTCGGGTCCTTGCCGCTGAACGCGCCGCCGCCGTGCGGGGCTGCGCCGCCGTAAGTGTCGACGATGATCTTGCGCCCGGTCACCCCGGCGTCGCCGTCCGGCCCGCCGATCTCGAACTGGCCAGTCGGGTTGATGTAGATCTTGGTGGCGTCGTCGATGAAGCCGTCGGGCAGCACGTTCTTGAACACGCCCATCACGTAATCGTGCAGGACCTTGTACTTGGCGGCGTCGGCATTGTCGCCCTTCTCGCAATAGCCGGGCGTATGCTGCGTCGAGACGACCAGCGCGGTCGCCTTGACCGGGACGCCGTTCTCATATTGCAACGTCACCTGGCTCTTGGCGTCCGGCTCGAGGAACGGTGCCGCGCCCGAATGGCGATCGGCGGCCATCTGCTCGAGGATCTTGTGGCTGTAATACAGCGTCGCGGGCATCAGGCCCGGGGTCTCGTCGGTCGCATAACCGAACATGATGCCCTGGTCGCCCGCGCCCTCGTCCTTGTTGCCGCTCTCGTCGACGCCCATCGCGATATGCGCCGACTGGCCGTGCAGCTCGTTGAGGAAGCGGAACTCGTTCCAGTGGAACCCCGACTGCTCATAGCCGATGCGCTTCACGGTCGCGCGGACGGTCGCCTCGATCTCTTCCTCGATGCCCGGCGCCCATTGGTCGTTCTCGTACACGCCCTTGCCGCGGATTTCGCCCGCCAGCACCACCAGCTGCGTGGTGGTCAGCGTCTCGCACGCCACGCGCGCCTCGGGGTCCTTGGACAGGAACAAGTCGACGATCGAATCCGAAATCTGATCCGCGACCTTGTCGGGGTGGCCTTCGGACACCGACTCGGACGTGAAGATGAACGACTGACGCATGGAGGCTCCGGGAGATAACGATATAAAGATAGCTTTATGTCGTTACCGCGATCGGCGTCGCAACGCAAATGCGACGAGCGTTAGTACCGCGCCGACCAGCAACGCCGCCCAATTGCCGAGCCGCGAGAACAAGGTGGGGGCATGGGCCGGCGGGATCGGCACGACGATCGCGCCGCTGACGTCACGCGGGACGGTCGCGAGCACTGCGCCATCGGCGGCGATCACCGCGGAGATGCCGGTCGGCGTGTCGCGAATGACGGGCAGCCCTTCTTCGATCGCGCGCAGCCGGGCCTGGGCGAGGAACTGCGGCGAGCCCCAATTGCCGAACCACGCGTCGTTCGATGGATTGAAGATCAGCCGCGGGCGCTGGGCCGGATCGGTGACCTCGCCCGAGAAGATGATCTCGTAGCAAAGCTGCATCCCGATCGCGCCGAACCCCGGCACCGCCATCGTCCGCGGCCCCGGGCCCGGCGCGAAGTCCATGTCGCCCGGCACCAGCCGCGACAGCCCCAGCGGCCTGAGCAGCCACGGCATCGGCAGATACTCGCCATAGGGCACCAGATGCGCCTTGTCGTAGCGTCCGCGAATCCGCCCGCGCGCATCGAGCGCGAACACCGAATTGCTCGCGGTCGTCACCTCGCCCTTGCTGTCGAATTGCAGCGCGGTGCCGCCGGTCAGCAGCATGTCGCGCGCGCCCAGCACCGACGCCATCCGCTCCCGCGTCAACCACGGGCTGGTATTTCCGTACACCCAATAGGGATAATCATCCTCGATGAAGTCGCGGATCACCCCTTCGGGCCACATCACCAGCCGCGGCGCGGCGCCCGGCGTGCCCGACAGCCGCAACAGCCGCGCCAGCATCATCGCCTGGTCGCTCTCGCCGCGCTGATCCTGCGGGACGTTGGGCTGCACGACGACGAGTTTCGGCGCATCCGCTGGGAACGATGCCGCTCCCGATCGGTAACTCACCAGCACGGCGAGTGTTATTATCGCGAAGGCGACGATCCCGACGGCGATTTGTTTGCGCCCCGCCGGCAATAACAACAAGCCGCCGGCCGCGACGACGGTGAGCCCGGACAGCGCATATGTCCCCACCAATGTCGCCAGCCACGCTACCGGCTGCACCGGCACCCATATCGCCGCCAGCGGGTCCCAGGCATAACCGGTGAACAGCCAGCTCCGCATCCATTCGGTCAGGATCCAGCACGCGCCGAACAGCAGCACGAACCCGGCATCGACCCATGGTGCGCGTCCGCGCCATGCCAGCCCCGCACAAAGCGCTGGAAATACCGCGAGGTACAGCGCGAGCGCGAACGGTGCGGCATAGCCCAGCCAGTGCGGCATCTGGTCCTGGAAGGTGAAGGCGTGCTGGAACCAATTGTCGTTGATCGTGAAATGCCCGACCCCGAACGCCCAGCCGCGCCACAGCGCCTGGCCGCGCGTCGGTGCGGCATGGACCAGCGCGATCCAGCCGGCGAAGGCGGCGATCGCCAGCCACCAATATTCCAGCGGCGCGAACCCGCACGCCGCGGCGACGCCCAGCAACGATGCGGCCAGCGCCGGATAACGCCGCGGAAACGCTTCGATCGAGGAACAATAGGACAGGGCAGCGCATCCTTTGCCGCGGGGAACAGCCGTCTCCTGCGACGCTCCGCGCCTCATCGCAAGCCATCCACGCGAGGTAGGGCGTGACGATGACGGTTGCGAGGCGTATCAGTGAAGCATGACACGTCATGGATGGAACGCATGAGCACTCCGATCGAAGTGGACCTGCCGCACCAGCTCGGCGTCGCCGGCGCGCGGTCGCGGATCGACGGCGGCTTCGACAAGCTCGCCGGCTATCTACCCGGCGGGCGCGTCACCGAGCATCGCTGGGACGCCAACACGCTGCACTTCACCGTCGAGGGCATGGGACAGCGCGTCGCGGTGCGGCTCGACGTCACCGACCGCAACGTCCACGCGCTGTTCGAACTGCCCGGGCTGCTCGGGATGTTCGGCGAACAATTGCGGGCGAAGTTGCAGAAGGACGGGCCGAAACTGCTGGCCTGAACGTGGCCGAGCCAACCGTCGCCCCTGCGCCGGCAGGGGCCCATATCTGTGTCGTGCCACGCAACATCTGACACATAAGCGATGCTCGGTGTGTCGAGCAGACCGACGCAAGAAACAGCGATACCCCTGCCTGCGCAGGGGCGACGGCGGTGTTTACTTCGCTGCCGCAGCCCCCTTCGGCACCACCGCCATCGTCCAATCCTTCTCCGGCTTCAGATACTTCGCCGCCGTCGCCTGCAACAGCGCCGGGGTGATCGTCGTGAAGTCGCTCACCAAGCTCTGGCTCGCTTCGATCCGCTTGGGATCGAACGTCCCGCCGCTGGTCTGGAGCATCCAGAACTGGTTCCCCGACGAGGCGCGCGCCATATATTGGAGCATCGGCACGATCGTGCGGCGCAGTTCGTCCTCGCTGACCGGTGTCGCGACCAGTTCGCTCGCGATCTGGCGCGACAGCTCGAAGAACAACGGCACCTTGTCGGGCGCGACCTTGCCGATCGCGAGCAGTCGTCCGCCGCCGAGTTGCCCGACTGGCCACTGGCTCTGCGCGCTCGGCGAATAACTCGCCCCTGCCACCGAGCGCAGCCGGTCGAACAGGCGGTCGTTGAAGACGGCCGCCAGCACGTCGAGCCGCCGCTGTTCGGCATGATCCGCCGATCCGCCGCCGGTCGGCCATGCGATCACCGCCGCCGCCTGATTGTCGTCGCCGTCGTGGGTGCGCAGCACCGGCTGCGCGACATGCGCGGGGAAGCGCACCGTTGGCGAACGTGCGTCGTCCGCTCGCCGGGCCTTCAACGCGCCGAAGCTCTTCGCCACCGCTGCGATCGCTTCGTCACCCTTCACGTCGCCGAAGATGTCGACCTCGATCGGCCCGGTCCCCAGCAGCGGCTGCCACAGTTTCTTGAACGATGCGGCGTCGAGCTTCTCGATCTGCTCGAGCGTCGGCGTGCCCCAGCGCGGATCGCCATCGCGCAGAAGTCCCTCCAGATCCCGCGCCAGCACACCGTCGGGGGACGACGACAGCCCGGCATAGCCCGCCAGCATCGCCGCGCGCGCGCGCGCCACCGGCGCCTTGTCCCAGCGTGGCGCGGCCAGCTTCGCCGCCATCAACGTGAGATTGTCGGCATAATCGCCCGGCGTCGTCTGCGCGCCGAACAGGAACGCATCGTCGCTGATGTCGAAATCCAGCCCCATCCGGCGACCGGTGGTGAGCTGGTCGAGATCGCTCTGGTCGAGCGTGCCGATGCCGCTGGCGATCAGCGCACTGTCACCCGCCCATGCCGGTGTCGGCCGATCGGACGGCAGCGCCTGATATCCGCGCCCGAATCGCACGCGCAGATAGACGCGCCCCGTCTCGGAGGCATTGGGATAGATCAGCGCGCGCACGCCATTGGCGAACGTCACCTGCTCCATCGGCGGATCCCCGACCCGCGCCTGCGCGACCGACTTGCCCGGCTGCCCAAGCTTCGGGACGCGCGAGAAGTCGACCGCCGCCTGCTGCGTGCGCTTGCCGGCCAGCTTCGAGACGTCGGCCTTCATCGCCGCCGCCAGCTTCGCCGCTGCGCCCGCATCGGGTGTGCGGGTGTTGACCAGGGCGCGGTTCGCGTCGCCCTTGAACAGCCGGTTGGTCGATTCGACGATCGCGGCCGGGGTGAACATGCCCTTCGTGCGCGCCTGCTTCAGGATGTCGTAGCTGGTCTGCGGCCCCGCGACCGTCTCGCGGATATCCAGCGCGCTGACCATGTCGTCCGCCTGCTTCGCCCCCGCCTCGACCCGCGCGGTGTCGACGTCGTTCTTCATCGCGGCGTCGAACTCGGCCAGCTCGCGGTCGATCTCACCCTGCGTCGGCGGAGTCGCCATCGCATCGGCGATCACGGCGCGGACGTCCTTCAGCGCGGCTTCCCAGTCGGTGCCGATCGGGATGACGTTGGTGAAGGTGCCGTTGGCGGAGCGCGATACGTCGTCGAGGTTGACTGACGCCTGCAGGAAGCTGCCCCCGGCGCGTGCACGCGTCTCCAGTCGACGGTTGATGAGCCGCATCGCAAGCTGGTCGACCATCCGCTTCTGGTTGAAGATGATCGTGTCGCTCTGATATTTCCATGGGCGCAGCACCGCGGTGGCGACGATCGGCGGCAGCGACGGCTCGGCGATGGTCTTGGCGACCGGCTCGCCGGTTTGCGGCGTGCCGAAATCGGGATCGGCGGGGTTGGCGCCCTTGCCCTGCCAGCCGCCGAAATTCTTGACCACCAGCTTGGCGGCGACATCGGGGTCGATATCGCCCGAGATGATGACCACCGCCCGCGACGGGCGATACCATTTGTCATGGAACGCCTGCACGCTGGCCGGGTTCGCCGCCTCCAGCGTCTTGATCGTCCCGATCGGCGAGCGGCTGGCGAGCGGCTGCCCGGCGAAGAACGTCTGGCGCAGCGTGTCGCCGTACCGGACCTGCGGCCCCGGCGCTTCGCGCTGTTCGGCGAGCACCGCCGGGCGCTCGGCGGCGAGCCCGGCGTCGCTGATCGCGGGCGCGGCCATCATGCCCGAGAAGATCTTGAGGCTCTCGTCGAGCTTGACGTCGGTCGCGCCGGGCAAATCGAGCTTGTAGACGGTCTGCGTCGGAGTGGTCGAAGCGTTGGAGTCGCTGCCGAACGTCGCGCCGAACCGCTGCCACACGCGCTTGGCTTCGCCGTCCGGAACGTATTTCGAGCCACGGAACGACAGATGCTCGATCAGATGCGCGAAGCCCTGTTCGGCGTCGGTCTCATACAACGACCCCGCGTCGATGCGGACGCGCACCGCGACCTGCCCCGGCGGCACCGAGTTGCGCCGCACCGCATAGCGCAACCCGCTGGGTAGCGCGCCGAAGTGCCAGTTGGTGTCGGGCGGGATATCCGAATCGGCGAACAGCCACGGCCGGGTATCGACCGTGATCGGCGCGGTCGCCTGCGTGGGGACGGTGTCGGTGGCGACCGGCGCGCGCCGCGCACGCTGCTGCGCGGGGAGCGGCAGCGCGACGGAGACGAGCAGGAGGGCGACGAGCGGCTTCGCGAGCACGCGCGAATAAGGATGCATTCGCTGAGTGTAGGGACGGGCGGGGCGCGCGGCAACGCCCGCCCGCCTTTCCTTCGCCGTTGTGCGCCACGTTCTGGCCGCGATGCGGGTTTACTCGGCGCCTTCCCGTTCCCCGAAGGCGGGTAAATGACTGAACGAAAAGTAGATGATGAGGTCGGGTCTGAGAATTGCCGCATCGGGATCGCTGGTCGCGCTATCATCGTCGGTGCTGGTCGCCGACTGCGGCCGGCCGTGGCCGGTGCGAGTCGGAAAGCGGCTGCGCGGCACCTTTGACCGGCTGATCGCGGGATCGTCGCTGGTCGCCAATTCGCCGGTGCTCGACGTGCGCGATTTCGCCTGGACCGCGCTGCTCCGCGATCGCTGGCACGACGTGCTTGCCGAGGCGCGCGCGGTCGCGCTGGTCGGCAACGCCGCCCCGAGCCTCGCCACCATCTCGCCCGATCATCGCGCGATTGCCGAGGTCGGCAAGTGGCGGTCCTATTTCCTGTGGGGTTACGGTTATCGGATCGACGACAATCTGACTCGTTGCCCGCGCACCCGCGACGTGCTGGCGCGCGTGCCGGGACTTGCCACCGCCTTCTTTTCGATTCTCGCGCCGGGCACGCACATTCCGCCGCATCGCGGCGTGACGAAGGGGCTCATCACCTGCCACCTCGCACTGATCGTCCCGCGCGATGGCGACGTGCGGATGCGCGTCGGCGACCGGATCGTCCGCTGGTCGGAAGGCGAGACGTTGGTGTTCGACGACACCTATGACCATGAGGTCTGGAACGATACCGAGGGCACGCGCGTGGTGCTGCTGATCCAGTTCGAGCGTCCGCTGCGGCGTCCCGGCAAATGGGCCGCGGACCTGTTTCTCGGCGCGGTCCGACGCTCCGCCTTCGTCCAGGAAGCGCGCGCGAACATCGCCAAATGGAACGCGGCGCTGGGGCAGCTGGACGGCTGAGGCCGATCTGCGCCAGACCACAATCGTCATCCCCGCGAAGGCGGGGATCCAGACGTCCTGACCTTTCGGCCCTTGCGATGACCTGCGCGTCTTGATTTCCGCCTCCGCCGGAATGACGAGTGGGAGGAGGGCGCCCTCCACCTATCCCGCCCGAAACGATCGCTTTCGTCCTGCGCGCTTGATCCCGCGCGCCGCACGCGCCACATCGCCGCCATGCTGATCGAAACCGAAGCCACGCCCAACCCGGCGACGCTCAAGTTCCTGCCCGGCCGCTCCGTGATGGATGCCGGCACGCGCGACTTCGCCACCCCCGAAGAGGCGGAGGCGAGCCCGCTCGCCGACGCGTTGTTCGGGCTCGGCGACGTGACCGGCGTGTTCTTCGGGCGGGACTTCGTGTCGGTGACCGCCGCGCCCGCTGTCGACTGGCGCGACCTGAAGCCGGATGTGCTCGCGATCCTGATGGATCATTTCACCGCGCAGATGCCGCTGTTTCGCACCGGCGGCGCTGGGTTCAGCGTGCCGGCCGAGGAAGAGACCTTCGCCGACAACCCCGAGGATGCCGACATCGTCGCGCAGATCAAGGAGCTGATCGAGACGCGCGTCCGCCCGGCGGTCGCCAACGATGGCGGCGACATCGTCTATCGCGGCTTTGACAAGGGCAAGGTGTTCCTGCGGATGCAGGGCGCCTGTGCCGGCTGCCCGTCGTCCAGCGCGACCCTCAAGAACGGCATCGAGCAGTTGCTGCGTCATTACGTCCCCGAGGTGACCGAGGTCCGCGCGGTCTGATCGCGCGCTGTCCTTTTCCGACAATTGGAGTTTCCGATGGCCACCCCGCTCGACGATCAGGCGCTCGACCAGCTGTTCCGCTCTGCGCGCACCTTCAACCACTACCGTGACGAACCCGTCAGCGAGGAGACGCTCCGCGCGCTCTGGGACCTGGTGAAGATGGGGCCGACCTCGGCTAACCAGCTCCCCGCGCGGCTGGTGTGGTGCGTTTCGGACGAGGCCAAGGAGAAGCTTGCCGCCGCCTGTTCGGACACCAACCGCGACAAGGTGCGCAACGCGCCGGTCAGCGTCGTGCTCGGCATGGACGTCGAGTTCCACGAGCATCTGCCCGAGCTGTTCCCGCACGCCGACGCCAAGAGCTGGTTCGACGGCAATCGCGAGCTGCGCGAGGCGTCGGCGTTCCGCAATTCGTCGTTGCAGGGCGGCTATCTGATCCTCGCCGCCCGCGCACTCGGTCTGGACATCGGACCGATGTCGGGCTTCGATGCCGGCGCGGTCGACAAGGCGTTCTTCGCCGACACCCCCGCGGTTCGCACCAACTTCATCGCCACGCTCGGCTATGGCGATCCCGCGACGCTCCACCCGCGCAGCCCGCGTCCCGCCTTCGAGACGTTCAACCGCTTCGCCTGATGCGCACCTTGGTGATCGACACCGCGACCGCCGCTTGCTCGGTCGCGCTGTTCGAAGACGAGCAATTGATCGCGCACACCCATGACGTCGTGGGGCGCGGCCATGCCGAGCGGTTGGTGCCGATGATCGCGGCGTTGCCCGACGGCGGACGCGCCGACCGGGTGCTGGTCGATGTCGGGCCGGGCAGCTTCACCGGCATCCGCGTCGGGATCGCCGCCGCGCGCGCGCTGGCGTTCGGCTGGGGAGCGGAGGTCGCCGGCTATGGTGCGCCGTCACTGGTCGCGGTCGCCGCGCTCGCCGCCGATCCGCGCCCGCTTGCGGTGGTGATGGAAGGCGGGCACGGTGAGGTCTTCATGCAGGGCTTCACCGCTCCCTTCACCGCGCTCGACGCGCCGCGCTCGCTGACCCCGGCGGCGGCGCTGGCCGCGCTGGACGGCCGTCGCGCGATCGGCAGCGGTACGCGCTGGCTCGCCGCGCTCGACCCCGACGTACCGCTCGACGACACCTTGCCCGACGCGCGCCACGCATTGTCGCTCCCGCCCGCGGCGCGCGCGTTGCCGCCGGTGCCGTTCTACGGCCGCGCACCCGACGCCAAGCTGCCGGCCGCCGCGGCCGCGCCAATCGCATGAGCACGCGGGTGCGGCTGATCGAGCTGGCACCCGGCGGCGCGGCGGATGCCGAGGCGGTCGATCGCATCATGCTCGCTGCCTTCGATCCCCGCTATGGGGAGGCGTGGACGCGCAGCCAATGCATCGGCATCCTCGCGATGCCCGGCGTCTGGCTGACTTTGGCGCGTGTCGACGATGCGGTGGTCGGCTTCGCGTTGGTCCGCGCGATCATGGACGAGGCCGAGTTGCTGCTGATCGCGGTCGATCCGCCCGCGCGCCGCAGCGGCGTCGGGGCGGCATTGCTGCGCGGCGTGATCGCCGAATGCGAGGGGCGCGGGGTGGCGAAGCTGCATCTGGAGGTGCGCGCCAACAACCCGGCGATCACGCTCTACGCCGCGCACGGTTTTCGCCACGCCGGGGTGCGCCGCAACTATTATCGCGGCCGTGACGGACAGGCATTCGACGCGCACACCTATGCGCGTGACCTTGAAATTCACCGATAATCGGTTTTTGCGAGTCGGTAGCGCTTTTCGCAACAAGCGCGATCCATTACATGGCAGCCATGGCTCGCAAGATCGATCTCGAAGCGCTGTGTCACGAAAAGGGCCTGCGTATCACCGAACAGCGCCGCGTCATCGCGCGCGTCCTGTCGGAGGCGGAGGACCACCCCGACGTGGAAAAGGTCTATGCGCGCGCGTCCGCGATCGATCCCGGTATCTCGATCGCCACCGTTTATCGCACCGTGCGGCTGTTCGAGGAAGCGGGCATCCTCGATCGTCATGATTTCGGCGATGGCCGTGCGCGCTACGAACCCTCGCCCGAGGCGCATCACGACCATCTGATCGATGTCGAGACCGGCAAGGTGATCGAATTCGTCGATCCGGAGCTTGAACTCCTGCAAAAGGCCATTGCCGAGCGGCTTGGCTTCAGGCTCGTCGATCACCGCATGGAATTGTACGGCGTCGCGCTCCGCAGGGACTAAGGTGCGGCTCAACGCGCGAGGCTGGGGGCGGTTGGCCGCGCTGGCGGCGGCACTGCTCGTCGCATTGCTACTTCACGGCATTTGGCGGTTGTTCCGGTTGCGCTCGCCGTGGCCGCGGCGCTTCCTCGGCTTGGTCGCGCGGATCGTCGGAGCGCGGGTGCTTGTCGTTGGTACGCCGTTGCGCCGCGACGCGGTATTGCTCGCCAATCATGTGACATGGATCGACATCCTCGCCATGGCCGGCGCGAGCGGAGCGGCGTTCGTCGCCAAGGCGGAATTGCGCGATGCGCCGCTCGTCGGCTGGCTGTGCACGCTCAACAACACGTTGTTCGTCCGCCGTGGTGACCGGATGGGCATCGACGCGCAGGTCGCGGCGCTCCGGGAGCAACTCGCCGGCCCGCAGCCGATCGCGATCTTTCCCGAAGGGACGACCGGCGGCGGCGTGACGCTGGGACAGTTCAAGGCCGGGCTGCTCGCCGCGCTCGCGCCGCCACCTCCCGGTGTGCGCGTCCAGCCGGTTCGCATCGATTACGGCGCGGCGACCCCTGACGTGGCCTGGATCGGTGCGGAGGACGGCGCGGATCATGCCCGGCGCGTCCTGAATCGTCGCGGCACCTTCGTGGCGACGCTGCACTTCCTGACCCCCTTCATACCCGAAGGCGATCGCAAGGCGATTGCCGCCGCCGCTCGCGCACAGATCGAAGCCGCGGCATGAACCCGCGCCTCGCGGCCGTCGCAGCACTCGCGCTCGCCGCCTGTTCGCGCGACGACAGCGCAGAGCGGCGCGCACGGCTGGGGCCTAACCCGTCCTTGGCGCAAATGATGCAGGTCGCCGATGCGCAGGCCGGCGCACGCCGCTTCGGCCAATGCGCCGCCTGCCATTCGATCGCGGCGGGCGGAGCGGATCGTAACGGCCCCAACCTGCACGGGGTTTACGGCGCGCCGATCGCGCAGAACCGTCCACGCTTCGGCTATACCGACGCCTTGCAGGCGCAGCGCGGCGTCTGGGACGACCGGCGGCTCGACGCATGGCTCGCCGATCCGCGTGGCGACGTGCCGGGCACGACGATGTCCTTCGCCGGCATCCACGATCCGCTCGCACGTGCCGACCTGATCGCCTATCTCAAGACACAGCGATGAGCCGCGCGCTGGCCAGCCTGACGCGTTTCGGCTAAAGCGCGCGCCATGTCCGTGCCTGCCAAGACTCCGCCCCCGAAGACGCCGCCGAAGACCTTCCACGTCAAGTCGTTCGGCTGCCAGATGAACGTCTATGACGGGGAGCGGATGGCCGAATTGATGGCGGCCGAGGGAATGGTCGCCACCGACGACGCCCATGCCGCGGACCTCGTCGTGCTCAACACCTGCCACATCCGCGAGAAGGCGACCGAGAAGGTCTATTCGGACATCGGCCGCGTCCGCAAGGTCGCGGGTGCCGAGGGCCGCTCGCCGATGATCGCGGTCGCGGGCTGTGTCGCGCAGGCCGAGGGCGAGGAGATCGTCCGCCGCGCCAAGGTCGATGTCGTCGTCGGGCCACAAGCCTATCACAATCTGCCCAAGCTGGTCGCCGATGCGGTCAGCGGCACCGCAGCGCTCGACACCGACATGCCGCTCGCCTCCAAATTCGCGGCGCTCCCGGCGCGGCGGAAGGTCGCGCCCGGCGCGTTCCTGACCGTGCAGGAGGGCTGCGACAAATTCTGCACCTATTGCGTCGTCCCCTATACGCGCGGCGCGGAGATCAGCCGGCCGTTCGCGGCGATCGTCGACGAGGCCAAGGCGCTGGTCGATGCCGGCGCGCGCGAGATCACGTTGCTCGGGCAGAACGTCAACGCCTGGACCGATGGCGAAGGGCGGGGACTCCACGACCTGATCCGCGCGCTCGATCGTCTTCCGGGGCTGGCGCGGATCCGCTACACGACGAGCCATCCCAACGACATGGCGCAGGGGCTGATCGACGCGCATTGCGATGTCGAGACGCTGATGCCGTTCCTTCATCTTCCGGTGCAGGCAGGCAGCGACCGCGTGCTGCGCGCGATGAACCGCCAGCACACCCGCGACGGCTACCTGCGCCTGCTCGACCGCATTCGCGCCGCGCGTCCCGATATCGCGCTGTCGGGCGATTTCATCGTCGGCTTCCCCGGCGAAACCGAGGCCGAATTCGCCGAGACGCTTAGCCTCGTCGATGCGGTCGGCTATGCGCAGGCGTACAGCTTCAAATATTCGCCACGCCCCGGCACCCCGGCGGCGACGCTCGGCGAGCAAGTCGCCGCGGAGGTGATGGACGAACGCCTCCAGCGCCTGCAGGCTGCGCTCAACCGCGATCAGGCGGCGTTCAATGCTGCCTCTGTCGGTCGCGACTGTAGCGTGCTGATCGAACGCCGCGGCAAGCGCGAGGGGCAATGGCTCGGCAAGTCGCCGTGGCTGCAATCGGTGCATGTCGTCGGCCCGCATGCGATCGGCGACGTGCTCGACGTGACGCTGACGCAGGCCGGACCCTTGTCGCTGACCGGCGAAGTGCGGACGCTGGCGGCGGCGTAGGTCGCTTTCATTCTTCACGCGTTCGTATCGAGATAGGGGAGGGCGGAGGCGACCTCTCGACACGGGATGGCGGCTGCGCTCGATCCCTGCTCGAGGCGAGCGGCGGAGCGGTGGGCATGTCGATTTCACCTTCCCCACGGGCACGACGCCTGCCACATTCACCCGCGATGCCATTGTGCCGTCACGCGTTGCTCTTATCTCGCCCCTTGCGGCGATCTGCCGCGTGTCGCCCATCGCCACAGGAGCCGCATGAGCCGTAAACCCGTCCCCGCCCAGGCGGGCGAGCGTTCGCGCGTCGAGGTCGTCTTCGATCGCCCGCAGTTGCTGAGCCGACTCTTCGGCCAGTACGACCAGCATCTGGTGGCGCTGGAGAACCGGCTGGGGGTCTATATCACCGCGCGCGGCAATCGCGTCGGGCTGGAGGGGACCGCGGAACAGGTGGCCTTGGCGCGCGACGTGCTCCACGATCTGTATGCACGGATCCAGCGCGGTGAGGAGGTCGACACCGGCCTGGTCGATGCGTCGATCGCGATGGCGGCCGAGCCGGTGCTCGACGGGATCATCTCCGCGGAGCGCAGCCCGGCACCCTCGGTGATGATCCGCACGCGCAAGAAGACGATCGTCCCGCGCACGCCCGCGCAGGCGCATTACATGCGCGAACTGACCACCCACGACATGATCTTCGCGCTCGGCCCGGCGGGCACCGGCAAGACCTATATCGCGGTCGCGCAGGCGGTGGCGCAGTTGATCGCGGGCAGCGTGCAGCGGCTGATCCTGTCGCGTCCCGCGGTCGAGGCGGGCGAGCGGCTCGGCTTCCTGCCTGGCGATATGAAGGAGAAGGTCGATCCCTATCTTCGCCCGCTTTACGATGCGCTCTACGACTGCCTGCCTGCCGAGCAGGTCGAGCGGCGCATCGCGAGCGGAGAGATCGAGATCGCGCCGATCGCCTTCATGCGCGGCCGGACGCTGGGCGACGCCTTCGTGATCCTCGACGAGGCGCAGAACACCACGCCGGCGCAGATGAAGATGTTCCTGACGCGCTTCGGGCAGAACAGCCGGATGGTGATCTGCGGCGATCCCAACCAGACCGACCTTCCCGGCGGCGTCGGTGCCAGCGGCCTCGCCGATGCGACGACCCGGCTCGAGGGGGTGGATGGGATCTCGCTCTGCCGGTTCACCGCCGCCGACGTGGTGCGCCATCCGATCGTCGGCCGGATCGTCGAGGCGTATGAGGGGGTGTCCGGTTGACGCGTAGGGATATCCTTCTTAGCTTGGCGGGATATACCGGAGGCTGGCATGGCGTCGCTTTACATCAAGGATGAAGAGACAAACCGGCTCGCCGAGCGGCTGGCGTCGGTACGGGGGCTAACGAAAACCGCGGCAGTCAAGTTGGCCTTGACCCACGAACTCGAGCGTAAGGCTCCCTGCAGTCGACGTCCGGCCGTGACGGTGCTGGAAGAGTTCTGGCGTACGCACAAGCTTGGCGAACCGACCGGCCTGGAAGCGGACAAGGCCTTTTACGACAGCCTCAACGACGAAGACGACGATTGACCATCTTGGTCGATGCGTCGGCGCTCGTCGCCATGGCGGTGAAGGAAGATGACGCCCGGGCGCTGGCCGCGCGACTGGATGAGCATGACGATCGCCTCTACTGCGCGACGGGCGAATGGGAGGCTGTCCTTGCGATTGCGCGCAAGCGCACTTTGTCACTTGATGAAGCGCGCGGTGAACTCGGCATCTTGATCGACAGGCTTGATTTGCATCCTGTCGTGACCGGGGAGCGCGAGGCCAAGATCGCGATCGATGCGGCCGCGCGCTACGGCAAAGGCACCGGACACCCCGCACAACTCAACATGGGCGATTGCTTCGCCTATGCCTGCGCCAGAACCAATGGCGCGCGCTTGCTCTACAAGGGCAACGACTTCTCCCACACGGACCTCGGCTAACATGATCCACATCGAACTCACCCGCGAAGAGCCGTGGCCCGATACCGACTGGGACGCGCGCGCGCTCGCCGCCGCGCGTGCCGCGATCGCGCGGACGCCGTACGGCGATCTCATCACCACCCCCGCGCATGTCGAGATCAGCGTCCGCCTCACCACCAATGAAGAGGTGCAGGAGCTGAACCGCCAGTATCGGCAGAAGGACAAGCCCACCAACGTCCTGTCCTTCCCGATGGTCCAGCCCGACCTGATCGACACCGTCAGCCAGAACAGCGACGATGGCGAGGTGCTGCTCGGCGACATCGTCCTCGCCCACGGCGTCTGCGAGCGCGAGGCGGCGGAGCGGAACATCGCCACGGCCGATCATTTCACGCATCTGGTGGTGCATGGCTGCCTGCATCTGCTAGGCTATGATCATATGACCGACGACGAGGGCGACGCGATGGAGCAGATCGAGCGCGACGCTTTGGCCGATCTGGGCATTGCCGACCCCTATCTGATACGCGAGGATTGAACCCAACGGCCATGGCCGACGACCGAAGTAGCGCCGCGAACGGCGGCGAGCACCATGAAGGCGGCCTGTGGACCGGGCTGCGCAACATGATCTTCGGCGAGCCGCGCGAGGCGACCTTGCGCGAATTGCTGGAGAAGGCGATCGACCGGTACGAGGAAGATCCCGCCCCCGAGATCAAGGGCGATCTGACCCAGCTGGAGCGGCAGATGGTCCGCAACCTGCTGCACTTCAGCGAGCGCGACGCCGGCGATGTCGGCGTGCCGCGCGCCGACGTGATCGCGGTCGAGGAAGCGACAACCTTCGACCATCTCGTCCACGTGTTCCACGAAGCCGGGGTCAGCCGTCTGCCGGTCTATCGTGGCAATCTCGACCAAGTCGTCGGGATGGTCCATTTGAAGGACGTATTCGCGATCCTCGCGGCGGGCGGCGAGCGGCCCACCGATATCCAGGCGCTGATCCGCCAGCCGCTCTACGTGCCGATGAGCCGCGGTACGCTCGATCTGCTCGCCGACATGCGCCAGTCGCGCATCCACCTCGCGATCGTGCTCGACGAATATTCGGGCACCGAAGGCCTTGTGACGATCGAGGATCTCATCGAGGAGATCGTTGGCGAGATCGAGGACGAGCATGACGACGCGCCCGAGGTGCTGCTGGTCCCGCTCGACGGCGGCGCATGGGATGTCGATGCGCGCGTCGAGCTGGAGGATGTCGGCACCACCGTCGACGCGCGGCTGGCCGAGGCTGAGAGCGACGTGGATACGATCGGCGGACTCACCGCGGTGCTCGCCGGGCATGTCCCGGAGGCCGGCACCTGCATCGACCATCCCAGCGGCTGGCGGATCGAGGTGACCGACGCCGACGAACGCCGCATCAACCGCCTGCGCCTCCATCCGCCGGTGCCGGTGCCGGAGGGGGTCGAGGACTGACCGCCATCGCCCCGGACCAAGTCCGGGATGACAAAGCTTGAGGCACGAACCCGGTAGCGTCTCCCCTCCCGCGCGCCTACATTCATGCGATGCGCAAACACGTTCTCGCCGTCATCGGCCTGCTGATCGCCCTCGGCGTCGCGATCTTCCTCTATCTGTCGTGGCCCGATACCGCGCGCCGCGACGTGGCGGCAGTGACCGGCGCCCGCCCCGATATCACGCCCCCGCGCGAACAGGTGCTGCCGACCGTCAAGACCGCCGACCCGATCGGCTGGAAGGCCGGCGAGGCACCGACCGCCGCGGCCGGGCTGAAGACCGCGGCGTTCGCGACCGGGTTCGATCATCCGCGCTGGCTCTATCGCCTGCCCAATGGTGACGTGCTGGTCGCCGAGACCAATTCGCCGCCGCGCTCGGGCGGAGGGATCAAGGGCTGGGTGATGCGCCACCTGCTCGGCAAGGTCGGTGCAGGCGTGCCCTCCGCCAACCGCATCACCTTGCTTCGCGACACAAACGGCGATGGCGTTGCGGAAGTGAAGACGCCGTTCCTGACCGGGCTCAACTCGCCCTCCGGCATGGCGCTGCTGAACGGCCAACTCTACATCGCCAATACGGATGCGCTGGTTCGCGTGCCGTACCGCGACGGCGAGACGAAGATCACCGGCCGTCCCGAGGCGGTGGTCAGCTATCCCGGCGGTGGCAATCATTGGTCGCGCAACGTGATCGTCGCCGAGGACGGCAAGACGCTCTACGTCTCGGTCGGCTCGGCCACCAATATCGCCGACGACGGGCTCGACGCCGAGCACGATCGCGCTGCGATCCTTCAGGTCTATCCCGACACCAAGAAGTATCGTGTCTTCGCCTCGGGCATCCGCAACGCCAACGGCATGGCGCTGGTCCCCGGCACCAACCGGCTGTGGACCGTCGTCAACGAGCGCGACATGCTCGGCTCCGACCTCGTCCCGGATTATCTGACCGCGATCGAGCTGGGCGACCACTTCGGCTGGCCATGGTATTACTGGGGCGGCTATATTGACACCCGCGTCGCGCCCAAGAACCCGGAATTGCGGCAGTATGTGAAGCGACCCGATTATGCGCTGGGGCCGCACGTCGCCGCGCTCGGCCTGACCTTCGCCGCGGACGCGAAGCTCGGCGACAGCTTCGCGCGCGGTGCGTTCGTCGGCGAACACGGCTCGTGGAACCGCAAGCCGCTGTCGGGCTACAAGGTCGTGTTCGTGCCCTTCGACGCGACCGGCTGGCCGGTGAAGGGCGCCAAGCCCGTCGACGTGCTCACCGGCTTCCTCAACAAGGACGACGAGGCGCACGGCCGCCCGGTCGGCGTCATCACCGACAAGAGCGGCGCACTGCTGGTCGCCGACGATGTCGGCAACACGATCTGGCGGGTCAGCGCGGCGGGGTGAGTCTACAGGCGTGAGCTGGGTGTACATCATGACCGATGAGCCCAGCGGCACGCTCTACACCGGGGTGACCGGCCACCTCGCGGCACGCATCCAGCAGCACCGTGAGGGCCGGGGCTCGGACTTCTGTCGCGAGCACGGCCTGACGCGGCTGGTGTACGTCGAGCGGCACGACACGATGCTCGAAGCGATCACACGCGAGAAGGCGCTGAAGAAGTGGAAGCGCGCGTGGAAACTCAACCTGATCGGACGAATGAACCCCGATTGGGAAGAGCTTTGGGAAAAGATCAACATGTGACCTCCACCGTCGCCCCTGCGCAGGCAGGGGCCCATGTCTGTAGCGTTTCGCAGGACAGCGCGGACACACGACCGGCCGCTGTATCCGCACCCACCCGCACCCACTCGACAGACATAGGCCCCTGCCTGCGCAGGGGCGACGGCGCTAGGCTAATCCCTCACCCCGCGCCGTAGAGCAAATCCAACCGCTCGCCATAAACCTGCCGCAACACGTGCCGGCGGATCTTCAAACTCGGCGTCAACTGCTCGTTCTCGATCGAGAACGGCGCGTCCGCCAGGATCCACCGTCGCACCCGCTCGGTCACTGACAGCATCGCGTTGGTGCGATCCACCGCCGCCTGCATCGCAGACCGATACGCGGGATCCTCCGCCAGCACCGCGTCGCGCTTGCCGTGCGCCGCCGCCCATTCCACGCTCCATTCGGCGTCGGGGACCAGCACCGCCACCATATGCGGCTTGCGATCGCCTGCGATCATGGCCTGCCCGATCTCGGGCTGAAGCGTCAGTAACCCCTCCACCTTCTGCGGGGCGACATTCTCGCCCTTGTCGTTGATGATCAGGTCTTTCTTGCGATCGGTGATGCGGATGCGCCCGGCTGGATCGATCTCGCCGATGTCGCCGGTGTGCAGCCATCCGTCCTTGAGCACCCGCGCGGTTTCGGCCTCGTTCCGCCAATAGCCGTGCATCACCAGCTCGCCTCTGACGAGGATCTCGCCATCCTCGGCGATCTTCACCTCGGTGTCGGCGAGCGGCGGCCCGACCGAATCCATCGTCACCCCGGCGCTGGGGCGATTGCACGAGATCACTGGCGCCGCCTCGGTCTGTCCATAGCCCTGCAGGAAGGTGACGCCCAGCGACTGGAAGAACACCCCCACTTCCGGCGTGAGCGGCGCACCGCCCGAGATCATCGCCTTCATCCGCCCGCCGAACTTGCGCGCGATCTTGGGCTTGAAAAGCGCATCGACCAACAGCGCCTTGGGCCGGTCGCTCAGCCGCAGCCGCCCGGCATCGCGCTTCGCCCCGATGTCGAGCGCGGCGGCGAGCAATTTGGCGGGGACGCCGCCCTGCCGCTCGATCGCCTTGCTGATCCGCGTGCGCAGCACCTCGAACAGGCGCGGCACGACGAACATGATCGTCGGGCGCACTTCCTCGATATTGGCGGCGAGCTTGTCGATCCCCTCGGCATAATAGATCTGCCCGCCCATCCCGATCGGGAAATGCTGCCCGCCGGTATGTTCATAGGCGTGGCTGAGCGGCAGGAACGACAGGAACACCTCGTCGCCCCAGCCGAAATCCTCGGCGACCACCGCCGAGCAGCCCGCGACATTGTGCAGGATCGCGCCGTGATGCTGCATCACCCCGCGCGGCGCGCCCCCGGTGCCGCTGGTGTAGATGATGCACGCCAGATCGCCGCGCGCGAAATCGGCTTGTGCGGCGATGGTGTCCACCTCCACGGGATGGCGCTCGATCAGCGTCCGCCAGTCGTGGACGTCGATCGCGGTCTGCCCCAGCCGCATCGCGTCGATCCCGATCAGCATCTGCGGGCGGATCGAGCGCAGGATCGCGGGCATCAGCGCCTTGGCGAGCTTCGCGGTCGAGACGATCACCGCCTTCGCGCCCGAATTCTCGATGATGTGTGCGTGGTCGCGTTCGGTGTTGGTGGTGTAGGTCGGCACGGTCACGCAGCCCGCCGCCATGATCGCCAGATCGGACAGGCACCATTCCGGGCGGTTCTCGCTGACCAGCATGACGCGGTCGCCGCGCTCGAGCCCGACCGCGCGCAGCCCGGTCGCCAGACGTGCGACCGTCTCGGCGGCCTGACGCCAGCTCGTCGATACCCATCGGCCATCGCGCTTCTGCCACAGGAACGGCGCGTCGCCCTTCTCCGCGGCGCGGGTGAAGAACATCGTCACCAGATTGGGGAATGGTTCCAGCCGACGAATGATGGTGCCGCTCCTCTCCACGCTGGGCGTGCCGCCCTTTCCCTTGCGTCATGCCAAGGATTTCCCCGCCGCGCCAGCATGGACGCTGTCCCGGCTCGGGGCTATCGCATGGCGCGATGATCGATCCGAGAAACGCCATCGTGCGCCTCCGCTCCCTCCTGTCCGGCGCCGCCTTGCTGCTGGGGGCGTGTGCCGCCCCGCAGAGTGCCGTCGCCCCCCCGGTGGCGGTTTACGCACCGCGCAGCGCGCAGATTTTCGTCGTTTCGGCCAACCCGCTCGCCACCGATGCCGGGATGGCGGTGCTGCGGCGGGACGGGTCTGCGGCCGACGCGGCGGTGGCGGTGCAGGCGATGCTGTCGCTGGTCGAGCCGCAAAGCTCCGGTGTCGGCGGCGGTGCGTTCATGACCTATTATGACGCCGCCGCGCGGCAAGTTCGCATCTACGACGGGCGTGAAACCGCGCCGGCAGGCGCGACGCCCGACATGTTCCTCGATGACGGCGGCCAGCCGTTGCCGTTCGCGCAGGCGGTGCTCAGCGGGCGCGCGACCGGCGTGCCCGGCGCGGTGAAGATGCTGGCGATGGTGCAGGCCGAACACGGCCGGCTGCCGTGGAACAGCCTGTTCGGCGACGCGCGGCGCACCGCGAAGGACGGCTTCATCGTTTCGCCGCGGCTGGCGCGCTTCCTTGGCGGCAACTATGCCGAGTTGAGCGCGCCCGACGTGCGCGCGTACTTCGCGCGGCCGGGCGGCGGACTGCTGCGTGCGGGCGACCGGCTCCGCAACCCCGCCTATGCGGCCTTCCTGACCCGGCTGGCCGACCAAGGCCCGGACGCGCTCTACACGGGGGAAACCGCGCGTCGCATCGTCGCGCGCACGACCGAAGGTCCACTCGCCGGCACGATGACGCTCGCCGACCTCGCCGGCTACCGCCCGGTCGTACGCGAGCCGGTCTGCGCACCGTATCGCGTGCTGCTGGTCTGCGCGCCGCCGCCGCCCGCCAGCGGGGTCGGGCTGCTCGAATTGCTCGGGTTGCTCGAACGGACCGACATCGCGGCGCGCGGACCCCAGGATCCGCAGGCCTGGCTCCTGTTCGCCGAGGCGAGCCGGCTGATGTACGCCGACCGCGACCGTTACGTCGGCGATCCCGCGTTCGTCGACGTGCCGGTCGCCGGGCTGCTCGCGCCCGATTATCTGGCGCAGCGTGCGCGACTGATCGGCACCCGCGCCGGCCCCGCGCCCGCGCCGGGCAACCCCGCCGGCGCGCCGGCCGCCGCTGCCGACCGCACGCTGGAGCCGACCGGCACCTCGCACTTCATCGTCGGCGATGCGCGCGGCAATGTCGTGTCGATCACCACCACGGTCGAGTCGATCTTCGGGTCGGGACGGATGGTCGACGGCTTCTTCCTCAACAACCAGATGACCGATTTCTCGTTCAGCCCGCGCGATGCTGCCGGTCATCCGGCGGCCAATGCGGTGGCGGCGGGCAAACGTCCGCGCTCGTCGATGACCCCGCTGGTGATGCTCGACAGCGGGCGCAGCTTCGTCGGCGCGCTCGGCTCGGCCGGGGGCAATGCGATCCTCGCTTATGTCGGGAAGGCGGCGGTCGCGGCGATCGACTGGAAGCTGCCGATGCAAGAGGCGCTGGCGCTGCCCAACCTGATCGCCAAGGGCGACAATTATCAGGGCGAGGCGACGCGCTTCTCTCCGGCGGTGCGCGACGGTCTTGCCGCGCGCGGGATCGTCGTCCGGCCGGGGCAGGGCGAGGATTCGGGGCTGCACGGCATCATCCTGCGCGATGGCCGCCTCGACGGTGGCTACGACCTGCGCCGCGAAGGCAAGGTTGCGATCGAGCCGGCGCCGTAGCCGTCATTGCGAGCGTAGCGACGCACTTTAGGGCGTCCTGATCCCACTCTGGATGCGTCGCTACGCTCGCAATGACGCGAGGCTCCTACGCTCCCACCGCCTCCGCCACGGTCGCGAACCCATCCCGCGCCAGACACGCCGCCAGGTCACGCACTACCTGCCGCGGCAGCCCCGCTCCTTCATACACCAGCGCCGAATACAGCTGCACCAGGCTCGCCCCCGCCCGAATTCGCGCATAAGCCTCAGCCCCACTGTCGATTCCACCCGCTGCGACCAGCGCGATCTGCCCGCCGGTCGCGGCACGCACCTCCGCCAGCTTCGCCGCCGCCAGCGACCGCAACGGCGCGCCCGACAGCCCGCCCGTCTCGCCCGCATGGACACTCCGCAACGCCGGGCGCGAGATCGTCGTATTGCCGATCACCAGCGCATCGACTCCGCGCGCGATCGCTGCCTTCGCGACGCCATCGATCCCGCCTGCGTCGAGATCGGGCGCGATCTTGAGGAACAGCGGCGTCGTCCCCCGCTCCGCGACGCACGCTGCCAGCAAGTCGTCGAGCGCTGCGCCCTGCTGCAAGTCGCGCAGCCCCGGCGTATTGGGGGAACTGATGTTGATCGTCACATAATCGGCCACCGCCGCGGCCGCGCGCACGCCAGCGACATAGTCGGCGACCCGGTCGGTCGCGTCCTTGTTCGCGCCGACGTTGATCCCCAACACCCCGCCGCGCCGATTCGCCGCTTTCGCGCGCGCGACGCCGTCCGCGAGCCCGCCGTTGTTGAACCCCATCCGGTTGATGACCGCGCGATCCTCGGCCAGTCTGAACAGCCGCGGCCTGGGATTGCCGGCCTGCGCGCGCGGGGTAAGCGTGCCGACCTCGACCGAACCGAAGCCCAGCGCCATCAACCCGGTGATCGCGCGCGCGTCCTTGTCGAGTCCCGCTGCCAGCCCAACCGGGTTGGGGAAGCGCACCCCCGCCACCACCGTCTCCAGCCGCGGCATCGTACCCGCGAGCGGCGCACCGCTCCGTCCCCAGCCCCCGAGCGCGCGAATCGCCCAGACATGCGCTGTTTCGGGATCGAGCGTATGCGCGAGGCGGGAGAGCAGATCGGCCATGCCCCGTCGTTTCGCCTCCAAGCGTCGCGAGATCAAGCGGGGCGCAATTGTAAGTTTTGCCAGATGCCGCGTCGCATCCATCCAATCTTTGCGGCCGAACCAGCGGCATAAGATGTGTGCGACCCGAAGGGCTTCCTCAGGGAAGTCTCTTTCCTGAAGGGCCCGGCAGCAATGCCGGGCCCTTTTTTGATTTGCGCATCGCGGTTGATTTCGGCGCTACAAACGACCATCTGCCAATCGGAACAATTCGATCCGATTTGAGAGTGGTTCGCAACTGATGCGCCTTTCCAGCCTGACCGACTATGCCGTGGTGCTGCTCGGCGCCGCCGCGCGGCATTGCGGCGGGATGGCGCGGCAGAATGCGACGTCGCTCGCCGAGGAAACCGGCGTGCCGCTGCCGACCGCGCAAAAGCTGGTCAGCAAGCTCGCCGCGGCCGGGCTGATCGACAGCGCGCGTGGCACCGGCGGCGGTTTCCGCCTGTCGCGTCCGCCCGCGTCGATCACGCTCGCCGACATCGTCGAGGCGGTCGAGGGACCGATCGCGATGGCCTCGTGCGTCGACGCGGCGAGCCACGATTGCGCGATCGAAGGAAATTGCCGGGTGAAGCCGCATTGGAGTGCGGTCAACCAGGCGGTGCGCGGGGCGCTGGCGGGGATCACCATCGCGCAACTCGCCGCAGACGTGCCCGCCGTGGCGCAGCAGCAGATGAAGGTTGAGGCATAATCATGGCCACCAAGAACGCCGAGGCACACGCCGCCGTCGCCAAGAAGTACGAATGGGGCTTCGCGACCGACATCGAGCAGGACTTCGCGCCCAAGGGGCTGAACGAAGACACCGTCCGCTACATCTCGGCGAAGAAGAACGAGCCGGAGTGGATGCTCGACTGGCGGCTGAAGGCGTTTCGCGTCTGGCAGACGCTGGAGGCACCCGATTGGGCGAAGCTCAACGTGCCGCCGATCGACTATCAGGATGCGTATTATTACGCCGAGCCGAAGGTGAAGAAAACGATCGCCTCGCTCGACGAACTCGATCCCGAAATCCGCCGCACCTATGAGAAGCTCGGCATCCCGATCGCCGAGCAGGAAGTGCTGGCGGGCGTCGAGGGCGCGCGCAAGGTCGCGGTCGACGCGGTGTTCGACAGCGTCTCGGTCGCCACCACCTTCCGCGCCGAATTGAAGGCGGCAGGCGTCATCTTCCTGTCGATCAGCGAGGCGATCCGCGAATATCCCGATCTGGTCCGCAAGTGGCTGGGCAAGGTCGTGCCGCAGCGCGACAATTATTTCGCGACGCTCAACAGTGCGGTCTTCTCCGACGGGACGTTCGTGTACATTCCGAAGGGCGTGCGCTGCCCGATGGAATTGAGCACCTATTTCCGCATCAACGCCGAGAACACCGGCCAGTTCGAGCGCACGCTGATCGTCGCCGACGAAGGTGCCTACGTCTCCTATCTTGAGGGCTGCACCGCGCCGATGCGCGACGAGAACCAGCTTCACGCCGCAGTTGTCGAACTGGTCGCGATGGACGATGCCGAGATCAAATATTCGACCGTCCAGAACTGGTATCCCGGCGACGAGAACGGCGTCGGCGGCATCTACAATTTCGTCACCAAGCGCGCGCTTTGCCAGGGCAAGAACAGCAAGGTGTCGTGGACGCAGGTCGAAACCGGCAGCGCGATCACCTGGAAATATCCGTCGTGCGTGCTGGCGGGCGACGGCTCGGTCGGCGAATTCTATTCGGTGGCGGTCACCAACAACCGTCAGCAGGCCGATACCGGCACGAAGATGATCCACCTCGGCAAGAACACGCGTTCGACGATCGTGTCGAAGGGGATCAGCGCCGGTCGCTCCGACAACACCTATCGTGGGCTGGTCCGCGTCGCGGCGAGCGCGGAGAACGTCCGCAACTTCACGCAATGCGACTCGCTGCTGCTGTCGGATCAGTGCGGTGCACATACCGTGCCGTATATCGAGGTGAAGAACCCCAGCGCGCAGATCGAGCATGAGGCGACCACCAGCAAGATCAGCGAGGACCAGCTCTTCTACGCGATGTCGCGCGGTCTGGACGCCGAAGCGGCGGTCGCGCTGATCGTCAACGGCTTTGCGCGCGAGGTGCTGCAGCAACTCCCGATGGAGTTCGCGGTCGAGGCGCAGAAGCTGCTGGGGATCTGCCTCGAGGGTTCGGTCGGGTAATTCCTTCCGTCACCCCGGCGAAGGCCGGGGTCCAGTTACACCGGTCGGGACTGGATCCCGGCCTACGCCGGGATGACGATGTTAAAGATTGAAAACCTCCACGCCGAAATCGACGGCAAGGAAATCCTCAAGGGCCTGTCGCTCGAAGTGAACGCGGGCGAGATCCATGCGATCATGGGGCCGAACGGCGCGGGCAAGTCGACGCTCGGCTATGTCCTCGGCGGCCGCCCCGGCTACGAAGTGACCGAAGGCTCGATCCGCTTCTGTGCCCCCTCCCTGGAAGGGAGGGGCCGGGGGTGGGTTCTGTGTCCCAATACGGTGACCAAATCGAGGATCGGCCGAGTTCCGCGAGCACGCCACCCACCCCCGCACCCTCCCTTCCAGGGAGGGGAGGAGAGTGGATCGACCTGCTCGAACTCGAACCGCACGAGCGCGCCGCCGCCGGCGTGTTCCTCGGCTTCCAATATCCGGTCGAAATCCCGGGCGTGTCGAACGTCCAGTTCCTCCGCGAATCGCTCAACGCGCAGCGCACCAGCCGCGGTGAAAAGCCGCTGTCGGGCGCGGAGTTCCTTAAGCTCGCCCGCGCGCAGGCCGATGCACTCGGGCTCCAGCAGGACATGCTCAAGCGCCCGGTCAACGTCGGCTTCTCGGGCGGCGAGAAGAAGCGCAACGAGATGGTGCAGATGGGGATCATTGATCCCGCGTTCGCGATCCTCGACGAAACCGACTCCGGCCTCGACATCGATGCGCTGCGGATCGTCGGCGATGGCATCAACCGCATCATGCGCAAGCCTGACAAGGCCGTGCTGCTCATCACCCATTACCAGCGCCTGCTCGATTACGTGCAGCCAGACCGCGTCCACGTCCTCGCCGACGGCCGCATAACCCGCTCTGGCGGGCCGGAGCTGGCGCACGAGCTGGAGCGGCAGGGTTACGCAGAGGTCGCCGCGTGACGCTCGACCTTCCTTCCAACCGCGAGGAAGCATGGCGCTGGGCGGATCTTGGCGGGATCGCCGCCGCCGCCGCGCTCGCCCCCTTGGCCCGCCCGGACGCACAGTTCCTGGACCTGCCCGGCGCGAAATTGCTGTTCGTCGACGGTGTTCTCGATGACGCCGCCAGCGACCTCCACCGCGTCCGCGTCGGCGACCTCACCCCCGGCGCGCACGCGCTCGGCAAGCGCGCCACCCGCGGCTGGTCGCTCCACCTCGACGCGCAGTCGGTCGCACATCCGGTGCAGGTCGTGCATGTCGCGACCGGCGGCGAAAACCACGTCGCCGCCGAGATCGTCCTCGATGCCGACACCTCGGCGCACGTCGTCGAGACGTTCGTCGGCGCGGGCTGGTCGAATCGCAACACCCGCATCCGGCTCGGCAAGGCTGCGCGGCTGATGCGCGCCGTCCGCATGACGCAGGCGGCCGGCTTCGTCACGATCCGTGACGAGGCGGAACTCAGCGAGGGCGCGAGCCTCGTCGGTACGATGCTGGCGGCGGGCGATCAGGGTGTGCGGATCGACGCCGCGATCGCGCTGGCGGGTGAGGGCGGCTATGCCGAGTACGGCGGCGCGCTGCTGACCCGCGACCGGCTCAAGCAGGAATGCGCGGTGCGCGTCCGCCACGCCGCGCCCAATGGTCAATCGCACCAATTGTGGCGTGCGGTCGCCGCGGATCAGTCGCAGGCGAGCCTCGCCGCTGCGGTCGAGGTCGCGCGGCACGCCCAGAAGACCGATGGCGAACAGTCGCTGCGCGGGCTGCTCCTGCACCGCACCGCGACCGTCAACCTTAAGCCCGAGCTGGAGATTTTCGCCGACGACGTGAAGTGCGCGCATGGCGCGACGGTCGGTGAACTCGATGCGCGCGCGCTGTTCTACATGGCAAGCCGTGGCATCCCGGCACCGCGCGCCAAGGCGCTGCTGACCCGCGCGTTCGTCGCCGATGCGCTGGACCGCATCGCGGATGAAACCGTCCGTGATGCCTTCGCCGCCGACGCGGATGCGTGGCTGGAGAGCGCGTTGTGACCGCTGTTCTACACGCGCCCGGTCTGTCACCCTCCCCCGCGATGACCACGGACCGCGCCTTCTCCGCTTGCGATACATGCGCCGCTTCATGCGCAACCATTGCAAACATCGGCGGTACGATCGCATGACCGACACCGCGCTCGCCACCGATCGCCCGCTTGATCTGGTCACGGACTTTCCCGCGATTCCGGAGGGTTGGGCATATCTCGACACCGCTGCGACCGCGCAGAAGCCGCGTGCGGTGATCGATGCGATCGCGCGCGGCTACGATACGACTTACGCCACGGTCCACCGCGGAGTGTATCAACGTTCGGCCGACATGACGTTGGCGTACGAGGCCGCCCGCGCCAACATCGCCGACCTTATCGGTGCCCCGGCGAACGAGATCGTGTTCGTGCGCGGCGCGACCGAGGCGATCAACCTCGTCGCACAATCATGGGCGGCACAGAATCTCAAGGGGGGCGACCGCATCCTGCTGTCGATGCTCGAGCATCACAGCAACATCGTGCCGTGGCAGATGGTCGCCGAGCGTGCCGGCGCGGCGATCGACGTGATCCCGCTCACGCACGATCACCGCATCGACCTCGATGCGATGGCGGCGATGATCCGCCCCGAACATAAGTTGGTCGCGCTGGCGCATGTCTCGAACGTGCTCGGGTCCGTCCTGGACGTCGCCAAGGCGAGCGGGATCGCGCATTCGGTCGGGGCGAAGATCCTGATCGACGGCTGTCAGGCGGTGCCGCGGATCGCGGTCGACGTCGCGGCGCTCGGCTGCGATTTCTACGTCTTCTCCGGACACAAGCTCTACGGCCCGACCGGGATCGGCGTGTTGTGGGCGCGTGCCGAGCTGCTCGATGCGATGCCCCCCTATCAGGGCGGCGGGTCGATGATCGACCGCGTCTCGTTCGAGCGCACCACCTACGCCCCTGCGCCGACCCGCTTCGAGGCGGGGACGCCGCATATCGTCGGTGCGCTCGGCCTGTCGGCGGCGGTCGATTACGTTCGCGCGATCGGGCTCGACAAGATCCACGCGCACGAAACCGCCTTGGTGCGCGAGGCGCGCGCCGCGCTGTCGCACATCAATTCGATCCGCGTGCTCGGGCCCGACGACAGCGCCGGGATCGTCTCCTTCGTGATGGAGGGGGTGCATCCGCACGATATCGGCACCATCTTGGACGAAAGCCGGGTCGCGATCCGCGCCGGGCATCATTGCGCCCAGCCGCTGATGGCGGCGCTGGGCGTCGAGGCGACCGCGCGCGCCAGCTTCGCGGTCTACAACGGCCCCGAGGACGTGGCGGCGCTGGCAGCCGGGATCGAGCGAGTGAAGAGGATTTTCGGATGAGCGACTCGGTGAGGAGCGAAACGGTCGAGGCGGTCGACAAGCCGCCGCGCGCGCAGGTGTCCGACGCGGTCGATACCGCCCCGGAGCAGGGAGGCGAACGCCAACGCGATTATCTGTCTGGTTTCCTTGCGCAAAAGCCGAGCGGCGCGGCTGCGAACGAACCCGGCGGCGCGCTGTACGAGGCGGTGATCGACGCGCTGAAGGACATTTTCGACCCCGAAATCCCGGTCAACATCTATGACCTGGGGCTGATCTACGGCGTCGACGTCACCGAGGACGGCCATGCCGCGGTGACGATGACGCTGACGACGCCGCATTGCCCGGTTGCCGAGTCGATGCCGGGCGAGGTCGAGATGCGCGTTGCGGCGGTGCCCGGCATCGCCTTCGCCGACGTCAACCTCGTCTGGGATCCGCCATGGGACCCGCAAAAGATGTCCGACGATGCGCGGCTCGAACTGGGGATGTTGTGATGGCGACCACGCTCCGCGCGCGCCCCGCGCCGCTGCTCCTCACCCCAACCGCCGAGGCGCGGATCGCCGACCTGATGGCCAAGGCGCCTGCGGACGCGATCGGCGTCAAGCTCTCGACCCCGCGTCGTGGCTGTTCAGGGCTGGCCTATTCGGTCGATTACGTCACGCAGTCCACGCCGATGGACGAGCGGATCGAGACGCCCGGCGGGACGCTGTTCGTCGACGGCGGGTCGATCCTGTACTTGATCGGGTCGACGATGAATTGGGTCGAGGACGATTTCACCGCGGGTTTCGTCTTCAACAACCCCAACGCCAAGGGCGCCTGCGGCTGCGGCGAAAGCTTCACCGTCTGACATCAGCCCTGCGAGGACGGGAGCGGTGTTGGACTTCTTCCGTCATTCCCGCGAAGGCGGGAATCCAGACGCGCAGGTCCGTCGATAGGGTCGGAACGTCAGAGGTTCTGGGTTCCCGCCTTCGCGGGAATGACGGGAAGCAGATACCTTCCGCTTCAACACTAACCCAAAACAGTCCCTCCACCGGGAGCCTCCGCCGCTGCGCCGCGTTCGCCTCCGTAATGAACATCGATCTCTCTTCGTCCGATCTCTGGCGATCCTTCCGGCGCGACTGGTGGGGCCAGATGAAGGAGGCCTATACCGCCTCGAACGACGACAATCTCGGGCTGATCGCGGCGGGCGCGGCCTTCTACATCATCTCTTCGATTGCGCCGATCCTCGCGGTCACGGTGTTCACCTACGGGCTGTTCGCCGATGCGGCGACGGTTCAGGAAGACATACGCGCGCTGTTCGCCGCGTTGCCGGGGGACGTCGCAACACTGGTCGGGCAACAGCTTGATATCGTCACCTCGGGGTCGCAGGGGCGCAAGGGGCTGGGGCTGATCATCGCGCTCGTCATTGCGCTGTACGGCGGCAGCAAGGCGGCCACCGCGATGATGACCGCGCTCAACGTCGCCTATGAGGTCAAGGACAAGCGCAACTTCATCGTCTGGACGCTGACCTCGTTCGCGATCGTGGTCGGCGGGATCCTGCTGATCTTCCTCGGCATCGCCGCCAGCGCTGTGGTGGCGTTCATCGGCGCGCTGATCCCGTGGTTCCCCGGCATCGTGCTCGCGCTGATCCGCATCGCCACCTATGCGCTGCTCGCGACGATCGTCATCACCGGTGCGTCGCTGCTGTTCCGGTTCGGTCCGTATCGCCACGGCGCGCGGCTGCGCTGGGCGACGCCGGGGACGGTCACCGCGACGCTCGTCTGGCTGCTCGCGACGACCGGCTTCAGTCTCTACGTCGCCAATTTTGGGAATTACGGTGCGACCTATGGCTCGCTGGGCGCGATCATCGTCGCGCTGACGTGGCTGTGGCTTAGCGTCTATGCCTTTCTGCTCGGCGCCGCGCTCGATGTGCAGGCGTATCGCGGTCGCGCGGCGGAATCCGTTGCTGCAACTCCGGCTACCGCCTAGGCATTGCATCTACGAACAAGGGGGTAGGCGTGATCGAGACCGAAACCGGGCGGCAGCGGGGGCCGCTTGCGCTCAACATCCTCGACACGCTGGTGCATCGCATCGGCAAGGACGAGCAGGCGGCGCGCCCGCACGACTGGCTGGCCGCGACGATCCTTACCGTCCGCAACGAGATCATCGAACGCTGGATGGTGTCCACCAAGGCTGCGCACGCGGCCGGTGCGAAGCGCGTCTATTATCTCAGCCTCGAATTCCTGATCGGCAGGCTGCTCCGCGACACGCTGGCGAACCTGTCGGCGCGCGACGAAGTGGCGACCGCGCTGCAAGAACTCGGCATCGACCTCGCCGCGCTCGAGGAGATCGAGCCCGATGCCGCACTCGGCAACGGCGGCCTAGGGCGGCTCGCGGCGTGCTTCATGGAGAGCCTCGCGACGCTCGACCTGCCCGCTTATGGCTATGGCATCCGCTATGTGAACGGCATGTTCCGGCAGCGGATCGACGATGGCTGGCAGGTCGAATTGCCCGAGACGTGGCTGCAATATGGCAATCCTTGGGAATTCCGCCGTCGTGAGAGCGCCTATGTGATCGGCTTCGGCGGCGAGGTGCATGGCGACGAAAGCGGCACCGTGACGTGGAAGCCGGGCGAGATGGTCGAAGCGATGGCGGTCGACACGCCCGTCATCGGCTGGCGCGGACGACGCGTGAACACGCTGCGGCTGTGGACGTCGCGCAGTCTCGATCCGTTCAAGCTCGACGCCTTCAACCAGGGCGACTTCGCGGGCGCGATGGCCGGTCAGTTGCGCGCCGAGACATTGGTCCGCGTCCTCTACCCCAACGATACGACCGCGGCGGGGCAGGAGCTGCGACTGCGGCAGGAGTATTTCTTCTCCTCCGCGTCGATCCAGGACATCGTCCGCCGGCACATCCAGTATTTCGGCGACATCCGCACGCTACCGACGCGCGCCGCGATCCAGCTCAACGATACGCATCCCGCGGTATCGGTCGCCGAGCTGATGCGGCTGCTGCTCGACGAGCACGGCCTCGCCTTCGACGAGGCGTGGGAGATCACTCAGGCGACGTTCGGCTACACCAACCACACGTTGCTGCCCGAGGCGCTGGAAAGCTGGCCGCTGCCGCTGTTCGAGCGTTTGCTGCCGCGGCACATGCAATTGGTCTATGCGATCAACGCCAAGCTGCTCCGTGCCGCGCGCCAGGCAGACGGGATGGATGACCGCGCGATCGCCGCGATCAGCCTGATCGACGAGGGCGGCGAGCGGCGCGTCCGCATGGCCAACCTCGCCTTCGCCGGCTCGCACAGCGTCAACGGCGTCGCGGCGCTCCACACCGGGTTGATGAAGACCACCGTCTTCGCCGACCTGCACCGCCTTTATCCCGAGCGGATCAACAACAAGACCAACGGCATCACCCCGCGTCGCTGGTTGCAGGAATGCAATCCCGGGCTGACCTCGCTGATCCGCGAGGCGATCGGCGACGGCTTCATGGACGATGCCGATAAGCTGACCGCGCTCGCTCCGTTTGCCGAGGATGCGTCGTTCCGCGAGCGCTTCGCTGCGGTGAAGCGCGCGAACAAGGCGGCGCTGTCGGACTATCTGCGCGCCGAGATGGGCATACGGCTCGATCCGTCGGCGATCTTCGACGTGCAGATCAAGCGCATCCACGAATACAAGCGTCAGCTGCTCAACATCGTCGAGACCGTCGCGCTCTACGACCAGATCCGCAGCCACCCGGAGCGCGACTGGACGCCGCGCGTCAAGCTGTTCGCGGGCAAGGCGGCGTCGAGCTATCATCAGGCCAAGCTCATCATCAAGCTGGCCGGCGACGTCGCACGCCGCGTCAATGCCGACCCGTCGATCGGTGGGCTGCTCAAGGTCGCTTTCGTTCCCAATTACAACGTTAGCCTTGCCGAACGGATGGTGCCGGCCGCGGACCTGTCCGAACAGATTTCGACCGCCGGTATGGAGGCGTCGGGCACCGGCAACATGAAGTTCGCGCTCAACGGCGCGTTGACGATCGGCACGCTCGACGGTGCCAATGTCGAGATCCGCGATCATGTCGGTGCGGACAACATCGTGATCTTCGGTCTTACCGCCGACGAGGTCGCGGCCAAGCGGGCGGGCGGGTACAATCCGCGCGAGGTGATCGAAAATTCGGCCGAACTCGCGCAGGCGGTGAACGCGATCGCCTCCGGTGTGTTTTCACCAGATGACCACAACCGCTACCGCGATCTCATGAACGGCCTGTACGACCATGACTGGTTCATGGTGGCAGCCGACTTCGACGCTTATGCCACCGCGCAGCGTGAGGTCGACGCGCGCTGGGGGGATCGCGACGGCTGGAGCCGCAGTGCGATCCGCAACGTCGCGAACATGGGCTGGTTCTCGTCGGACCGGACGATCGGAGAATATGCGCAAGAGATCTGGGGCGTGAAGTGAAGCCGCCCGCCGCCGCGATCGACGCGCTGCTGGACGGCACCAACGAGGATCCCTTTGCGTTGCTCGGCCCGCATCACGGGCCGGACGGCACGTTTGCGCGGGTCTGGATACCGGGTGCCGATACCGTGGTCGCGCGGACGTTGGCGGGGGAGGTGCTCGGCACGCTGGAGCGCGTCGACGAACGCGGGCTGTTCGAGGGGATCATCGACGGCGATCCGCAGCCGCTACGTTATGTCGCGCAGGGCGGGGGCGCGGAATGGTGGATTACCGATCCGTATAGCTTCGGCCCGGTGCTCGGCCCCACCGACGACTTCCTGATGAACGAGGGCACGCATTTCCGCCTCCATGACAAGATGGGGGCGCATCTGATCGTGCACGAGGGCGCGAAAGGCGTCCATTTCGCGGTGTGGGCACCCAACGCGCGGCGCGTCGCGGTGGTCGGTGACTTCAACGACTGGGATCTACGCCGCCACGGGATGCGTCGGCGCAACGATACCGGCGTCTGGGAGCTGTTCCTGCCCGACATCGGAGCGGGGCGTGCCTATAAATATGCGATCATTGGCCCCGACGGTGCGCTTCAGCCGCTCAAGGCGGACCCCTATGCCTTCGCTGCCGAACTGCGCCCCAAGACTGCGTCGCTCACCACCGCGCCGATGCATCATGAATGGGGCGATGCGGCACATCGCGAGGCGTGGGCCTCGGTCGATCCGCGCCGCGCGCCGATCAGCATCTACGAGGTCCATCCCGGCAGCTGGCAGCGCGACGAGAATGGCTGGTTCCTGACGTGGGACCAGCTTGCCGAGCGGTTGATCCCCTATGCCACCTCGATGGGCTTCACCCACATCGAGTTCATGCCAATCTCGGAACATCCCTATGATCCGAGCTGGGGGTATCAGACGACCGGCCTCTACGCCCCCAGCGCGCGGTTCGGCGATCACGAAGGCTTCGCGCGCTTCGTCGACGGCGCACACCGCGCCGGGATTGGCGTCCTGCTCGACTGGGTGCCCGCGCATTTCCCGACCGACGCACATGGCCTGTCGCGCTTCGACGGCACCGCGCTGTACGAACACGAAGATCCGCGGCTGGGCTACCATCCCGACTGGAACACCGCGATCTACAATTTCGGGCGGCGGGAGGTGTCGGCGTTCCTCGTCAACAACGCGCTGTTCTGGGCCGAGCGCTATCATGTCGACGGATTGCGCGTCGATGCGGTCGCCTCGATGCTGTACCGCGACTATTCGCGCAAGGACGGCGAGTGGATCGCCAACCGCGAAGGCGGGCGCGAGAATTGGGAAGCGGTCGACTTCATGCGCGCCGCCAATCGCGCGCTCTATGCCAGCCAGCCCGGCGTGTTCACCGTCGCCGAGGAATCGACGAGCTGGCCGGGGTCTCCGCTCCCGCCTATGACGAGGCCCCGCGCACCGCGCTCGGCTTCGGCTTCAAGTGGAACATGGGCTGGATGCACGACACGCTGAAGTACATGGCGCGCGAGCCGGTCCACCGGAAGCATCACCATGACGCGATCACCTTCGGGCTGGTCTATGCCTTCGACGAGAATTTTGTGCTGCCGATCAGCCACGACGAGGTCGTGCACGGCAAGGGCTCGATGCTGACCAAGATGCCGGGCGACGATTGGCAGAAATTCGCCAATCTTCGCGCCTATTACGCGATGATGTGGGGGTATCCCGGCAAGAAGCTGCTGTTCATGGGGCAGGAGTTCGCGCAGCGTGCCGAATGGAGCGAGGAGCGGTCGCTCGACTGGGACCTGCTCAACTCGCACGCGCACGATGGCGTCCGCAAACTGGTCCGCGACCTCAACCGACTGTACCGGGAAAAGCGCGCGCTCCACGCCCGCGATTGCGAGCGCGACGGCTTCCGCTGGCTGGTGCAGGACGATGCCGAAAACTCGGTGTTCGTCTGGCTTCGCACCGCACCCGGCGCCGCGCCGATCGCGGTGATCGTCAACATGACCCCGGTCGCACGGATGCCGTACCGCGTGCCGCTGCCCAACGACGGCCGCTGGCGCGAGGTGCTGAACTCCGACGCGCACGATTATTGGGGATCGGGGCTCGGCAATCTCGGCGGCGTGGTCGCCGCGGGCGGCCACGCCGATGTCACCTTGCCGCCCCTCGCGACGGTGATGCTGGAATGGGAGTCTGAGTCTTGAGTTCGGCTCAGACGATCCGGCCGACGAGCGCGAAGATCGCGCCCCAGGCGAGCAGTGACGGAACCAGTGCGCAGGCGACGCCACGGATCAAACCGTCGGCGGAACGGGGCTGGCAAGCGGGGTGCATCGGCGATCCTCTCGAAAGTCGAATTATTCTTGATACGCACTCACTTACGGCGACCGCGCCTTTTAGCGTCAGATCCGTGTCATTGTGGTTAACGTCTGATGAACAACAAGTAAAGATGCTGGGAAGGAGAGCCCGAGGTGGATGAACGTAAAGGTCAGCCGCTGGCGCGTGACGCTATGGCATATGTCCTCGCCGGGGGCAGGGGCAGCCGATTGAAGGAGCTGACCGATACGCGAGCGAAACCAGCGGTCTATTTCGCGGGCAAGAGCCGCATCATCGACTTTGCTTTGTCGAACGCGATCAACTCGGGCATCCGCCGCATTGGCGTGGCGACCCAGTATAAGGCGCACTCGCTGATCCGGCATCTCCAGCGCGGCTGGAACTTCCTGCGCCCGGAACGCAACGAAAGCTTCGACATCCTCCCGGCGTCGCAGCGGATCAGCGAATTTCAATGGTATGAGGGGACCGCCGATGCGGTCTATCAGAACATCGACATCATCGCCGAAAGCGCGCCGGAGTTCATGGTCATCCTGGCGGGCGACCATATCTACAAGATGGATTACGAGATCATGCTCCGGCAGCACTGCGACAGCGGTGCCGACGTGACGGTCGCGTGCATGGAAGTCCCGCGGATGGAGGCAGTGGCGTTCGGCGTCATGCACGTCGACGAGAATGACCGCATCGTCGATTTCGTCGAGAAGCCCGCCGATCCGCCGTCGATCCCCGGCCAGCCCGATGTCGCGCTCGCCAGCCTCGGCATCTACGTCTTCAACACAAAATTGCTGCTCGAGGAGTTGCGCCGCGACGCCGCCACCCCGGGATCGTCGCGCGACTTCGGCAAGGACATCATCCCGTATCTGGTCGCGCACGGCCATGCGCACGCGCACCGCTTTTCCGCCAGCTGCGTTCGTTCGCCCGAAGAGCCCGAAGCCTATTGGCGCGACGTCGGGACGGTCGACGCATATTGGGAAGCGAACATCGACCTGACCGACGTCGTGCCGCAGCTCGACCTCTACGATCGCGAGTGGCCGCTGTGGACCTATTCGGAGCTGACCCCGCCGGCCAAGTTCGTCCACGATGTCGACGGACGGCGTGGGCAGGCGGTGTCGAGCCTGGTGGCGGGCGATACGATCATTTCCGGATCGAACGTGCACCGCAGCCTGATCTCGACCGGGGTGCGGGCGCACAGCTATTCGTCGCTCGATGAGGCGGTGGTGCTCCCGCATTGCAAGATCGGGCGTCACGCGCAGCTGAGGAAAGTCGTGCTCGATCGCGGCGTCGTCATTCCCGATGGGCTGATCGTCGGCGAAGACCCGCTGCTCGATGGGCATCGGTTCCGGCGCACCGAAAAGGGCGTGTGCCTGATCACGCAGCCGATGATCGACCGGCTGGAGCTGTAGCCGCATGACGATCTCGGTCCTGTCGGTCGCGTCCGAAGCCTATCCGCTCGTCAAGACCGGCGGGCTGGGCGACGTCGTCGGCGCGCTGCCCGCCGCGCTCGCGCCGCATGACGTCAACGTCGTCACGCTGGTCCCCGGCTATCCACGCGTCATGGCGGCGGTGCAGGGCTCGGCGGTGCTCCACGATTGGCCGGACCTGATCGGTGCGCCCGCGCGGCTGCTGTCGGGCACGATCGGCGCCCACAAACTGCTGGTGCTCGACGCGCCGGGCTATTTCGCGCGTGAGGGCGGGCCGTATGGCGATCCCTCCGGACGCGACTGGGACGACAATTGGCGGCGTTTCGCCGCGTTCGGGCGTGCGGCGGCCGATCTCGCCTCGGGCGCGGTCAAGGGCTTTCGCTTCGACGTGCTCCATGCGCACGACTGGCAGGCCGGGCTCGCGCCCGCCTATCTCCGCTTCGCCCCGGCGGGCGGGCGCTGCGCGCGATCGGTGATGACGATCCACAACATCGCCTTTCAGGGGCGCTACGATGCGAGCATCTTCGGCTCGCTGGCGCTTCCCGACCGCGCCTTCTCGGTCGACGGCGTCGAATATTATGGTGGCGTCGGCTATCTCAAGGCCGGGCTGGAGGCCGCCGACGCGATCACTACGGTCAGCCCGACCTACGCCGCCGAGATCCTGCGCCCCGACTTCGGTATGGGGCTGGAGGGATTGATCCGCACGCGTCGTGAACGGGTCTCGGGGATCGTCAACGGCATCGATCCGGCGGTGTGGAATCCCGCAACCGACACCGCGCTGCCGGAACGCTATGATGCGGGTAGCCTCGCCCACCGCGTCGCCAACAAGCGCGCGCTGGAGGCTGCCTTTTCGCTCGAACCCGGGGACGGGCCGCTGTTCTGCGTCGTCACGCGGCTGACGTGGCAGAAGGGCATGGACGTGCTGGTCGATACGATCGACGCGCTGGTCGCGGGTGGCGGTCGCCTCGCGCTGCTCGGATCGGGTGACGCGTGGCTCGAACACGCCTTCAACGCGGCGGCGGCGCGGCATCCCGGCAAGGTCGGCGTGCGGATCGGCTATGACGAGGCGCTGTCGCACTTGATGCAGGGCGGCGCGGATGCGATCCTGATCCCCTCGCGGTTCGAGCCGTGCGGACTGACCCAGCTCTACGGACTGGCCTATGGCTGCGTGCCCGTCGTTGCGCGCACCGGCGGGCTGGCCGATACCGTGATCCACGCCAATGCCGCAGCGCTCGACGCGGGCGTGGCGACCGGGGTGCAATTCGGCACCGTCACGCATGAGTCACTGGCGCATGCCATTGCGCTTGCGATACAATTATATGCCACGCCCGATCGCTGGGCTTCGATCCAGCGCGCGGGCATGGCGGCGGACTTCTCCTGGGCGACCAGCGGACGCCGCTATGCCGATCTTTACCGGGAGCTGCTGTCCGCATGATCCGTACCGTTCCGACCTCGCCTTTCACCGACCAGAAGCCCGGCACCTCCGGATTGCGCAAGAAGGTGAAGGTCTTCCAGCAGCCGAATTATGCCGAGAACTTCATCCAGTCGGTCTTTGACGTGGTCGACGGCAAGGACGGCGCGACGCTGGTGATCGGTGGCGACGGCCGCTACCTCAACCGCGAGATCATCCAGACTGCCATCCGCATGGCGGCGGCGGCAGGCTTCGCGCGGGTCGTCGTCGGGCAGGGCGGCATCCTGTCGACTCCCGCTGCCTCGAACGTGATCCGCAAGCGTGGCGCGCTCGGTGGGCTGGTGCTTTCCGCGAGCCACAATCCGGGCGGACCGGACGAAGATTTCGGCATCAAGTACAATGTCGCGAACGGCGGGCCCGCGCCTGAGAAAGTCACCGAGGCGATCCACGCCCGCACGCTCTCGATCGCGCAATGGCACGCCGCCGATACCGCCGACATCGACCTGGATACGCTCGGCGAGACGCAGGTCGAGGGGCTGACGGTAGAGGTGATCGACCCGGTCGCGGATTATGCCGAACTGATGGAGACGCTGTTCGACTTCGACGCAATCCGCGGTGCGAAGCTGACGATGGCGTTCGACGCGATGAGCGCGGTGACCGGGCCGTATGCGACCGAAATCCTTGAGAAGAGGCTCGGCTTCGCGCCCGGCACGGTGCGCAACGGCACGCCGCTGGAGGATTTCGGTGGGCATCACCCCGATCCCAACCTCGTCCACGCGCACGAACTCTATGAAACGATGATGGCGGCCGACGCGCCCGCTTTCGGCGCGGCGTCGGACGGCGACGGCGACCGCAACCTCATCATCGGGCGTAGCCGCTTCGTGACCCCGTCGGACAGCCTCGCGATGCTCGCCGCCAACGCGCGTCTCGCCCCCGGCTATGCCGGCGGGCTGAAGGGGATCGCCCGGTCGATGCCGACCAGCGCCGCGGCGGATCGCGTTGCCGAGAAGCTCGGCATCCCGTCGTTCGAGACGCCGACCGGCTGGAAGTTCTTCGGCAATCTGCTCGACGCCGGAACGGCGACGATCTGCGGTGAGGAAAGCGCGGGAACCGGCAGCGACCATGTGCGCGAGAAGGACGGCCTGTGGGCGGTGCTGCTGTGGCTCAACATCCTTGCCGCGACCGGCAAGAGCGTCGACCGGATCGCGCGCGATCATTGGGCGGAATACGGCCGCAACTATTACGCGCGCCACGATTACGAAGGCGTCGACAGCGCCGCCGCCGACACGTTGATGGCCGAGCTGCGCGGCAAGCTCGACACGCTGCCCGGCACGTCGTTCGGCCCGCTTACCGTCGCGGCGTCGGACGATTTCGCCTATGAGGATCCGACCGATGGCTCGATCAGCCGTAATCAGGGCGTGCGCGTGCTGTTCGAGGGCGGCAGCCGGGTCGTGTTCCGTCTGTCGGGCACCGGGACGAGCGGCGCGACCTTGCGTGTCTATCTCGAACGCTACGAGCCGGTCGGTGGCGACATGGATGCGGAAACCGGCGCGATGCTGGCGGACATCGTCGCCGCGGCCGAGGCGATCGCCGGCATCCGTGCACATACCGGACGCGAGCAACCCGACGTCGTGACGTGACCGCGACGCTCGTCGCCGGTGGCGTCGACTTCTCGGTTCGCGCGCCGCGCGCGGGTGCGGTGTGGTTGTGCCTGTTTGATGGCGAGGCCGAACGCCGCGTCGCGATGGCGCGTAGCGGCGACGCGTGGCACGCGCATGTCGCCGGAGTTGGCGAGGGGGCGCGCTACGGCTTCCGCACCGATGCGGACTCGGCCAAGCTGCTGGTCGACCCCTACGCTGTGACGCTCGACTGGCGCTTCGCCTACGACCCGCATCTGCGCGAGCCGCGGATCGACACGGCGGCGCTGGTGCCGAAGGCGATCGTCACCGCGCCGCTCGCGCCGCTCGATCTGCCACCGCTGTTCCGTCCGGGCGGGCTGATCTACGAGGTCAACGTCCGCGCCTTCACGATGCGTCACCCCGACGTGCCGCCGGCGCAGCGCGGAACGATCGCCGCGCTTGCGCATCCGGCGGTGATCGCGCACCTCCAGCGGATCGGCGTCGCAGCGGTCGAGCTGATGCCGATCGTCGCCTGGATCGACGAGCGTCACTTGCCGCCGCTCGGGCTCGGCAACGGCTGGGGCTATAACCCGGTCGTGCCGATGGCGCTCGATCCGCGCCTCGCGCCCGCCGGCATCGCCGAGCTTCGCGCCACCGTTGCGACGCTGCGGGCGGCGGGGATCGGCACGATCCTCGACCTCGTGTTCAACCACACCGGGGAGAGCGACCCGCTCGGCCCGACGCTGTCGCTTCGCGGGCTGGACGATGCCGCCTATGCACGCGGGCCCGACGGCACGCTCATCAACGACGCCGGCACCGGCAACACGCTCGACTTCGCCAACCCGGCGGTGCGCGCGCTGACGCTCGACTCGCTGCGCCACTTCGTCGCCCAAGCGGGCGTCGACGGCTTCCGCTTCGATCTCGCCACCGTGATGGCGCGCGGGCCCGGCTTCGACCCCGCCGCGCCGATCTTCGCCGAGATCGCCGCCGACCCCGTGCTGCGTGACCGGGTGTTGATCGCCGAGCCATGGGATATCGGCCCCGGCGGCTATCAGCTGGGGAAGTTTCCCGACGACTGGCTCGAGTGGAACGACCGTTACCGCGACGACGTCCGCCGCTTCTGGCGCGGGGACGGCAGTGCGGGCGCGCTCGCGACTCGGCTGATGGGCTCCAGCGATATCTTCGGGGACCGCACCCGCGGGGTCAGCTTCGTCGCCGCCCATGACGGCTTCACGCTCGCCGACACCGTCGCCTTCGCCACGCGCCACAATCACGCCAACGGCGAGGACAATCGCGACGGCCACGCCGGCGAGATCGCGTGGGACAACGGCGTCGAGGGCGAGAGCGATGATGCCACCGTTCGCGCTACGCGTGACGCGGACGTGCGCGCGCTCCTCGCGACGCTTTTCGCGACGCGCGGGACGATCCTGTTGACCGCCGGTGACGAATTCGGCCGCACGCAATGCGGCAACAACAACGGCTATGCGCAGGATGAGTTGCTGTGGCTCGACTGGAACGGCCGTGACCGGTCCCTGGAAGCCTTCGTCGCCGATCTCGCGCAGCGACGCGCGGCGTGTGCGTCGCTGGCTAATCCCGCCATCGCGCGCGACGCGACTTGGTTACGGCGCTACGGTCAGCCGATGCGCGACGCCGATTGGGAGGACGCGACCGGCTTCGTCCTGCAGCTTCGCGACGCGACGATCACCGTCGATCGCGATGCACGCACCATAACGCTGGCACCCGCCGGTCAGGCACAGATCGCATAAGGCGCGGCGTTGGTGGTCGCATCGACCAGATCACGCAGTTCCTTGCTGTTCAACGGCTTCATGAACTCACAGCCGAAGATTTGATCATCGACCCATGCAATGCGCGCGTGACGCTCCGCACCACCGGGCAAGCTCAGCTTCAGCAACGTGCCCGAAATCAGCGTCATCGCGGTACGCGCGCGCAGTCCCGCCGCCGAGGCGTCGAGGATTTCGATCGAAATTGCCAGCCGTGCCAGGCCACGGCACTCGGCCGGAACGCGGGTCTCGCGACGGTTGTCGATCAGCGGTTTGGATGCCATGGCCCTTCTCTCTTCTTTTCTTCCCTGCCGCCGATTTAGGGAGCGAGAAGTAAAGAAGCGGTAACCACCTATGTTATTGTCCGCCGTTGTTTCGGCAGGCTGACCCATTTTGACGGAGCGTGGCATGACGATCGGCGGATCCAGCGCGGCGGCGGAACTTGCCGCCATCACTCCCTGGGCGAATAAGGCACCACCGATCGATGTGGCAGAGCGCAATGCGCGGCTGGAGCGTGCCCGTGCGCTGACCGCCGAGTTGGGCGCCGATGCGCTGCTGGTGCAGGCCGGCCCGTCGCTTCACTACTTCACCGGTGTGCCGTGGAGCCCGAGCGAGCGGCTGGTCGCGCTGCTCCTGCCCGTTACCGGCACGCCGCGGCTGATCTGTCCGGCGTTCGAGCGCGGCTCGCTGGAGGCCGAACTCGCCATCTCCGCCGACCTCGCGCTGTGGGAAGAGGATGAGGACCCGGTCGCGCTCGTCGCCGATGCGCTGCCCTCCGGGTCGACGCTCGCGCTTGATCCGATGCTCTTCTACGGCTGGGCGCGGCGACTCGCGGGGGCGAGGCTGGAGACCGTCGATGGCGCGCCCGCGATCGACGGCTGCCGGATGCTCAAGTCGCCCGCGGAGATCGCGCTGATGACGCAGGCGATGCAGATGACGCTGGCGGTCCATGCCGCCGCCGCACGCATCCTGCGGCCCGGCATCCGCGAAAGCGAGGTGGTGCGGTTCATCGACGATGCGCACCGCGCGATCGGCGGCGGGCCGTCGTACTTCTGTGCGGTGCAGTTCGGGCAGGCGACCGCCTATCCGCACGGGCTGCCCGGCGACCGCGCGCTGGCGGAGGGTGATCTGGTGCTGGTCGACACGGGTTGCCGCGTCCACGGCTATCATTCCGACCTAACCCGCACTTATGCGTTCGGCACGGTCGCCGACGAAGTGCGCGCGATCTGGGACATCGAACACGCCGCGCAAGCGGCCGCTTTCGCCGCAGTCGCGCCCGGCGTGCCCTGCGAGGATATCGACGCCGCGGCCCGCGCGGTGCTGGTGCGTGAGGGGCTGGGGCCGGACTATCGCCTGCCCGGGCTGCCGCACCGTACCGGGCACGGGATCGGGCTGTCGATCCACGAGCCCGCCTATCTGGTGCGCGGCGACAAGACTCCGCTTGCCCCTGGCATGTGCTTTTCCAACGAACCGATGATCGTCGTTCCCGGCCGCTTCGGCATCCGCTTGGAGGATCATTTCTACGTCACGAACGCTGGAGCGGCGTGGTTTACCGAGCCGCAACCGAGTATCGACCGGCCATTCGATTGAGAACGGACCTGAATTCCATGAAGCCCCACGCCGCGCCTCCGGGCATGAACGCGACCGAGTTCGTCATCTTCGTCGCGGCGGTCATGGCGGTGAATGCCTTGGGCGTCGACCTGATGCTCCCCGCGCTCGCCGATATCGGCCGCGATCTCGCGATCGATCAGGCGAACCATCGGCAATGGGTGGTGACCGCCTATGTGCTGGGGTTCGGCGTCGGGCAATTGCTTTATGGCCCGCTCGCCGATCGCTACGGGCGCAAGCCGGTGCTGGTCGCGACGCTGATCGGCTTCGTCGGGGCGAGCGTGTTCGCCGCGGCGTCCGCGACCTTCGCCGCGCTGCTCGGCGCGCGCGTGTTGCAGGGGTTGATGTCCGCCTCGACCCGCGTGATCGCGGTGGCGGTGGTGCGCGACAATGCCTCGGGTCGCGCGATGGCGCGCACCATGTCGGTGGCGCAGATGATCTTCTTCCTCGTGCCGATCCTCGCGCCGACGATCGGGCAGGGGCTGCTGGTGATCGGGCCGTGGCGGTTTGTCTTCTACGCGCTCGGCGGCTTTGCGGGGTTGGTGCTGGTCTGGACGTTGATGCGGCTTCCCGAGACGCTGCCGGTCGAACGCCGCACGGAGATTTCGCTCACCAATCTTTCCAGCAGCTACCGTCTGACGCTCACCAACCGCTATTCGCTCGGCTATGCGCTTGCCGCCTCGCTGACGTTCGGCGGAATCATCGCGTTCGTCTCCTCGGCGCAGCAGGTGTTCGTCGACGAATTCGGCGCGGGCGACCGCTTCACCGTGCTGTTCGCAATCTGCGCAGGCGCAATGGGCGTGGCGTCGTTCATGAACAGCCGGCTGGTCGAGCGGCTAGGCACGCGGCTGATCTCGCAGACCGCGGTGATCGCCCTGATCGTCCTCTCGATGCTGCACCTGTCGGTCGTCTGGATGGGCTGGGAGACGCTGGTCAGCTACATGGTCTTCCAGTCGCTCAGCATGACCTGCATCGGCCTGTGCGGATCGAACTTCGGCGCGATGGCGATGGAGCCGGTCGGACGGATCGCGGGCACCGCGTCGTCGGTGCAGGGCTTCATCACCAGCGTCGGCGCGGTGCTGGTCGGATCGGCGATCGGCCAATCCTATGCCGGCACCACGCTGCCGCTGACGCTCGGCTATCTCGCGATCGGCATCGCCGCGTTCGTGATCGTCTATGTCGTGGAGGAGGGCCAGCTCTTCCGCGCACGGCTCGCCTGAGCCGCGCCGACGACGGCCTTGATCCGACCATAGCCGAGCGCGGCGAGCATCGTCAGCCCGGTCAGCGGGAAGAGCAATCCCGCCACGCCCATGATCGCCAGCAACCCGGTGCCGGTCCGCGCATCCGGGAGTGTGGTTCGTCCGCGCGGGCCCCGCTTCCACCACATCACCGGCGCGGTGATCGTCAGCAACGCGAGCGCGGCGCAGGCGAACAGCATGATCAGCCGGTTCGCCTCGCCATATTCCTTGCCCTGATGGACCGCGGCGCTCCACTCGATTACCTGACCGGGGCGGCCGAAGTCCCTGAAGCCGGCGTCCTGCATTACCCGTCCGTTTCCGGCGTCGACATAGACCACATGCGCTGCCTCCGATGGCCCGAGTGCGGCGCTGACCAGATACGGCGCGCCGGGTCCCTCCGGCCACGTCAGCGTCCAGTCGGGCGCCATATTGCGCGCCTGTGCCGCCGCCAGCGCGCGGTCGGCGGAAATACGCTGGCCGTCATGTCCCATCGGCATCGCATGTTGCTGAAGCGACCACGGCAGGTCGTGCCCGGCGTGCCCCTCGCCGCCGGGTGCGGCCGGGCGACCCCAGCCCGCACCGGCGACCCCGGCCTGGACGTTGTGCCCCCACACCGCGCTCCACGGCATCCCACTGAGCGCGAGAAACAGGATCAACCCGCCCGCAAACAGTCCGGTTACAGCGTGGAGATCGCGCCAGAACAGCCGCCCGCTCGCACGACCGCGCACCGTCACCGTTCGTCCGCGCCCCCACCACAGGTACAGCCCGCTGACGACGAGGATGATCGACCAGCCGGCGGCGATCTCGATCAACCAATTGCCGACCCAGCCAGTGATCGCGAGGCTGTGGAGATGCTTGACGGTCTGCATCACGCCACCCGGATTGGTGGTGCCGAAGACGTGCGCGTCATGCGGATCGACGAAGGCCATCCGCAGGTCGCCGTCGGCGCGCCGCATGGTAACGCGCCAGCTTTCGTCGAGGACGGCGGGCTTCTGCACCTGCGTCACCGCGCCGCCGACCGATGCACTGACGCGCGTCGCCAGCGTATCGAGCGGCAGCGTCGGACGGCCCGGCGTAATATGGATCCAGTCGGCATAGACCTGCCGTTCGATCTCGGGCTTGTAGAGATAGAGCGCGCCGGTGACGGCCAGCCATAGCAGGAACGGCAGCACGAGCAGGCCGGCGAAGAAGTGCCAGCGCCACACCGCGCGCTGGAGTTCGGCCGCGATCGCGGCCGGACGGGAAGATGTCATGAAATATCCTCAGGTTCGGCGCGCCTGGAGTGCGCCGCGACAGCGGGTCAGCGAGTCGGGAGGATCGTCGGGGGTGCGCGAAGCGGTGGCCGCCAGCGGAGCGTGACACGCGGGGCAGGTGCCGCTGCGAGGGGTAGAGCTGCCGGACCACTGCCGCCGACGGCAGGACCAACAGCAGCACGATCGCGAGCAACGTCGCGGGCGCGGCGACCGCGGCAAAGGCGCACGGGCGCTCGAAGCCATCGTGCGCGGGCGCGTCATGCGCGTGATGGTGCGCCTCGCTGACCATCGCCATGCCCGGACAGGCGACGATCGCGACCTGCCCGTGCGCGACCTGCGGCATGAACCCGGCCGGCACCAGCAGCCGCACCAGCAATGCCAGCGCGGCGAGCACGACCAGCAGTCGCGGCGAGGCGCGAAGGCCGGTCACCGAAAGACGCTTCGCGAGCGGGGATGACCAGAAGTGATCATGTCCCGCATCTTACCGGGAGATGGTTAATCAGAACATACCGCGGCGACCGCAATCACCGCCACGTGGCGCACCGGGAAGGCGACCGAGCGCGCGATGAAGCAGCGTCGCTGCGCCTCGTCGTGAAGCGCCGCGGCGAGCGCGGCATCGCCCCCGGCGGCGATCGTCACGCGCGGGCGCAGCGTCGCTTCGGTGACGCGGCCGTTGCCGTCCTCGTCGAGCGTCAGCACCGCATCCGCTTCGTCGCGATAGTCGGTGACGACGATCCCGGCATCGGCACAGAGATGCAGATACCATAATTGATGGCAGGCGCTGACCGCGCCGAGCAGCAGCTCTTCCGGGTTCCAGCGCGTCGGATCGCCACGGAAGCGCGGGTCCGACGATCCCGCGATCACCGGCTTCCCCTCGGCCGCAATCTCATGATCGCGCGCATAGCTGGTATAGGTCGCGGTCCCCGCGCCGCGATTGCCGGTCCAGTGCAGCCCGACGCGCGTCATGCCGCGTGCAGTCGCCGCGTGCGTCGGTACAGCCACCACGTGACCAGCGCGAACAGCAACGTCCCCGCGATTAGCGCGGGCCCTTCGAACCCGTCGACCAGCGCCAGCGGCGTTTCGGTGCCGCTCTCATAGACGATCCCCGCGAAGACGACGTTCCACAGGCTTTCGCCGACGATCATGCCCGTTGCTGTCAGCACGCCCAGCCGCTTCGCCGCCTCGGCGTCGGGTAGCGCCTCGGCGCGCTTGTCATAGAAATGGCCGATCACCGCGCCGACCACCACGGTCAGCGTCGCGCTCATCGGCAGATAGATGCCGAGCCCGACGCCCAGCGGCGGCAGCCGCAGCCGCCCGGCCCGCCCCAGCGCCTCGTCGAGCACGATCGCCGCCGCGCCCGCCACCGCACCCCAGCCGATCATCGTCCAGTTGAGATTGCCCCCCAGCACGCCCTGCGCCAGTGCCGAGATCAGCGCCGCCTGCGGCGCGGCGAGCGCGTTCGGCCCCGCGCCCGGCATCCCCGCGAAGCCGAACGACGTGTAGAGCAACTGCATCACCGGCGGCACCACCACCGATCCGAAGCAGACGCCGATCACCAGCGCGACCTGCTGCTTCCACGGCGTCGCGCCGACCAGCTGCCCGGTCTTGAGGTCCTGCAGATTGTCGTTCGAGATCGTCGCGACGCCGAATACGATGCCGGTCACGATCAACGCATAGGCGACCAGGGCCTGCGTCTGCGCGACCTCGCCACCGCGCCCGAACAGCCCGACCAGCAAAGTCGCGGCGGCGATCACCGACAGGATGCCGATCCCCGATACCGGCGAGTTCGACGCGCCGATCAGCCCCGCCATATAGCCGCACACCGCCGCGATCACGAGCCCGATAACCGCGACGAACAGCAGGCTGCCGGCGACCAGCGCCCATTCATGCCCCGCAAGCGGCCCGCCGCTCACGATCGAATGGAGCAGCACAGCGATCGGCACCAAGGTCGCAAGACTCACCGCCGCGACGACGCCGATCGGCAGATCGCGTTCCTCGATCGCGACGCTGGCGCCGCGCGATGCGGTCAGCGACGCGCGCAGCCCGCCGATCACCGGTCGTGCGATCCGCAGCAGCGTCCAGATCGCCGCCACGCCGATCACGCCCGCGCCGAAGAAGCGCACGTCGCTGCGGAACACCCCGTTCGCCCACGCCGCGACGTCGCCGGCCTGCGGAGCGGCGGCAGTCAGGATCGGCAACACGACCCACCAGCCGACCACGACGCCGAGCAGGATCGCGAGCCCCGCCGACAATCCGATCAGATGCCCCGCGCCGAGCAGCGCGAACGACAGACCGGCGCTCACCCCGGTCGCGCCCGCGCCGACCCGGAAGAATTGCGCCGCCTCGCCCGCGATCAGCCGCGTCTGCGTCAGGATCGAGACGCCCGCGGCCGCCAGCGTGCTCGCGACGATCGCCGACAGCCCCTTGGCGCTCTCCGCCCCGCCATGGCGGCTTTCCTCGCCGACCTTGAGCACCTCGGCGGCGGCGCGGCCTTCAGGAAAGGGCAAGACGGTATCGACCACCAGCGCGCGGCGCAGCGGCACCGAGAACATCACGCCGAGGATGCCGCCAGTCGCGGTGATCGTCGCGGTGGTGACGAACGGAAAGCCCTGCCACCAACCGATCATCACCAGCCCGGGCAGCACGAAGATGATCGCCGCCAGCGTCCCCGCCGCCGAGGCGACGGTCTGGACGATGTTGTTCTCGAGGATCGTCGAATCGCGAAATGCGCGCAGCACCGCCATCGAGATCACCGCGGCTGGGATCGAGGTGGCGAAGGTCAGACCGATCTTCAGCCCGAGATAGACGTTGGCGGCGGTGAACAGCAGGGTGATGACACCACCCAGCAACACGCCGCGAAGCGTGAGTTCGACGGGGAGCGAAGGGGAGCGGAAGCCATGCCGCTATCTGGCACAAGTCGGCGCAGCGCGACAGGGCGGGCTCCCTCAGGATGGCCAATCCCGAAGCACGACCTTACAACCCGCATCATGTACCGGCCGCCCGCCTTCCGTGAAGACCGTCGCGACGTGCTCCGTGCCGCGATACGGGCACACCCGTTGGCAACGCTCGTGACGGCGACGGAGCAGGATATCGTCGCGAACGTGCTTCCGTTCAGCCTTGAGGTCACAGCGCGCGGCGACGTGCTCAAAGCGCATCTCGCGCGAGCGAACGAGCAGGTTGGCTATTTGCGTGCGGGCGCGTCGGCACTCGTCCTCTTCCAAGGGCCGCAGGCTTATGTCAGCCCCTCTTGGTATGCGGGCAAGCGCGTCCACGGAAAGGTCGTCCCGACGTGGAATTACGTCGTGGTGCAGGCGCGAGGCAGGACGCGCGTCATCGACGATCCTTCATGGTTGGTCGATCAGCTCGCCGCCTTGACAACCGCAGCGGAGAACGGCCAGCCCGAACCATGGACGGTCGCTGACGCCCCGGCCGACTTCATTCAGGCGCAACTGAAGGGGATCGTCGGGGTCGAAATCGCCATCGATCGTCTCGAAGGCAAATGGAAGGTCAGCCAGAACCGCAGTCGAGAGGATCGCGTCGCTGTCGCCGATGGGCTGAGCGCCGCTGGCCGTCACGACATGGCTGGTCTGATCCCGCTCGATTGAGCCACTACACCGCCGCCCCGTTCTCCAGCCGAGAGCGGTACAAGCGCGCCGGTCCGTCCTCGGGCGCGAAGAACAGGTTGCGGCCTTCGATCGCCATCCCCTCCGCGGTGTAGCCGCCGGCGGCGATCGAGCGGCGTACCGTCATCGCCGGCCAGTCGAGCCAGTCGACCGTTCCGCTCCACCACGTCCGCGGGCCGCCCGCGACCAATTGCCCGTTCGCGAACTTGATGTCTTGATAGCGCGTCGCCGACGGATTGGGGATGACCCGCATCCGCGTCGGCGCGTCGCGGTCGATGACGTACAACAACCGGCTGTTCCAATTGCCCGCCACCAGCCAGCGCCCGTGCGCCGCGACGCAGCCGAGATGATCCGCGACGGGGATGCGCCGCCGCACGCGCATCGTTTCCGTATCCACCTCGACCAGCACTGCCGAGCTGTGCGCGCGCAACTCCGCGACCGGCACCCATAGCGAATGCCCGTCGACCGAAATTCCGCCGGGATGATAGCGTGCGCCGTCGGTCAGCTCGACGCGCCGCACGACGCGCCCGGTCGCACGGTTGAACAGGTGCAGGTAGCCGCGCCGGGTGAAGCGATCCACCGAGGTGATCCACACGCGCCGCCCTTGCAGCGCCAGTCCCTGAACGTGGAAGATCTCGCCATCTAGCGCGATCGCTTCGCGAAAGCGCGCACCCTCCACACCATCCTCGTTCGATTGTGGCGCAGCGGCGACCGACAGGCTGGACAGCAGCAGCAAGGCGAGTGTCATTCCCGATCGCATCCGTCGACGTTTCACGGCGTGACCTCGCAGCTTGCCTGCGAGGGCCATTGCCCGCCGTTCGTGTCAGCATCGCGCAAGTTGCGTTGCGGTTTGATGAGCGTCGCATGTCTGGTTAAAGACGGCAGTCATGTTGATCCGGCCCGCTTCACCCGATGACGCGGCGGCGATCGCCGCGCTGATCCTTCCCGAAATCGCGGCCGGCGAAACCTATGCCTTGCCGCGCGACATGGATGCGGCGGCGGCAGTGGCATATTGGTGTGGCCCGGATCGTCAAACCTTTGTTCTCGAAGATGAAGCGCGGCTGCTCGGCAGCTATTTCCTTTGCGCGAATCAGGCCGGTGGCGGCGATCACGTCGCCAATGCCGGCTATATGGTCGACCCGGCTGCACGTGGCCGCGGGGTCGCGCGTGCGATGGCGAACGACTCGTTCGATCGCGCGCGGGCGAATGGCTTCACCGCGATGCAGTTCAATTTCGTGGTGTCGAGCAATCGCCGCGCGGTGGATTTGTGGCAGGCACTTGGGTTCGACGTGGTCGGTCAACTGCCCGGTGCGTTCCGACACCCGCTGCTGGGCCCGGTCGATGCGCTGGTGATGTTCCGCAAATTGTGAAGCGAGACGCTCCGGGGGAACGGCCCGCCGACCGTTCCCCACTCCGCTGCCGGTTCGACCGGCGCATCCTGTCCTGTTTTTTCCTGTTGTCCGCACTCTCCGGCGCGGCGATTCGCTGCCTAGCTGACGACGTGGCCAAAAAAGCCGGGCAGGGCCCGGCTATTGAAGTTTTTAGGAGAGGATGCCTGAAAGGCACACCTTTTTGCGCCGCAGCACGGCAGGACGCAAGTGCAATAAAACTTAATTTGATTGCAGGAATTGCAACTGCTCGTCTCCGGATGCGCTCGACAGCACCTTTCCTACCGCCTAGCAGCGCGGACTACGGATACGGAGGCGAACATGGCGCAGGCGTTGCGGGTGGCACTGGCGGGGCTGGGAACGGTCGGGGGCGGCGTGATCCGCGTGCTGGACGAGAACCGCGCGCTGATTACCCGTCGTGCCGGCCGCCCGATCGAGGTCGTCGCCGTCTCCGCGCGCGATCGGTTCAAGGATCGCGGCGTCGACCTGTCGCGCTTCGCCTGGGTCGACGACACGGCTGCGCTCGCCGAAGCCGACGCCGATGTCGTGGTCGAGCTGATCGGCGGATCGGATGGGCCGGCGCTGGCGCTCGCGGGGCGCACGCTGGCAGCTGGCAAGGGGTTCGTCACCGCCAACAAGGCGATGCTGGCGCATCACGGGCTCGAGCTGGCGCGCGTCGCCGAGGGCGCGGGCGTGCCGATGAAGTTCGAGGCGGCGGTTGCGGGCGGCATCCCGGTCATCAAGGGGCTGCGCGAGGGCGCGGCGGCGAACGTGATCGCGCGCGTCTATGGCATCCTCAACGGCACGTGCAATTTCATCGTCTCGAAGATGGAGGCCGAGGGGCGCGACTTCGCCGAGGTGCTCGCCGAGGCGCAGGCGCTTGGCTTCGCCGAGGCCGATCCGTCGTTCGACATCGACGGCGTCGACGCGGCGCACAAATTGTCGATCCTTGCGAGCTTGGCCTTCGGCACAGCGCCGGCGTTCGGCGACGTGGCGATCAGCGGCATCCGCCATTTGCTCGCTGCCGACATCGCCGAGGCGGCGGCGCTCGGTTATCGCGTGCGACTGGTCGGGATCGCGGAGGCTGACGGCGACAAGCTGTTCCAGCGCGTTCACGCGCACCTCGTCCCCAACGATCACCCGCTCGCCCACGTCACCGGCGCGACCAATGCGGTGGTGGCCGAGGGCAATTTCGTCGGCCGCTTGCTGTTCCAGGGCGCGGGTGCGGGCGAGGGCCCGACCGCCAGTGCAGTGGTCGCCGACCTGATCGACATCGCGCGCGGTGAGGCCGGCCCGCCGTTCGCGATGCCCGCCGACGCCTTGGCGACGGCCGGCGCGGCGGACAGCGGCGAGCGGCGCGGGCGTGCCTATCTGCGCTTCGCGGTTGCCGACCGCGTCGGCGTACTCGCGGAGATCGCCGCGGCGATGCGCGACGCGGGCGTGTCGATCGAAAGCCTGATCCAGCGCGGCGCGCATACCGATGGCAGCGTGCTGGTGGCGATCGTCACGCACGACGGCCCGGAGCGCTGCGTCGCCGCCGCATTGGAGCGGCTCCGCGGCTCGCAGAGCCTGACCGGCGAGCCGCTCTGGATGCACATTCTGGGGTGACAAGGCCGTGATCCCCGCGAAAGCGGGGATCCAGACCCGCAGGTCTTCGCAAGAGCCGAAACGCTGGAGGTTCTGGAATCCCGCCTTCGCGGCAATGACGGGCGGCGGCGGGGATGACGTCCACCCGCCCGCCCGTTAAACCCGCGGCATGAACGAAAACCTCACCACCGACCGCGCGACCTTCGTCGCGTATCTCGAATGCTCGCTGACCGGCGAGCGGTATGAGGCGGACCAGCTTCATAACCTCTCCCGCGCCGGGCGCCCGCTGCTCGTGCGCTACGACATCGATGCCGTCAGCGCCGCGCTCCCCCGCGACATGCTCGCCGCGCGCGCGACGGACCTGTGGCGGTGGCGAGAGTTGCTGCCCGTGCGCGAGACGCGCAACATCGTCAGCCTCGGCGAAATCGAGACGCCGCTGATCCCGATCCCCGCGAGCGCCGGCCCCAACGTCTGGGTCAAGGACGAGGGCCGCCTGCCGACCGGCAGCTTCAAGGCGCGCGGGCTGGTGATGGCGGTCGCAATGGCGAGGGAACTCGGCGTCACGCGGATCGCGATGTCGACCAACGGCAATGCGGGCGCCGCGCTCGCGGCCTACGCCACCCGCGTCGGGATCGAGACGATCGTCTTCTGCCCCGACGACACGCCCGAGGTGAACGTCCGCGAGATCGCCGCACAGGGCGCGCGTGTGTGGCGCGTCAACGGCCTGATCGACGATTGCGGCGCGATCGTCGCGAAGGGCGCCGCGGAGGGGCGCTGGTTCGACTTCTCGACGCTCAAGGAGCCGTATCGGATCGAGGGCAAGAAGACGATGGGGCTCGAACTCGCCGCGCAGCTCGGCTGGCGGCTGCCGCGCGCGATCTTCTATCCCACCGGTGGCGGCACCGGGTTGATCGGCATGTGGAAGGCGTTCGACGAGCTGGAGAAACTCGGCTGGATCGGTGCCGAGCGCCCGCGGATGTACGCGGTGCAGGCGTCGGGCTGCGCGCCGATCGTCCGCGCCTTCGAGGCAGGCGAGGAACATGCCGAACGCTGGGAGGATGCGCAGACGATCGCCGCGGGCATTCGCGTTCCGCGCGCGGTCGGCGACTTCCTGATCCTGCGTGCGGTGCGCGAGAGCGGCGGCAAGGCGCTCGCGGTCGGTGACCCTGCGATCGTCAAGGCCGTCGACGAGTGCGCGCGCAAGGACGGCCTGTTGCTCTGCCCGGAGGGCGGCGCGACGCTGGCGGCCTATCGACAGGCGCTCCGCGACGGCGAGGTGGACGAGGATGAGGAGGTCGTGTTGTTCAACTGCGCGACCGGGCTGAAATACCCGCTACCGTCTGCCGAGCAGCGGCTGGACCGGCACGCGGCGATCGACTTTGACGCGTTGTAAGCGCCTAATGCTACGCGGCGTCGGTCTGTTCGATCGCCGGTGTCGAGCGGCCGACCCACCACGCATAGAGCAGGATGCTCAGACCGACCGTGAGGCTGAGCACGGCGATCGGCACGCTGTCGTTATGGTCCTGCGGGTTTTCGATCGCGCCGATTGCGCCGATCGCAACGCCCGCGACGACCATCACCCAACCGATCAGTCCGGCCGATGTTCGTGAACGGGGTTCGAGCCTTTCGATCAGCAGGCGTGCGCTGGCGGGATCGGCATCGAGCGCCTTGCGCACCGTGCGATTGAGGATCGCCTGTGAGATGAGGCGACACACCTGCGTGAACATCAATGACAGGAATGCCAGCGCACCAAGCGGGACGACGATCTCAACCATTGGGTCATGATCCGCTCTGCTCGTGGCTTTGGCAAGAACGAAGGTGCAAGTGCCTGTCGTTGTTCAGATGCGATCAAATGGACTGTCGTGGACGAGTGAAACTGAACGGTTCGGCGTCAAACTGAATCGTCACCGCGTTCAATAAGGCGCGCACGCCCGGCGCCGTTGCAAGCCCTTGATCGTCAGCACCAGATGCCCCAACCGCTCGCGCACCAGCCCCTCGTCGAGCAATTGGCGGATCGTCGCAGGATCGTTGCCGCGCGAGATGATCAACGTCGCGCCGGCGCTGCGTGCTGTCCAGAGGATTGTCTCGAGCGGCGAGCCGCCGGTCATCGCGTCCATCGTTCCACCCTCGGGCATGCGGCGACTCGTGCCGCCGCAGGGCCGGGAGAGGACCGGTTATGCGCCCGTTCGTCAACGCCCCGCCAAGGGCTTAATCGATATTGCTTGATGAACCGTTAATGCGCCACGGCGAAGCGACCGTCAGCCGCCGCCGTCGCGCTCGATATCGGCGCCGACCGCCTGCAGCTTTTCTTCAAGCCGTTCGTAACCCCGGTCGAGGTGATAGACGCGCGACACGGTCGTCTCGCCGTCCGCGACCAGTCCGGCGATGATCAGGCTCATCGAGGCGCGCAGGTCGGTGGCCATCACGGGCGCGCCGACCAGCCGGTCGACCCCGGTCACCTCCGCGGTCCGCCCGCGCACGCTGATGTCCGCCCCCATCCGCGCCAGTTCGGGGACGTGCATGTAACGGTTCTCGAAGATCGTCTCGGTCAGCGTGCTGGTGCCCGGCGCCTTGCACAGCATCGCCATGAACTGCGCCTGCATGTCGGTGGCGAAGCCCGGATAAGGCGCGGTCGACAGCGACAGCGGCTTCAGCTCCGCCTCGGAGGTGACCATGATCGACCCGCGCCGCTCCTCGATCCCGACGCCGGCCGCGCGCAGCGCGTCGAGCGTCGCGCCCATGTCGGCAGCATTGACGTTGGTCAGCTCGACCGCGCCGCCGGTCACGGCGACCGCGCAGGCATAGCTGCCCGCCTCGATCCGGTCGGGCATCACGGCATAGGTCGCGCCGTGCAGCTCATCGACGCCCTCGATCTCCAGCGTGCCGGTCCCGACACCCTCGATCCGCGCGCCCATCGCGATCAGGCAGCGGCACAGGTCGACGATCTCGGGCTCGCGCGCGGCATTCTCGATCCGGCTCGATCCCTTGGCGGTCACCGCCGCCATCACGACATTCTCGGTCGCGCCGACCGACACCACCGGGAAGCTGTAGCTGCCACCCGAGAGCCGTCCGCCCGGCGCGGTGGCGGTGACATAGCCCGCGCTCATCTCCAGCGTCGCGCCGATCGCCTCCAGCGCCTTCAGGTGCAGGTCGATCGGGCGGTTGCCGATCGCGCAGCCGCCCGGCAGCGACACGCGCGCCTGCCCGGCGCGCGCGAGGATCGGCCCGAGCACGAGGATCGACGCGCGCATCTTGCGCACGATGTCGTACGGCGCCTCGGTCGAGGTCAGCTGCCCGGCGCGGATCGTCATCACGCGGCCGAATTCGTCGGGCTTGCTGCCCTCGATCCGCGTCGAGGCACCCAGCTGGTTGAGCAGATGCCCGAAGCCGTCGACATCGGCGAGCCGCGGCAGGTTGCGCAGCGTCAACGGCTCGTCGGTGAGCAACGCGCACGGCATCAGGGTCAAGGCGGCGTTCTTGGCGCCGGAAACGGGGAGCTTGCCGGTCAGGCGGCGGCCGCCGCGGATGATGATACGGTCCATCGGCACGCTCTATCGAAGCTGCGGCGTCGCGCCAAGTGAAGCAACGCGCCCGCCGGTTGATCGGTTTTAATGCGGGTCCACCCCCGCCCGCGTAACGATCCGAGGAATTTGAGGATTAGGATTGGGTGCCAGCGCTTAGTTTCGCCGACCGGGTCGGTGATTTTCTATCCCTTTCGGCGGTCGAACGCAGCGTGCTGGCAGGACTTGCCGAGCGCGAACGCCCGCTTCGCCGCGGTGCGACGCTCGTGCGACAGAATGAACGCGGGACCGACCTCTTCGCGCTGAAAAGCGGGATGATGATGGGCTATGTGCTGCTCGGCGACGGCGGACGCCAGATCCTGCGGCTGATCTTTCCGGGGGATCTGTTCGGGACGCAGGTGATGGTGTTCGGCAAGGCGCAGCAAACGCTGGTCGCCGCCGCCGACAGCGTCGTCGCGCCGATCGATCGGGCTGCGCTCGCGGAGGCGACGCTGCGCCATCCGCGGCTGGCGCTGGCGCTCACCGCGCTCGAACAGATCGAGAGCGCGTCGCTGGCGGATCGGCTGGCGTCGGTCGCGAAGACGCCGGCGCGCGCGCGCGTCGCGGGGATGCTGCTCGAAATCCGCACGCGGATGCGGCGTGGTGATCCCGCGATCGGTGACAGTTTCGCCCCCGGTCTGACGCAGGAGGAGATCGGCGACGCGGTCGGGCTGACCGCGGTGCACGTCAACCGGATGCTGCGTCAGCTCGAGGATCAGGCGCTGATCGCGCGCACCCCCGGGCGGGTGACGATCCTCGACGAGGCCGGGATGCGCCGCGCCGCGGGCCGCAACGATCGCGGCGACGGCGCGGACCTGTCATGGCTTCCCGAGGTGCAGCCGGCGTAACGGAGGGACCGCGCGCTAATTGCTGCGCGACAGCCCGCACGCCGCCAGTTGTGCGTCGATCGTCGCCACCAGCCGCGCGAGCGCCTCTGCATCGCGCCCCTCCGCGCGCAGCGTCAGCGCCGCCTGCGTGTTCGAGGCGCGCAGCAGCCACCAGCCGTCGTCGGTCGACACCCGCACGCCGTCCGTCACCGTCACGCGCGCGCCGTGGCTGGCAAGCTGCGCGGCGACCTCTTCGACCAGCGCGACCTTGCGCACTTCGGGGACCGGCACGCGCCACTCGGGCGTCGCGACCCGCGCCGAGCTTTCCTCGCGCAACGCGGTGAGCGAGCGTCCCGACAGATGCACCGCATGGATCAACCGCACCGCGGCATACAGAGCGTCGTCGAACCCGTAATAGTCGTGCGCGAAGAAGATATGTCCGGACAGCTCGCCCGCCAGCGGCGCGTGCAGCTCCTTCATCTTCGTCTTGATCTCGCTATGCCCGGTTCGCCACATCACCGGCGTGCCGCCCAGCGCGGTGATCCGCTCGAACAAGGCATCGCTCGATTTCACGTCGGCGACGATCGTGCTGCCGGGCAATTCGGCGAGGATCGGCGCGATCAGGATCGACAGGATCTCGTCGCCCCACAGCACGCGGCCCTGCGCATCGACCGCGCCGATCCGGTCGCCGTCACCATCGAAAGCCAGTCCGAAATCGAGCTTCTTTTCCGCCACCAGCGCCTGAAGGGGTGCGAGATTGGCCTCCACCGTCGGATCGGGGTGGTGGTTGGGAAAGGTGCCGTCGATGTCGCAGAACAGCAGGTGATGTTCGCCCGGCAGCTGCGCGGTCAGCCTGGCGATCGCCGGCCCGGCGGCGCCGTTGCCGGCGTCCCAGCCGATCCGGTACGTGCCCCCGGCATAGCCGTCGAGCAGCCGGCCGACGTAGCGGTCGAGCACGTCGGCCTCGGTGACGTTGCCGGCCCCGCTCTCCCAGTCGCCGGCCTCGGCGAGCCGCGCGAGATCGCGCACGTCCGGCCCGCAGAAGCTGTTTCCCTGCATCACAAGCTTGAAGCCATTGTCCTCGCGGGGATTATGGCTGCCCGTCACTTGTACGCCGCCATCCACTTCTAGCGTCGCGGCGGCGTAATAGAGCATCGGCGATGGTCCGACACCGACACGGACGACATCGACCCCGGACGCGGTAAGACCCGCCACCAGCGCCGCCTCCAGCATCGGCGAATGCGTCCGCCCGTCATAGCCGACCGCGACCCGCGTCCCGCCCGCGCGGCGCACCCGCGTCGCAAAGCCGCGCCCGACCGCCCAGGCATCCGCCTCGGTCAGCGTGTCGCCGACCCGCCCGCGAATGTCATAGGCGCGCAGGATCTCGGGCGAGAGCCGGTGCGTCATCGCGGGTCCTTGAGCGACGACAGCAACGTGTCGCGCGCGGCATTGACGCGCCGCGCACGCTGCTCGGAGCCGCCGCGATCAGGATGCAGCTCGCTCATCAGCCGGCGGTGCGCGGCCCGGATCTCGCCCGCATCGGCCTGCGCATCGACCCCCAGCACGCGCCGCGCCTCGCCGAGCGGGGAGGGGCGCTTCTTCGCCGGCTTGCGAAGCAGCATCCACACGCCCCAGATGATCAATGCGGCGACGATCCATTTCATCAGCATCGTCAGGCGGCCTGCGTCGCGCCGATTTCGGGCAGCGCCAGCGCGGCCATCATCTCGCGCAGTTCCTGCCGCGCGGCGACATGGCTCAGCCCCATTCCGCCGAACTCCTTGGCGTCGATCAGCGTCAGTCCCTTGGGGAACAGTTCGCGATAGATCACGCGCTCGCCCAGCCCCGGAATGATCCGGAAGCCGACCCGCCGGGCCAGTTGGTCGAGCGCTTCGGAGACGCGCCGCATGTTGCGCGCTTCCAGATATTGCAGGCGGTTGCGCAGTACGACCCAGTCGATCGTCGTCCCATCCTCACGCGCGCGCGCCTTGCGGGCGTCCCAGATCAGCTCCGAATAGAAGCTGGGGCGCACGACCTTGTACGTCTCGGGATCGACCTGCCCGATCAGGTCGAAGTCAACGAAACTGTCGTTCATCGGCGTGACCAGCGTATCGGCCAGCGCGGCGGCGATCCGCGCCGCCGGATCGTCGCGCCCCGGCGTGTCGATCACCAGGAAGTCGAACCCGTCGGTGAAGTCGCGATACATCGCCGGGAAGACGCCGTCGGCGCGACCGTCACCCGTGGCATGGACCGGCACGGCCAGCTCGATCCCCGCGCGCTTGGCGGTCGCCTCGCGATTGTCGAGGTAGCGACCCAGCGTCCGCTGGCGATGGTCGAGATCGATGCACGCCACCCGTGCGCCCTTCGCGGCCAAGGCGATCGCGACGTGAACCGCCGTTGTCGACTTACCGGTCCCACCTTTTTCGTTCGCAAACACAATCACGTGCGTGCGACCGTGTGGCGCTTGCGTCCCCGTTTCGGACAATTCGTCGCATCCTCGATTGATTGCGTCCCGCCGCGACCATAGAACCCCCGACCGCGAGTTTCGAGGGGTAACGGGTGGAAGTGTATCGTGATCTCGCCGGCTTGCGCGCCGCGCTTCGCTCGGCGGCGGCCGACGGGCGTGAGGTGGCGTTGGTGCCGACGATGGGCGCGCTCCACGCCGGGCATATCGCGCTGGTCGAGGCCGCGCGGCGGCCGGGCGCCCTGGTGGTTGCCTCGATCTTCGTGAACCCGAAGCAGTTCGGCGCCAACGAGGATCTGTCGCGCTACCCCCGCAAGGAGGTCAGCGACATCGCGATGCTCACCGATGCCGGTTGCGACCTGTTGTGGTTGCCCCCGGTCGAGCAGATGTACCCTGCCGGTTTCGCGACCAACGTCTCGGTCGCGGGCGTCAGCGAGGGCTGGGACGGCGCGGCGCGTCCCGGGCATTTCGACGGCGTCGCGACCGTCGTCGCGAAGCTGTTCAACCAGGTTCGCCCGACTCGCGCCTATTTCGGCGAGAAGGATTTCCAGCAGCTCGCGGTGATCCGCCGGATGGTCGCCGACCTCGACTTCGATATCGAGATCACCGGCGTGCCCACCCAGCGCGAGGATGACGGCCTCGCGCTGTCGTCGCGCAACGTCTACCTGTTGCCCGAGGAGCGCCAGAAGGCGGTCGCCTTGCCACGCGCCCTGGGTGTCGCGGCGCGCGCGGTGCTCGGCGGGGGCGATCCGGCCAAGGCGCTGGCGGATGCGCAGGCGACGCTGGTCGCGGCGGGCTTCGTGATCGATTACGTCACGCTGGTCGATGCCGAAACGCTCGAAAGCGACCCCGCTCCGGGCCGGCGTCGGCAGTTGCTCGCCGCCGCGCGGCTCGGCAACACAAGGCTGATCGACAACCTCGCGGTCGATCCGTCCTGATCGACGACATCGCGTATTCTCAATCACTTAGGTGTTCGCGCTCTTAACCATTTGGTGAGCCGAATCGGTGCACACTCCTCTTCACATTGAAGGATTGAGGGGTGATCCGATGGTAAGTGATTTTGATACCGCGCTACTGGCGCGCCGCATCAACGAAGCGACCCGCGGCGATACCGACGCCGCCTACGACCTGGGCGTCGCCTATTCGACCGGCACCATGGGTGCCGTCCTCGACCTGATCGAGGCGCACAAGTGGTTCAACCTGTCGGCGGCCTGGGGCAATGACGCGGCGGCTGCCGCCCGTTCGGACATCGCCGAGGACATGACCGCACGCGAAATCGCCACCGCACAGCGCGCCGCGCGCGACGTGCTCGGCGGGATGCAGCGCCGCGCGGCCTAACCTGCCGCATCTCCTTGACCCGTCAGGCTTGCCCGGCGCATAGCCCGATCATGGAGAATACGACCGAGACGCCGTCCTTCGAAGCCGGTCTACGCGAGCTCGAGGAGATCGTCGCGCGGCTGGAATCGGGTGACACCCCGCTGGAGGAGGCGATCCGCCTTTACGAGCGCGGCAGCGTGCTGCGGCAACGCTGCGCCGACCGGCTGGATGCCGCACAGGCGCGGATCGAGGCGATCCGTACCGGTGCCGACGGGCGCCCCGCCGCGGTCGAGCCGTTCGCCGCCGGATGAACGTCGCCGCCAACGCCTCGCCGCAGCTGAAAGCGGCGCTGAAGGAAGTGTCGGCGGAAATGGACCGGCGCTTCGACGCGCTGTTGCCGATCCCGAACGATCCTCGCGCGGACCTGTACCGCGCGATGCGCCACGCCACGATCGGCGGCGGCAAGCGGCTGCGCCCGTTGCTGGTGTTCGCCACCGCGCGGCTGTTCGACGTCTCGCGTGATGCCGCGGGGCGCGTCGCGACCGCGCTGGAGGCGATCCATGTCTATTCGCTGATCCACGACGATCTGCCCGCAATGGACGACGACGACCTGCGCCACGGCAAGGCCACCGTCCACAAGGCGTTCGACGAGGCGACCGCGATCCTCGCGGGCGACTGCCTCCACGCCTTGGCATTCGAGGTGCTCGCCGATCCGGCGACACACGCCGATCCGTTCGTTCGTGCCGAGTTGATCGCCGACCTCGCGCGCGCCTCCGGTCCGTCGGGAATGGCGGGCGGGCAGGCGATGGACCTCAAGGCCGACGGCACCCGTTTCGACCTGGGCACCGTCACCCGGCTCCAGCAAATGAAGACCGGTGCGCTGATCGGCGCAGCGGTGGAGGGTGGTGCGATCCTCGCGCGCATCCCGCCGGAGGGCCGCCGGCACTTGCGCGGCTATGCGCACGACCTGGGGCTCGCCTTCCAGATCGTCGACGACCTGCTCGACGTCGAGGGCGACGAGGAACTGGCGGGCAAGAAGCTGCGCAAGGACGGCGAACAGGGCAAGGAGACGTTCGTCTCGCTGCTCGGCGTCGACCGCGCGCGCCAGCAATCGCGGATGCTGGTCGACCAGGCGATCGACCATCTGCGCAGCTATGGCGAGGAGGCCGAGCTGCTCCGCGCGATCGCGCGCTTCGTCATCGACCGTCGCGGCTGACCGGAAGGCTTTCCCATGCGTATCGGCGTCTATCCCGGCACCTTCGATCCGGTCACGCTGGGGCATATGGACATCATCCGGCGTGGCGCGAAGCTGGTCGATCGACTGGTCGTCGGCGTTACCACCAATCCCGGCAAGTCGCCGATGTTCTCGCTCGACGAGCGGATGGCGATGGTCGAGCGCGAGGTCGCCGACATCGGCGGCGACATTCGTGTCGTCTCGTTCGACTCGCTGCTCATGGATTTCGCCGAGCGTGAGCGCGCGACGATGATCGTCCGCGGCCTGCGCGCCGTCGCCGACTTCGAGTACGAATATCAGATGGCGGGGATGAACCAGCAGCTGAACGACCGGATCGAGACGGTCTTCCTGATGGCCGACGTCTGCCTGCAACCGATCGCGTCACGACTGGTCAAGGAGATTGCGATCTTCGGCGGGCATATCGGCAAGTTCGTCAGCCCGGCAGTCTGCGAAGAGGTGGTGGCCCGCGTCGAGCGCGACGGACGCCGGGGTAGCTGAGTTTTCTGGGTCTTTCCCCACCTTCGTTCCGTCAGTCCCACCGACTCTACGCCGTTCCTCCCGCTCTTTCCGTCATTCCTTGCCGCTTCTCCGTCATTCCCGCGAAGGCGAGAATCCACAACCTCCGGTGCCGCGCCTCTATCGACAGACCTGCGCGTCTGGATCCCCGCCTTCGCGGGGATGACGATGGTAGATTCTCGTCCCAACCCCCGCACGCGTTCAGTTTGGCGCAAGCGCGTTTCTGGTCTAGGGCGAAGCAGAATCCACTGATCCGATCCGAAAGACCCGATGCGCCCGATCGCCCTTCTCGCCGCCGCGCTCGCCGCGACCGTGTCTGTCGCCACCCCCGTTGCCGCGCAGGACCGGCTTCCCGCTCCGCCGCTCAGCGACAAGACCAACATCTGGGTGCTCGATCTCTCGACGGGCGGCCGGGTCGAGGTGGCGCTGCGTCCCGATGTCGCACCGAAGATGGTCGACCGGATCAAGACGCTGACGCGCCAGCATTTCTACGATGGACTCGTCTTCCACCGCGTCATCGACGGCTTCATGGCGCAGGGCGGCGATCCCAAGGGTGACGGCACCGGCGGCAGCACGCTTCCCGACCTGCCCGCCGAGTTCAACTATTTGCCGCACGTCCGCGGCGCGGTGGCGGCGGCGCGTGCGGAGAAGGAGGACAGCGCGAACAGCCAGTTCTACATCGTGCTGCAACCGCGCTTCCAGCTCGACAAGAAGTACACCGTGTTCGGGCGCGTCCTGACTGGCATGAACTATGTCGACGCGATCGAGAAGGGCGAGCCGCCGCAGAACCCGTCGCGGATCGTCCATGCCTATATCGCCTCGGACAATCCCCCGGCCTATCAGCCGCTGCCAGCCGCGGCCGCGCCGACGCTGCCGGCGACGCTTCCGACGCTGCCCGGCACCACACCGGCCGCGGCGAAGCCTTCGCCGAAGAAGACCGCTACCCGCCGCTGACACGATGAACGTCGATCTGTTCGACTTCACGCTCCCGCCGGAGCGGATCGCCTTGCGCCCCGCCGCCCCGCGCGACGCGGCGCGGCTGCTGGTGGTCACCCCCGAGGGGCTAACGGATCGCGTCGTCTCCGACCTCCCGTCGCAGCTCCGCGCCGGCGACTTGCTGGTCTTCAACGATACGCGCGTGATCCCGGCACAACTCGAAGGCACACGCGGATCGGCGCGGATCGGCGCGACGCTCCACAAGCGTGAGGGGCCGCGCCGCTGGCGCGCGTTCGTCCGCAACGCGCGGCGGCTGCGCGACGGCGACGCGATCGACTTCGGACAGCAGGTCGTCGCCACCGCGCACGACCGTGCCGAAGACGGGAGCTGGGCGCTGGTCTTTGCGGGCGACGACCCGGTCGAGCTGCTGCTGGAACGCGCCGGGCGGATGCCGTTGCCGCCCTATATCGCGGGCAAGCGCGACACCGACGCGCGCGATACGCAGGATTATCAGACGATGTTCGCCGCCGAGCCGGGCGCGGTCGCCGCGCCGACCGCCGCGCTGCACTTCACCCCCGCGCTGCTCGCCGCGCTCGAATTGGCGGGTGTCGAGCACGCCACGCTGACGCTCCATGTCGGCGCGGGCACCTTCCTGCCGGTAAAGGCGGAGGATACCGCCGACCACAAGATGCACGCCGAATGGGGCCGTATCGATCCCGCCACCGCAGACCGCCTCAACGCGGTGCGCGCGGGCGGCGGGCGGGTGATCGCGGTCGGCACCACCTCGCTACGGCTGGTCGAGAGCGCGACCGATCAGGATGGCCGCATCCAGCCGTTCGAAGGCGACACGTCGATCTTCATTACCCCCGGTTATCGCTTTCGCGGGATCGACGGCCTGATGACCAACTTCCATCTGCCGCGCTCGACGCTGTTCATGCTGGTATCGGCGCTGATGGGGCTCGACCGGATGCAGGCGGCTTACGCTTACGCGATCGAGAATGACTACCGCTTCTACTCCTACGGGGATGCCTCGCTCCTCCTTCCCTGATGGCGCGCGATGAAGCGCAGCTGCTGTCCGAGCGAGCTTCAGGTGATCGCGCCCTCAGCACGGGCAGCTCGGCGGCCGATGGCAATCTTGGGCAATCCCCGCGCAACCTCGGCCAAAATCCGCTTCGTTAGAGGGGTATGGAAGAGTACAGAGGCTTGCAGTGACGCGCTTGTTGCGCGTGGCCTTCAGGTGCGCGCTCGGCGTGCGGTAGACGACGGAGCGACAGGCAAGTGGACGAGAAGGTAGGGCTTGGCAGTCTACGAATGCGGAGGTCGCCGGCTCTTCGCCAGCCCGTTGGCGGTGCGGTGAGCCAGGCCGGAGGTCATTCGGTACGATTCGCCAACAGCGCACGTCTTCGCGCGCGCGCTCAGCGTTTCGCTACGACGGCTCCCATTCCGGGACAGTGGTTCCAGTTCGCTACGTTAGCCCTGTACCTCTCCCTTTTGTACAAAGTGCTTCCGCTTGGGCTCGCGCTCCTCGTGCTGCTTAGCGGCTCCTTGTACCGGTTGAGGAAGGCTGAGTGGCATCCCTCCGTGCCGATCGTCGGTCTCGGCATCGCGTACGTCGGTCTTGGCTCCTTGGCCGCCTATCTGGTTTCATCCAATGAAGGAGCGAGCCGGACGGTTCAATTCACCCTTGTCGTCGCCGGGGGGCTCGCCATCGCCAAATATCTGGCGGCTGCCGATCTGGAAACCGCCAAGAAGTTCTATCGCCGCTTCGCCTGGCTAAACGCGGCGGTGCTTCTTCATATCATCATCTATCACTTATCCCACGGCAAGATCGTCACGTGGAAATACCTGCTGGATACGAAGTTTGCTTTCTCGGCATCGGTGGTGGCGTTATTCTACTTCGAGGATGATATCCGTCGTCGCTCGAATGGGACTTGGTACGCATTGCTGATCTGCCTGACGGGCATCATCCTGCTGAGCGGCGAGCGAAAAGCGTATCTCCTGGTCGCGGGTATATTCTTCCTGTCGCGTGCCTCGATCACGGTGAAGGCGACGATCGTCGCCGTCAGCATGGCTGGCGCGCTGGCATTCCTCGCCGCCTTTCCGAACTCCTATGTCGGCAAACAGCTGAGCGGCGGTTCGGAGGACACGTCCAAGATCCCCACGCGCGCGTTCCTCACGATCAGGAGTATCGCCGATCACAGCGATGAGATCCGAACCTTCGTCAATCGAAATGCCGACAATCTGTTCGCGCAACACCCGGTCTTCGGTGTCGGTGCGACCGGTTATCAGGCATGGGCAAGGCAACGGTACGGCGTTGGCAGCGTGAGCGGCGGCCTCTCGATGAACGTGCATGGTGAGCGGCACCGCGTCCCGGCCGAGAATGGCATGGTCGGAATCATCATCGTGCTGTCGTATCTGGCGGCGATCGGCTGGCGCGCCGTCGCACATGTGGCCAACCACGGCTGGCTCAACTCGCCCGCAACGGCGCGCGCGCCGCTCTACATGATTACCATGTTGGTCACCTACGCTTACGGGGAGGCGATGGACACGACGATGCTGATGCTGATCCTTCTAACCGGGCTTACGGCGGCCAGCATCCATCCGCCGTCCATATTGAAGCGCAGTCCGAAGAGAGTGAAGTTGCGACCAAGCGCCGTTCAAGCGCGCGCCTGAGCAATCGTCGCGATCGTTAAGGGGTCAGCAAAGCTGGCCTCGTGCGTTGAGCCAATGTCGCCGCCAATTACCGGAAAAGCTCACCTTCGCACAAAGATGAGCTGAACTTGATCATGCTGGCATGGGTGCTGCTGGGTCTCGATCCGCTACAGACCCTACGCCTACGCGAGTGCACTGCTGTTATAGCAGACGGCCGTCCGGGCGATATCACCCGGACGGCGCGTGCTTTACGACGAAAGCCCGACGCGCAACGCGGCGTTGGGGTTGTTGGTGCCGTTCGGGAAGAACCCGCCGCCAGTGCGGTTGGCGCCGGTCGCGTTCAGATACACGATGTTGTGCACCTGCTCGCTACTGCGGCTATAGGCGAGGCCGTTGACGTTGGCGGGCACCAGATTGGCCGCATTGTTGTCGCCGACCAGCCCCTGATCGTCGTCGGCGCCGATGCCGCGGGTGGTGTCGTCGGTCGGCTTGCCGTCGAGCAGGTCGCGCGCGTCGGAGATCTTGGTCGTCGCGGTGATCAGCGTGGTGGCCGACATGCCCTTGGCGTAGAGAACGGTGCGCACGATCCCGGCGTGATACGCTTCGGCCGCCAGGATACCGGCCGCCGCCTCCAGATAGGTCTTGTTCGTCAACAACGGCGCCGCGCCCTTATACGCGGTCACCCCGACATCCTCGAACAGGAACGCGCCGAGCAGGAAGTTCTCCGGCGAGGAATAGGGATTGAACGTGTCGGTCGACCCGATCACCCCCGCTGCGCGTGCCGCGGCGGTGAAGGCACCGTTCGCGCCACCGTCGATGTTGATGTTCGGCATCGCCACCGCTGCCGATCCGAGCGCGGCGCGCAGGAACGCGACGTGCGCGGCTTCGTCAGCAGCGATTTCGCGCGCATAGGCGCCCACGACCGGATCGCCCGAGAAGTCGACCTTCGCGCCGCCGGTCACGGTGCCGCCGGCCGTGCCGCCGCCACTGGCCGTCTGCGCCGCGGTCAGGCCGGTGCCGTTGACCGCATAGAGGTAGAATTGCGCTTCGAGATATTCGAGGTTGAGCGCAAGGTTCAGCACGTCGCTGTCGGTGATTGCGGTCGGGGTTGGCGTCGGGGTAGGCGAGGGCGTCGGCGTCGGGTCCACCGTATCGCCGTAATCGCCGTAGCAGCCCGACAACAGCGAAGCGCCACCCAGCAGCACCGCGCCGCCACCGGCGGCCTTGAGGAAGCCGCGGCGTGCGGCGCGTCGCGCGTCGGCGGCGGACAGGATTTCGAGAGCTTTGAACGGATCGATCATCGGAAATTCCTTCGGAGCGTCAGGAGAACATCATCGGGAGCGCAGAGAGCCGCGCTCAGGTCGTCGATTTGATGTTTCCGTTGACGCCGTTGGGGAAGAAGCCGCCCATCGTCGCGGTGCCCGGGTTGAGATAGACGATGTTGAGCACCTGTCCCGGCGTCCGGCTGAAGGCGAGCCCGTTGCTGTTGAGCGGCGACAGGTTGGCGGTCAGCGTGTCACCGGAACCGGAGGCCGCAATCCCCTGATCGTCGTTCGGCGCAATGCCGCGCACCTTGTCCTCGGTCGGTGCGCCGTCCAGCGAGTCACGCGCGGCGGCGATCTTCTCGGTCGCGTCGACCAGCGCCTGCACGCCCTTCGAATAGAGCGTCGTGCGCACGATCGCGGCATGATACGCCTCGACCGCGAGGATGCCCGCGGCGGCCTCAAGGAAGGTCTTGTTGCTGAGCAGCGGCGCCGCACCCTTATAGGCGGTCACGCCGACATCCTCGAAGATAAACGCGCCGAGCAGGAAGTCGGTCGGCGAGGCATAGGGGTTGAAGACACCGCTCGTGGAATCGACTACCCCGGCGGCGCGCGCCGCCGCGGTGAACGGGCCGGTCGCGTCGCCGCTGATGTTGATGTTCGGCATCGCGACGGCGGCGGTGCCCAGCGCGGTGCGCAGGAACTTGACGTGCGCCAGCTCATCGGCAGCGATCTCGCGCGCATAGGCGCCGACCAGCGGATCGGTGGTGAAATTGACCGCGGCACCACCCGTGACCGTCCCACCGGCCGTGCCGCCGCCACTCGCGGTCAGGTCACTGGTCAGCCCAGTGCCGCCCACGGCATAGAGATAGAATTGCGCTTCGAGATATTCGAGGTTGAGCGCGAAGTTGAGCACGTCGCTGTCGGTCACGCTGCTCTGCGCCAGCGCCGGATCGGCATAGGCGAAGGCACCGCCGACGGCGGCGACGCCCAGGGCGGCGGTGAAGAAGGCACGGCGGTTCTCACGGCGGCGCGCACGGCCGTCGAAAGTTTCGATCAACAGATCCTGCTCGGTTCGGGCGTCTTGCATCGTCACTTCGCACCTCCCACAACCCACGGGAATGACACGGAGCATCTTCCTCGACGTGGGTGAATGCAGGTACGAGACGAATTCAGGTTAGGATGCGGGATCGTTAAAAAACTATTTTAACGGGCGATCCTGCCAGCGGAGTGAAACGGTGACGGCAACCGACACACAGACGGCGGAGTCGCGAAGAGCGACGCTGGTCGCCGCGTTGACGATGAGCGCGGGCGGCGACCGGCAGGCGTTTCGACGCGTGTACGATCTGACCGCCGCGAAGCTTTACGGCATCTGCCTTCGTATCTGTGGCGAGCGACAGGCGGCGGAGGACGTTTTGCAGGAGGTGTATCTGATCGTCTGGCGTCGCGCCGCCGCCTATCGGCCGGAACGGAGCCACCCGGTGACGTGGCTGGCGACGATCGCGCGCAACCGCGCGCTCGACTGGCGACGCTCGCCGCGCGGCCGCGTCCTGACCCCGGTTCCCACCGATGACGCGCACGACCCGGTCGACGATGCGCTGCCGGCGGATCAGGCGATCGTCGCTGTGGAGGACGGGCAGCGACTCGACCTTTGTCTGGATGAACTCGACGAACGGCCGCGCCACGCGATCCGGTCGGCGTTTCTCGACGGGCTGACCTATGCCGATGTCGCCGTACGCGCGGGGGTGCCGCTGCCGACGATGAAGAGCATCATCCGTCGTGCGTTGATCCGTCTGCGGGAGTGTCTGAACGATGACGCCTGACGATCGCATTCTCGCGGCCGAGCTGGTGATCGGCCTGCTCGCGGAGGAAGAGGCTGCCGTGGCGGAAGCGCGGCGCGCGCAGGACACCGATTTCGCCGCCGAGGTAGAGTGGTGGGAAACCCGCTTCGCACCGCTCTTCGATCATTATCGCGAGGTCACGCCCCCGCCGCACCTCGCGGCGCGGATCGAGGCGATGCTGGGGCTGCCGAACGTCGCGGGACGCACGAAGCGCGTTCACTGGCGCTCGCTCGCGTTCGGCGCGACCGGCGGCGCGATCGCCGCGTCGCTCGCCGCTTGGCTGCTCACCCCCGCCACCGTCGTATCTCCTGCACCGCCGGTGACGGTGCCGGCGACTCCGGCAGGGCTGATGATCGCGCAGCTGGCGTGGACCGACAAGACGAAGGCGCCGCCCCCGGTCGCGATCGTCGAGTCGGCGACCGGGTCGGTGCGGTTGAGCCGCGCCGTCGACACGCCCGATGGGCGCGACGGGCAATTGTGGCGGATCCCGGCGGGCGGCAAGCCGATCCCGCTTGGCTTGCTGCCGCGAGGCGACGGGCGCGAGGTGCGCGTGGCGCTCGCGAACCTGCCGATGGCGGGCAGCACGCTGGCGATCTCGATCGAGCCGCTCGGGGGCTCGCCGACCGGGCAGCCGACCGGGCCGGTGGTGCTGGCCGGAACGGTCGAGCGTCTGTGACTCGGTGACGGTGCAGCGACGGCTGATCGCTGCACCGCCTCATGGAGGCTTGCGGGCGGCTCTGCGAAAAGTTCGCTGATCTTCTCGTGGGTTCTGCCCAACTTGATCTGAATTTATTTACTAAGCGCCGCTAGCGTCCGGCGTGTGTGGACCTGGAACAAGCGCGCGCCATTCAGGCTGAGGAACGTTTTCGCGGATCGTCGCGGCGGCGTCACCGTGCTTGCGGCGCTCTCCGCGGTCAGCCTAATCGGCATGGCCAGTTTCGCGGTCGATCTGAATCGCGGTTACGAAACCATGGTGTCGAACCAGCGCGTCGCCGACATGGCCGCGCTCGCCGCCGGGGTCGCGTATAGCGCGGCGAAGAGCGAGGCGATCCTGCAACCCACCGCGCAGGATCTGGCAACCGTTCACGGCATCACCAACGGCACCGTCGTCGCGCGCCTGGTCACCGATGTGCCGACGCCGGGTGCAAAGGCGGTGCAGGTGACGATCACCGTGCCGCTCAACATCACGCTCGGCCGGGTGCTCGGGCTCGGCGCGAGCTATCCCGTCAGCACCACCGCCACCGCCAGCCTCGCCACTTCCCCGACGACCGCTGGCTGCATCGTCGGGCTCGCCAACTCGGGCAATGCGATCGAGACGCAGGGTGGGGCCACGATCAACGCGGCGGCGTGCGCGGTTGCCGGGGTCGGATCGGTCGCGAACAACGGCACCGCCATCAACGCCAAGAACATTATTTCCGGTGCCGGCGACATCGTGAACAATTACGGCACGCTCACCGCCGATCTGCTCCGCTACGCCGGCAATTTCACCAATCCGAGCTGGAACAACAACGTGCCCAGCGCGGACAAGCGTGTGAAGCAAAGCTCCACCGTCGCCGATCCGCTGGCCGACAATCTCGATCTCAGCAGCGCACGTTCGCTGATCGGAACGTGGCGCGCCCCGGTGACGCTCGCCAACCCGACCACGCCGAGCGGCGGCGCGGCCTGGTCGTTCAGCAGTTCGCCGTCTGCGGCGGCCGCCAAGTTCCGTAAGGGCAGCAGCAGCAATTTCGTGGTGCCCTCCGGGAATTACACGATCGACACGCTCACGGCCACGGGCGGTGTCAGCGTCACCTTCAGTGCGGATTCGACGGTGACCGTGGCGCGCGGGGTGACGATCGATGGCGGGGCGACGGTCATCTTCGGCAACGGCACCTATCGCATCAACGGCGGCTTCTCCGCGGCGAACGTCGTCTTCGGCGATGGCGAGCTGTCGATCGGGCAGGGGACGATCAACTTCTCCGGCGCCAATCGCATCGGCAGCGGGCCGGTGACGATCAACGCACCACTCTCGATCGGCGGCGGCGCCACGCTGGCGATCGGGGCCGGGGCACATGCCTTCGGCGGGATCTCGGTCGGCGGTGGCAGCTGGCTGACGCTGGGGGCCGGGGCGCTCGATGTCACGGGCGGCGTGTCGGTCGGCGGCGATTCGACCATCATCGCGGGGGCGGCCGACGTCACGCTTTCCAATCCCGGCGGCAACGCGATCTCTCTCGACGGCAGCGGACGCTTCTTCATGGGCGATGGCCTGTTCAGCGCCAATGGTTCGATCGTGACGGGCGGGGACAGCAAGCTGGTATTTGGCAAGACCGCCAACCACCTCATCAACGGCAACCTCTCCGTGGCGGGAGCGGTGTTGTTCGGTGCGGGCCGCTACACGATCAAGGGCGGCCTCACGAACGGCACCGGCGGCAATGCATGGCCCTATACCTCACCGATCAACAACCAGACGTGGGGGAATACCCTGGAGGGCACCGACGTCAGCGGCTACAACATGGCCGGGATCAACGTCACCTTTGTCCTCTCCGGGACGATCAATCTGGCGGGCGCGGCCAAGACGATCATCGTGGCCCCCGCCACGACGACGAGCGGCGGCGCGATCGCCGATATCCTGCTCGACAGCCTTACCTCGACCGACACGACATGGGCCGGCGGGGCGACCAGCGTCTTCAGCGGCGCGGTGCATCTTCCCAATTCGGCGCTCACCAGCAGCGGCGGCAACAGCTCGGGTTCGACGGCGCGCTGCTTCATGCTGGTCGCCTATCGCGTGACCCTGACCGGCGGCGCGACGGCGGGATCGACGTGTACCGGGATCGGCGCGGGTAGCGGAGGCAGCGGCACGGTGGATCTGATCTCATGAGCAAGCGCTTCCTTCTCCGCCGCCTTTCCGGCGACCGGCGCGGCGTGGCCGCCGCTGAATTCGCGCTGTGGATGGTGCTGTTCTTCATCACCATGCTCGCCGCGCTCGACATCGGCACCTTTTCGATCGAGCGCGCGAGGCTGGCGCAGGCGATGAGCGGCGCGTCGATCGCCGCGTTCAAGTCGCGCGACGCGGTCAACTACAGCGCCTTGCCCGGCTATCTGCGCGCCGCCTCCAACGTCACGACGCCGGGTGCGCTGACGGTCAGGATCGGGTGCAACAGCGGGCAGGACAATTGCGTCAACACCTCGCGCACCTGCGCCTGCCTGACCTCCTCGGCGACGCTGGTGCCCGCCGGCAGCTGCGGCGCGCCGTGTGGCAGCGGTGCGTCGGCGAACAGCCAGTCGGGCTATTACCTGAAGATGACCGCGTCCTACCCGTTCCGCCCGGCGCTGCTCCCGCGCGGGATGCTGGGCAACGGCGTGGTGTCGCAGAGCACGACGGTGCGGCTCCAATGATCCGCGACGAACGCGGCGCGACCGTCATCGAGTTCGCGATCGTCCTGCCTTTGCTGCTGATGGCGCTGTTCGGGCTGATCGAGGGCGCGCGGCTGATCTGGATGGATCAGGCGCTGGACCAGGCCGCCTACAGCACCGCGCGCTGCCGCACGATCGCGAGCGCCGCGTGCGACAGTGCGGCGAAGCAGGTGAGCTACGCCGTGACACGCGCCAAGGCGAACGGCATCACCGTCACGCCCGCCAATGTCGTCATCGATCCGGCGGCGACCTGCGGCGGATCGACGAGCGGGTTGTCGGTGACGCTCACCGTCGCCTTCTCCTCGCCGGTCGGCAAGCTGCTGCCGTTGCCCGCCACGGTGCGCGGCCGGTCCTGCCTGCCCGCGCTGCCCCCGGTGTGATCGCGCGCACCCGATCGAGCCGCAACAGCAGGATCGCGCCCGCATAGACCGACCCGCCCGCGATGAGGGCGACCAGCGTCATCGCCACGCCGGTGACGTGCGCGAACGGCAGCATCGCCGCCGCCATCGCCGCGCCGGCCACCAGCACCTTAACATTGTCGCGCCGCAGCAGCCGCATCCCGAACGTGCGCCGCGCCAGCGTCGCGCTGATCGCATAGCCGCTCGCCTGCGCCAGCAGCGACACGCCCGCGATCCCGACCAGCCCGAACCGATGCAGCGACGCCGCGCCCAGCAGCACGAAGATCGCGATCGCCACCGTCGGCGCGACCGTCAGCAGCCGCATGTGGCGCGTCAGCTGAAACGCGATCTGGACGTGGTAGATGGTCAGCAAGCGCAGCAGCGCCGCGGCGGTGACCAGCGGCAGCAACGGCGCACTCTGCGCCGCCAGCCGCGCACCGAGCAACAGGTGGCTGACCGGCCCGGCCAGCACCGTCGCGGCTATCAGAATCGGCAGGCACATCGCCCAATACAGCACGGCCGCGTCTTCCAGGAGCACGCGCGCCGCATCCGGACCGTTGTCCTCATAGGCGCGCACCATCGCCGGATACATTGTGATGTTGACCGCCTGCATCGCGAAGCCGAGCGTCTTTTGCAGCAGGTCGGCGGGCGCGGCATAATAAGCGACGCTCGACGTGCCGAGGATATGCTCGACCTGATAGCGATCGAGCACCCCGACGCCGTACGACAGCCCGGAACTCAGCATCAACGGCGCACCCAGCCTGAGCATCCCGCCCATGATCGCGCGATCCTCTCGCCGTGTGCCGCGCAGCCGCAGCCGCCGCCACACCGCGTCGGTCACGACGCCGCCGATCACCGCCGCCGACTGACCGATGACCAGCCCGAGCAACACGCCCGCAAGCCCCAGCCGGTAGCCGAGCACCAGCGTCACGCCGATCGCCAGCGACAATGCCGATCGCGTGACGATCACCCAGAAGGTGTGCCACGCCGCTTGCCGCGCCCGGCTGATGACGTTCAATTGCGTCAGCGCCACCTCGCTGACCAGGAAGACGAACAACATCCACAGCCAGTCGGGTGCCATGCCGAAGATCGTCTGCCCCGAGATCGACAGGATCGCGGTCACGCCGCCGAGCGCGAGGATCAGCCCGCCGACGATCGTGAACAGGGCATCGGCGCGACGCGGGTCGATAAGCGTCGCTGAGGTCGAAGAGTAAAGTGTACGCGCACTGACGATTCGCTCCCATTCGAACAGGATCGCGTTGATCAGCAGCGTCGTCGTGGTGATGAGCGTGAACTGACCGAACTCACCCGGCGAAAGCAATCGAACCCACAATAACAATGAGATGAAGTTCAGTCCGCTGGAGATTGCCAGACTGAGCGTGTTGAGCACCGCTGGGCGTGCCACGATCTTCCTCTTCGACGAAACGCGACATGCCATGCAACATCGATGGCACGACCGCCACGTACTTGATCGAAGGGTTTGACATCACGCGAAAAGGAACAGCCCCCTCCCGTGAGGGAGAGGGCTGGTTCGCCGCGATGATAGATCGGTCGTTCAGCGCTGGCAGTAGCGCGGGTTGTCGGCGCGCTCGACCGCGTTGCCCGCCAGTGCGCCTGCACCCGCACCCAGGACGGTGCCGAGCGTGCGGTCGCCGCGCTGGTCGATCGTGCGGCCCAGCAGACCGCCGGCGATCGCGCCGAGCACTGTGCCGGTCGTGCCGTTCTGGCAGCGCGCACGATAACGATAGCGGCGATCGTCACGCGCATAGCCACGATCGCGATCGTACCCGCCACGATCATATTCGGCATAGCGCGGGCCGCGGTTCCAGCCGTCGCGATACGCATCGCGATACGCGCGGTCATGGTCGCGATAGCCATCGTCGTCATAGCCGCGATAGTCGCGCTCGTAATAGTCGCGCTCGACCCACCGCTGCGCCTGCGCAGCGACCGGGGTCAGCGCAGCAATCGCCAGCGCCATCGAACCGAAACCGACCGAGACCTTCTTCCACATGATCCAGCTCCCCTCACGCATCACTGCCGCAGGCCGAAGCGGCTGCGACGATCACAGCGATAGGTGGGAGCCGTTGAGCGGAGACTGAATGCGTCCGTTATCCTGCGTTAAGGTCGATACCCTGAATTCCGTGCTCCTGCGCACGCAGGAGCCCAGAGCCTTGCGCGCTGCCCATTGTGGCTCTGTGTTCCTGCGTTCGCAGAAATACCGGACTGCCGCAGGCCAGCCGCGGAATTAATGACGTGAGTCCGGCTGTCATTGCGAGCGCAGCGAAGCAATCCAAGGCGTCCAGGTCCGGCTCTGGATTGCTTCGCTTCGCTCGCAATGACGGAGCAATGTGAGGTCCCTAAGCCACCGATCCTTCCGTCAGCCCCGAACCGCTGAGGATCAGCGCGATGCCGATATCGTTACGCAGCGCCGGCGGCAGCGTCACCTCCAGCGCGTCGCCGGTGCGCACGAAGCGCAGCGGGGCGTCGCTGCCCGGCACGGTGACGCGCTGGACGGTGCCGCGCCCAACGCGATTGTCCTTCGCGAGCAACGTCAGCCGCGCGATCCCGTCCTCGGGCCAGCCGAGCACCAGGGCGTGCAGCCGCTCGCCTTTCGTCACATAGCGGATATCTTTCGGGCCATAGAGCGACTTCGGCCCGCCCTCCGAGAACAACCCGCCGCCGCCGTTGCGCGGCCCTTCGCCATACACGCGCCACGGGCGCGTCGCGTAGATCGCGTCGCCATAGCGCTGCATCCACGCGGCGATCCCCTCGACGATCCGCTCTTCCTTGTCGTCGATCGTCCCGTCGCCGCGCAGCGGCACGTTGACCATCAGATTGCCGTTCTTCGACACCACGTCGCATAAGGTGTGGATGACCGTGGCGGCGGATTTGTAGCGGTCCTGATCATAGACCGCCTGATCGTAATGCCATTCGCCGATGCAGGTATCGGTCTGCCACGGGAAGCGTTCGATATAGGTCTTGCCGCCGCGCTCCACGTCGTCGACCACGCCCATCCGGCGCTGCGGCGGGATGTTCTTGCCCGTCACCACCGCCTGCAATCGCCCGCCGTTCCACGCCATGCTGCGGTTGTAGAAATAGGCGGTGATGTCGAGCCCGGCCTGTTCGAGCGGCAGGTCGAAATTGTCGAAATAGACCAGGTCGGGGCGATAGCGGTCGACCAGTTCCTGACAGCGCAGATACCAGTTGCGCACGAACGCCTGATTGGCGGGCGTGCCCTCGTTCCACATCCGGTCGTGCGCCTCGTGCCACGCATCCGCCTCCAACAGCGTCTGGATGCCGTCGGGCATGATGTCGTCGCGCCCGGTATACAGCTGTTGCGGGTCGAGCCCGTCCCACCATTTGCCCTTGCCGTCGGCGGCGGTCAGCCGGAACGCGTCATAGCGCTGGCCACGCCGCGGCCCTTCGGGGTCATAGCCATAAGCGGCCTGGTTCCAGTGCCAGGCGTGCGCCGAATGGTTCGACACGCCGAAGCGCAGGCCCCGCTCGCGCGCCAGTTTCTCCCACGTCCCGACGATGTCGCGCTTCGGGCCGACGCGGGTGCTGTTCCACGCGTGATGCGTCGAGGCATAGCAATCGAGATTGTCGTGGTGGTTGGCCAACGCCATGAAATACCGCGCGCCGGCCTTCTGATAGAGGTCGATCAGCCGCACCGGGTCCCACTTTTCGGCCTTCCAGCGGTTCTGGATCTCCATGAAGCCGGTATCGGCGGGGTGGCCGTAATTCTTCAGGTGATGCGCATATTGCGTCGACCCCTGCAGGTACATGTTGCGCGCGTACCAGTCGCCTGCGGCAGGCACGCATTGCGCGGTCCAGTGCGCCCAGATCCCGAACTTGGCGTCGCGGAACCAGTCCGGCACGCTGTATCCGTCGGTCAGCGAACGCCAGTCGCCGGTAAAGGCGCGCGGCGCCGAAACGCGCACCGCCCGCGCGCCGCCGGGCCGCGTGCTATAGGCGCAGGTCGCCGGAGTCGCCGCCGCCCCGGCAGGCACTGCCGCTATCGCCCCTGCGGTCGCACCCGCGCCCAGCGCCTGCCTGCGTGTCACCTTCATGGGCTGCTCCTCTCGCGATGATTTGATTTTTGAGAACTGGTTTTCACGATCATGCCTCGCGACCCGGCGCATGACCACCCCTTTCGACGTGCTTGCGGCGGCGGGCGTCCTGCCGCACAGATCGCGACAACAATCCTGCCGGAGTTCTCCATGCGTCGTTCCGTGCTGTCGCTGCCGCTTATCGCTCTGGCCACCGTCGCGGCGCAGGCCCCGCAGACGCGGCCGCCAGCCGGTGGCGACATTCCCGCCGCCTTCCGCCTGCCGACGGTCGAGCGCGACTATATCAAGCAGGACGTGATGATCCCGATGCGCGACGGGGTGAAGCTCCACACCGTCATCGTCATCCCGAAGAGCGCGACCAACGCCCCGATCGTGCTGACCCGCACGCCGTACAACGCCTCGGCGCGTGCGAACCGCAGTGACAGCCCGTCGATGCAGAACGCCCTGCCGCTCGCCGACGAGGTCTTCGTCAAGGGCGGCTATATCCGCGTCTATCAGGACGTGCGCGGCAAATACGGGTCGGAGGGCGACTATGTCGTGACGCGCCCGGTGATCGGCCCGCTCAACCCGACCAAGGTCGATCACGTCACCGACGCCTATGACACGATCGACTGGCTGGTGAACAAGGCCAACCTGCCGCAGTCGAACGGCCGCGTCGGGATGATCGGCTCGTCCTACGAGGGCTTCACGGTGGTGATGGCGCTGCTCAACCCGCACCCCGCACTGAAGGTCGCCGCGCCCGAAAGCCCGATGATCGACGGCTGGATGGGCGACGACTGGTTCCATTACGGTGCGTTCCGGCTCGCCAATATCGCGTGGCTCGGCGGGCAGACCGGCTACAAGAGCGGCGGCCCGTTGCCGCCGACCGGCGGCTATGACGATTACGACAATTTCCGCGACAAGTCGGCGGGCGATTGGGCGAAGCGATCGGGCTACGACCAATTGCCCTATTGGACGCGCATGTCGCAGCATCCCGCCTATGACGCCTTCTGGCAGGGGCAGGCACTCGACAAGTTGCTCGCCGCCAATCCCTCGAACGTGCCGACGCTCTGGGAACAGGGGCTTTGGGATCAGGAGGACATGTACGGCGCGATCACCGCATGGGAGGCGCTCAAGGCCAAGGGGAAGGTCGGCAACAACTTTCTCGTGATGGGACCGTGGCGGCACAGCCAGGTCAATCGCGAGGGACGGAGCCTTGGCCCGTTCCAGTGGAACGGCGACACTGCCGCGCAATTCCGCGAGCAGATGGTGCGCCCGCTGTTCGACCAATATCTCAACGACGGCCCCGCGGCGAACCTGCCGACCGCCGCGATCTACAACACCGGCGAGAACCACTGGGACCGCTTCGCCACTTGGCCGCTGGCGTGCGAACAGGGCTGCGCCGCGCCGCTGACGCCGATGTATCTGCAAGCGGACGGCGGGCTGGCGAGCGCCAAGGGCGCCGCAGGCGGCGACGCTTATGTGTCCGATCCCGCCAAGCCGGTCCCGCATCTGCCGCGCCCGGTCAATTTCGACGACGGCCGCTGGGGCGACTGGCTGGTCAGCGACCAGCGCCCGGCCGATGGCCGCACCGACGTGATGACCTATATGACGCCGGTGCTGACGCAGCCGATGCGCGTTTCGGGCGCGCCGATTGCCGATCTCTATGCGAAGACGACCGGCACCGATGGCGATTTCGTCGTGAAGATCATCGACGTGCTGCCACCGAACGTCGCCGATCCGAAGATGGGCGGCTATCAGCTTCCGATCAGCCTCGACATCTTTCGCGGCCGTTATCGCGACAGCTTCGCCAGGCCCAGCGCGATCCCCGCGGGCAAGGTTCAGCGCTACCGCTTCCGCCTGCCGACCGTGAACCACGTCTTCCAGCCGGGGCACCGCGTGATGGTGCAGGTCCAGTCGAGCCTCTTCCCGCTCTACGACCGCAACCCGCAGACCTACGTGAAGAACATCTTCTTCGCGCAGCCCGGCGATTACCGGAAGGCGACGGTGACGATCGAACGCGGCGGCGCGCAGGCCAGCGCGGTCCTGCTCCCGATCGTCCCGGTAAAGCAGGCGCAATGATGGTCAGAACACCATAGCCGCCCTCAACCCGCGCCCGCCCTCGCCGGCTTCAAGCGTCAACACCCCGCCATGCGCGGCGGCGATGCGCGCGACGATCGACAGCCCCAGCCCCGATCCACCGCTGCGCGCTTCGCCCTTCCAGAATCGCTCGCGCATCCGCACCAGCCGCTCGGGCGGGATCGGCGCGCCGTCGTCGCACACGCACAGCCGCGCCCCCGGCCCGGCGCCGACCATGATCCGCGCCCCCGCCGACGTGTGCCGCACCGCATTGTCGATCAGATTCTCCAGCGCCAGCACGATCGCCGCCGGCTCACCGGGGATCACGGCGGCGCCATCGACATAAAGTTCGATCGTCCGCCCCGCTGCGAGCACCGCCGGGGCGCGCTCCGCCACCACGTTCTCCGCGATCGCGCCGAGATCGACCACCGCGCCGTCGTCCTGCACCGGCCGCTCCAGGTCGGCAAGGCTCAGCAATTGCGCGATCACCCGCGCCGCGCGGTCGACCTGCTGCACCAATGCCGCGCGCGCCGTGGCATCCGTCACCGCGCCCGCGCGCAGCCGGATCGTCGCCAACGGCGTGCGCAGCTCATGCGCGACGTCCGCCGCGAACGCCGCCTGCGCCGCAAACGCCTCTTCCAGCCGGTCGAGCGCGGCATTCGTCGCCACCACCAGCGGCTCGATCTCGGCGGGCAGCGTCCCCAGCGGCAGCCGCCCATCGAGGGCGCGCGGCCCGATCGCGGCGGCGGTCTGCGCCGCGCGCCGCATCCGCGCCCGTATCCCGCGCGTCAGCCACGCCGCCACCAACGGCCCCAGCATCACGAACGGCAGCAGCAACAGCACGAACCGCTTGAGGAAGGTCGTGACGATATCGTCGGTCACCACCTCGGGCGCGGTGCTGTCCTGCGACACCACGATCCACCGCGCCCCCGCCGGTCGGCTGAGCACCGCGATCCGCCCGCGCCGCACCAGCGCCGCCCGACGCACCAGCGGCACCGCCGCCAGCACCTCCGCCCGCGCCGGCCTGCGCGCGCCGGCCACGTGCCGCCCGGCATCGACGATCGCCAGCGACAGCCCGCCCGCGAGCAGGTCGACGCTCGCCATCGCCCGCGCCGCATCGCCGTGATCGGCGCTCAGCCGGTCGGCGACCCGCTGCGCCTGCTGGTGAAGCACCTCATGCTGGTAATGCCGCGCGACGCGGTGGAGCAAGGCCCCGACCGCCACCGGCAACGTCACCGCGGCGGCCAGAGCGATCGCTACGTTGAGCAGCGCCAGCTGCCCGAACAGCGACCGCGGCCACCACCGCCTCATGCCGCGCTGCGCAACAGATAGCCGACCCCGCGCACCGTATCGATCCGCGCGCCGGTACCGGCCTCGTCGAGCCGCTTGCGCAGCCGGTGGACATAGACTTCGACCGCGTTTTTCGATCCCTGATCGCCGCCCGCCCCGAACAACTGGTCCTCCACCACGCGCTTGGGCACGACGTTCCCCGCGCGCCGCAGGAGCAGTTCGAGCAATTCGGTCTCGCGCGTCGACAACGTCAGCAACGTCTCGCCGACCCGCACCGTCCGCGTCTCGACATCGAAGGTCAGCCGCGCGCAGGTCAGCGATACGCCCAGATAGCCGCCCTTCCGCCGCAGCACCGCGAGCAGCCGCGCATGCAGCTCGTCGGCGTCGAACGGCTTGACCAGATAATCGTCCGCGCCGTCGTGCAGCCCGCGCACGCGGGCCTCGACGCTGCCACGCGCGGTCAGCACCAGCACCGGGCGCGTCTCGCCGCCCGCGCGCCGCCGCCGCAGCCACGCCAGTCCGTCGCCATCGGGCAGTCCGAGGTCGAGCAGGATCGCGGCATGGTCCACCGCTGCCAGATACGCCTCCGCCTCGTCCAGCGACGCGGCATGGTCGAGCGTCAGCCCGCGTTGCAGCAACGCCGCCGCCAACGCTTCCGCCAACGCCGCGTCATCCTCGATAAATAATATGCGCAATGATCCCCCGCAGCGCAGCAATAGTAAGAAACATGTAAGCCGGAACCGCTACGCGCCTTACGGTTCACCGTACGCAGAGTCGATCATGCACGCAGCCGACGAATCCGTTCCGCTTCCCCCGCGAACCGTCTGTCCCGCCCGGCGCAATGGCGCTGGCTGGCGATCGTCGCTGCCGCGCTGGTCGGGATCGTCCTGCTCGTCACGCTGATCGGCAAACTGACCCATAATGAAGAGGCACCGCCCGCGCCGCCGCCGCCCGGCACCTTCCGTCCGACCCCGATGCAGCTTGCCGGGCTCCAGACGATGCGCGTCGGCGACGGCGGATCGGCCGAGCAGGTGCTGGCCAGCGGTGCGATCACCGTCGACGGCGATCGCAGCACGCCGGTGCTGATGCCCTATGCGGGTCAGGTCGTGAAGGTGCTGGTCGAGGCGGGCGAGCGCGTCGTGCAGGGGCAGCCGCTGATGCTGGTGCGCACCGGCGATTTCGTCGAGGCGCGCAGCTCGCTGTTCGCGGCGCGCGCCGCCTATCAGAATGCGCAGGCGCAGCTCGTCGCGGCGCAGCGCGCGGCCGACCGGCAGAAGCAGATCTACGAGACCGCCGGTGGCGCGCTCAAGGATTACCAGCAGGCGCAGGCCGATCTCTCCGCCGCACAGGCGAGCGCGCGCACTGCCGCCGCCTCGCTGGGCGCGGCACGCGACAAGCTCGCGGTGCTGGGAAAGTCGCCCGCCGAGATCCGCCGGCTGGAAAATGTCAGCGAAGTATCGGGTATCCACGACGTCACGACGCTCCATGCGCCGATCAGCGGGCTGATCGCCTCGCGCGACGTGTCCGCCGGGCAATATGTCGGGCAGGGCGGCGACAAGCCGGTGATGACGATCACCGATCCGTCGCGCGTCTGGCTGGTCGCGCAGGTCGCGGAAGGCGATGCCGAGTCGATCCATGTCGGCGATGCCGCCACCGTCACCACCCCCGCGCTGCCCGGCCGTAGCTTCAGCGCGCGGATCGATCTGGTCGGCGCGGCGCTCGATCCCGTCACGCACCGCCTGCCGGTGCGCGCCGCGATCGCCAATCCCGGCGCCGCGCTCAAGCCGCAGATGTTCGCCAGCTTCGCGATCCGTCGCGCCAGCGCGAGCGCGGAGATGCGCGTTCCCGCCGCCGCGGTGATCCACGAAGGCGAGCAGGCGCGCGTCTGGGTCATGCGTCCCGGCGGGCTGCTGGCATCGCGCGACGTCGTAACCGGCGACAGCCAGGACGGGCAGGTCGCGATCGTCAAGGGGCTCAACCCCGGTGAGCGGATCGTCACCGCCGGCGCCTTGTTCGTCAACGAAGCGGGGCTCGGCGAGTGAATCGCATCGTCGCTTTCGCGCTGCGCCAGCGGCTGCTGATCGTCGGCATCTTCGTCGCCATGCTGGTGGCGGGGGTGATCGGCTTCGCGAACCTGAATATCGAGGCCTATCCCGATCCGGTCCCGCCGATGGTGGAGGTCATCACCCAGACTCAGGGTCTGTCCGCCGAGGAGATGGAGCGCAACGTCACGATCCCGATCGAGGTGCAGATGGCGGGCATCCCGCATCTGACCGCGATCCGCGCGATCAGCCTGTTCGGCCTGTCGGACATCAAGATCCAGTTCAGCTACGATTACACCAACGAACAGGCGCGGCAGCAGGTCATCAACCGCCTGTCGCAGCTGCCGCCGCTGGCGGGCGGGGCACAGCCGACGCTGTCGCCGACCAGCCCGGTCGGGGAGATCTACCGCTACCGTATCGCCGCGCCCAAGGGCTATTCGGTCATGGATCTCAAGACGTTGCAGGATTGGGTGCTGCAACGCCGCTTCAAGCGCATTCCCGGCGTGATCGACGTCACCGGCTGGGGCGGCAAGTTGCGCGCCTATGACGTGGTGATCGATAACGACCGGCTCGCCGCGCACGGCGTCACCGTCAACCAGGTGCTGCAGGCGATCGCCAAGAGCGACGGCAACGTCGGCGGACAGACGATCAATTTCGGCGCACAGGCCGCGATCGTCCGCGGCGTCGGGCTGATCCAGTCGCCGGCCGGCATCGAGAACGTGCTGGTCGGCACGGCCGGCGGGCAGCCGGTGCTGGTGAAGGACGTCGCCAGGGTCACGATCGGCAACACGCCGCGGCTCGGCATCGCCGGCTACAACGACCAGGACGATATCGTGCAGGGCATCGTGCTGATGCAGCGCGGTGCGCAGTCGATGCCGACGATCGAGCGCGTCCAGAAGGAAGTCGCGGAGATCAACGATTCGGGCGTCCTCCCGCCCGGCGTCCATCTCGAACGGATCTACGACCGTTCGGATCTCATCAAGCTGACGATCCACACCGTGCTCGAAAACATGGTGGTCGGCATCCTGCTGATCTTCGCGCTGCAATGGCTGTTCCTCGGAAACCTGCGCAGCGCGATCATCGTTGCGGCGACGATCCCGTTCGCGCTCGCCTTCGCGATCCTGATCCTCGTGTTGCAGGGCGAAAGCGCCAATTTGTTGTCGGTCGGCGCGCTGGACTTCGGGCTCGTCGTCGACGCCTGCGTCATTATGGTCGAAAACATCTTCCGCCACATGGTCGAACGATCGGCCCACGTCGAAGGCGGCAAGGGCCATTATTCGCTCGCCAACCGCTTCTCGGCGGTGCTGGGCGCGTCGAGCGAGGTCAGCCGCGGCATCTTCTTCGCCGCCGCGATCATCATCGCCAGCTTCCTGCCGCTGTTCACCCTGACCGGCGTCGAAGGGCACATCTTCGGCCCGATGGCGAAGACCTATGCCTATGCGATCACCGGCGGGCTGATCGCGACCTTCACGGTCGCGCCGGTGCTGGCGACCTTGCTGCTGCCGGACAAATTGTCGGAAGTGGAGACGTTCATCGTCGGCAAGCTGCGCCGCGCCTACGAACCCGCCGCCGCCTTCGCGCTCGGCAATCGCGTGCTCGCGCTCGGCGGCGGCGTGCTGCTGTTGCTGGTCGCGATGGTCGGGGTGCGCTCGCTCGGCATCGAATTCCTTCCGCATCTGGAAGAAGGCAATATGTACATCCGCGCCACGCTGCCGGCGTCGATCAGCCTTGAGGCGGGTCAGCCGACCGTCAACGGCATCCGCCGGATCATCGCGCAATATCCTGAAGCGACCGCGGTGCTGTCCGCGCACGGCCGCCCCGACGACGGCACCGACGCGACCGGGTTCTTCAACGCCGAATTCTTCGTGCCGCTCAAGCCTGCCGACGAATGGCCGTCGGGCATGACCAAGGAAAAACTGATCGACGAATTGTCGAAGAAGCTCAGCGCCAAATATCCCGGCGTCGATTTCTCCTTCTCGCAGATCATCGAGGATAACGTCGAGGAAGCCGCCTCGGGCGTGAAGGGCGCCAATTCGATCAAGCTGTTCGGCCCCGATCTGCCGACGCTCGAAAAATACGCCGATCAGATCAAGGACCAGATGGGCAAGGTGCGCGGGATCGAGGATCTCGGCGTCTTCCAATCGCTGGGTCAGCCGACCGTCCGCATCGACGTCGATCGCGCGCGCGCCGCGCGCTACGGGCTGACGCCCGACGACGTGAACGGCGTCGTCGCGGCGGCGATCGGCGGCAGCAGCTCGGCCGATCTCTACGAGACCGGCACCGATCGGCACTTCCCGATCATCGTCCGGCTCAAGTCCGAACAGCGTGATTCGCTCGAGGCGCTGCGCCGGATCACGATCGGCGCGCCCGCGCTCGACGGCAGCGCGCAGACCATCCAGGTGCCGCTCTCGGAGGTGGCCAACGTTCGCCTGACCTCGGGGGCGTCGTTCATCTATCGCGAGCATCAGGAACGCTACATCCCGATCAAATTCTCGGTGCGTGGGCGCGATCTGGGTGGCGCGGTCGACGAGGCGCGCGCGCGGATCCAGCACAACGTCCATCTGCCCGCGGGCTATCATCTCGAATGGGCGGGCGAGCTGGACAATCTCAACAACGCGATCGCGCGGCTGGAAATCGTCGTGCCGATCAGCCTGTTGCTGATGCTGTTGCTGCTCTACGCCAATTTCGGGTCGATCCGCGACAGCCTGCTCGCCTTCGCCGCCATCCCGCTTGCGGTGGTCGGCGGGGTGCTGGCGCTGGCGCTGACCGGCACCGCGTTCAGCATCTCGGCAGCGATCGGCTTCGTCGCCTTGTTCGGCATCGCGGTGATGGACGGCATCCTGGTCGTCACCACCTTCAACAATGCGATCGACGAGGGGCTCGACCGCGCGCATGCGATCGCGACGACGGTGCGCCACTCGCTGCGCCCGGTGGTGATGACCTGTCTGGTCGCCGCGATCGGTCTGCTTCCCGCCGCGATGTCGCACGGGATCGGCAGCCAGGTGCAGAAGCCGCTGGCGCTGGTCGTGGTCGGCGGGATGACGCTCGCGCCGGTGCTGATCCTGCTGATCCTGCCGGTGCTGATCGACCGCTTCTCACGCCGCGTCGCGCCCGCCGATCGCGGTGCGCATGGCCGCGACGTTGGCCACCATAATGGCGGATCGGAGGTGATCGCATGACCCGGACGCTCGCTTTGCTGCTCGGCTGCACCGCGATCGCGGCGTGCACCGTCGGCCCGCGTGATCTAAACCCGCATATCGCGCTCCCGGCGGCATCGACGCCGGCACCGATCACGCCGGAGAGCGCGCCGAGCCAGGTATTTTCGGGGTCGTCCGCGTCCCAGGCGGCATGGTGGACGGCGTTTGCCAGTCCGCAACTCGATGGTCTGGTCACCGAAGCGCTCCGCCACAACAACGACATCGCCACCGCCGACGCCTCCTTGCGTCAGGCCGCGGAGCAGGCGCGCGCCGCCGGCGGGGCGTTGTTGCCACAGGCGGACGCCAGCTATCAGGCGGAACGGGCACGCGTTTCCGACGCGATCTCGCCGGTGATCGCCAACCAGAACCAGCAACTCTACACGCTCCACACGGCGCAGGTGAACGTCAGCTACACGCTCGACGCCTTCGGCGGCACCCGCAGCCGCGTCCGCTCCGCCCGCGCCCAAGCCGCCGTCCAGCGCAGCCGCCTCGACGCGGCAAGAACCACTGTTGTCAGTAACTTGGTGCAGGCGGTGATCCAGCGCGCGGCGCTCGCCGACCAGCTCGACGCCGCGCGGACGGCGGTGACGGTCAACCGCGATATCCTCGATCGCCTGCAACTCCGCGAGCGCCTCGGCGCCGTCGGCGCCGCAGACGTCGTGACCCAGCAAACCGCGCTCGCCGCCGCCGAGGGCGCGCTGCCCGCGCTGGTCCGGCAGGAGGCGCATCAACGCGTTGTGATCGCAGCATTGCTCGGCCGCGCGGCCGGTGAAGCGCTCCCCGATCTGCCGACGCTCGCGCAGCTGACGCTGCCGACGCAACTGCCCGCGGTGCTCCCGTCCGACCTCGTCGCGCAACGCCCCGACGTGCAGGCAGCGCGCGCGCAACTCGAAGGGGTCGGCGCCGACGTCCAGACCGCGATCGCCGCGCGCCTCCCGTCGATCACGCTCAGCGCCAATGCCGGCGGGTCGGCGCAGCGGTTCGGCGACATGTTCAAGAACGGCAATCCTTTCTGGACGTTGATCGGCGGGATCACGCAGCCGCTGTTCCACGCGGGACAGCTCCGCCACCAGCAACGCGCTGCTGAGGCGGCGCTCGACGGCGCAAAGGCCAATTATCGCACCGCTGTGTTGACCGCCTTCGGTGACGTCTCGGACGCGCTGACCGGACTGTCGACCGACGGTGTCGCCCTCGACGCGGCTACGCGTGCCGCGAACGCGTCGAACCAGGCGCTGACCTTTGCCCGACGGCGGCTCGCGCTTGGCGACATCGACACGCTGGCGTTGCTCAACTCCAGCGCCGCCGATGCGCAGGCCCGCGCGCAACTCGTGCAGGCGCGCGCGGCGCGGCTGACCGACACCGTGGCGCTCTTCGCCGCAGTTGGCGGACGGATCGCTGCGACAGAATAATCATCGTCCCCAAGACGATGATTACAGTAATCCGCAATTTTTCGAGCGATTGCGGATTGTTATTCTGTGCTCTACGATCAAGGACCATCTGATCTGAACATGTAATCAAGATGAAATTCGCCATCTGCGGATGTCACCAATGCGTCACAAGCTTGCAGCCGAACTGAATTAGACGAGCCTCGTCAGGCCAATTGGCCGAAAGGGGATCGTTATCATGTCGAATGCTTCGCGGACGCGGCTGCGTCTGCTTACCGGAATTGCCGCACTGACGCTGCCGTTCGCTGCGCACGCCGAAACGCCTGCCGCCGCCGATCCCGCGCCCGCCTCGCCCGAGGCGACGGATACGCAGGGGCTGACCGAGGTCGTCGTCACCGCGACCCGTCGCGAAACGAACTTGCAGAAAACCCCGATCGCCATCTCGGTCATCGATCCGGTCATCATCAAGGATCGTCACATCCAAAGCCTGCTCGATCTGGGTGATGGCGCGATCCCGTCGCTGCGCGTCGCCACTTTCGAGGCGCGCCAGTCCGCTCTCACCATCGGCATCCGCGGCATCGTACCGTTCGACCAGAACCAGACCGCGCGGGACACCGGCGTCGGCGTCTATGTCGACGGCGTGTATCTCGGCCGCTCGCAAGGGCTGAACGCCGCCCTGTTCGACGTGGCTCGGATCGAAGTGCTGCGTGGGCCGCAGGGCACGCTGTTCGGCCGCAACACCGAAGGTGGCGCGCTGTCGATCGTCACCGCCGCGCCGACCGGCAAGTTCGATGGCACGCTGACCGCGGGCTATGGCAATTACGGCGCGTACACCGGTCAGTTCCACGTCAACATGCCCGAGTTCGCGAACATCTCGCTGAAGTTCGACGGCGTCGCGCAGCATCAGGACGCGACCGTCAGCAACCCGCTGCCGGGCAGCTACGGCTGGAACTATTACAATCGCGTCGGCGGGCGCGCGACCGCGCTGTGGAAGCCGGCCCCGGGCCTGTCGGTGACCGTCGCCTACGATCAGGCGAAGGACGAGAATACGCCGTTCTACAGCCAGTTGGTCAATTACAACCCGACGAACCTGCCTGTCGCGACGCTGACGCAGCTTGCCAATAACAAGGGCAAGGCGCCGTCGGGCACGATCGCACCGCTGCCGGCGCTCGTCGTCGTCTCGGGCGACCGGCGCATAACGCGGGCCGACATCGGCGTGCCGCAGCAGCTCAGCACCGATCGCACCCATGGCGTGTCCTCGACGATCAAGTGGGAGGTCGCACCCTCGATCGAGTTGCGCTCGATCACCGCGTGGCGCGGCGTCGATACCGATCAATGGGACAATTCGGGCGGAGCGCACCGCACGGTCTTCTCGCCGAACGGCAAGTTCAGCCGCTATAGCCTGTCGTGGATGACGCAGCGCCAATTCAGCCAGGAATTCCAGGCGGTCGGCAGCATTCCGCAGCTCGATTACACCGCGGGCCTGTATTACTTCCAGGAACATGCGCGGGAATCGGCTGGGACGCCGAGCACCAACCAGTGGAACGCCGACGGCACCGCCTACACGATCCTGCCTCCTCTCGTGAGCGGCACGATCACCAGTGACAATCAGGGTTGGGCGGTCGGATCGCGTTTCCTGCAGCGCGCCAGCGCAGCCACCGCGCATAGCTATGCCGCCTTCGCGCAGGCAACGTTTACCCCGGACGCGTTCGCGGCGTTCCACCTGACCGTCGGTGGTCGCTACACCAAGGACAAGCGCGACGGCACGCTGTTCACGGTGGTGAACAAGCCGACCAACTTCAAATTCCTGTTCGATCGCAGCCGCTTCGATCCGATGGTCACCGCCGCGTTCGATGCGGCCGACACGGTGCACCTCTACGCCAAATACGCGACAGGTTATCGTGCGGGTGGCGCCAACGATCGTTCGCAGACCTTCGCGTCGTTCGGACCGGAAGTGGTGAAGTCGTATGAGGTCGGGTCGAAGATGGACCTGTTCGACCGCCATGTTCGGTTGAATCTCGCCGGCTACATCATGGATCGCACCGGGACGCAGATCGACTTCGATAACGTCGATACCGTCACGAGCAGCCCGACGTTCAACCTCCACACCGAGGAAACGCGCAATGCGCCGGGCAAGTCGAAGATCCGCGGCATCGAGGCCGATCTGACGATCAACCCGGTCGATGGTCTGACCCTCGGTGGCTCGTATGCCTATACCTACACCGACGTGCCGGCGACCGCGAACCCGTTCCTGGGCAATGCGCTGACCAAGGTGTTCGTGGTGTTTACCCCGCGCAACGCCGCGTCGGCATCGCTCGATTACGAGCTGCCGGTCGCGATCGGTGAGGCGAAGGCGCGCTTCCACATCGACGCGAACTATTCGGACTCGATGTACAGCTTCCAGAACGAGCCGACGAAGACAGACGCCAGCTTCATCGTCAACGGGCGTCTGGCACTGGCCGATCTGCCGCTCAACGATGCGGGGACGAAGGTGACGCTGTCATTGTGGACGCGCAATCTGTTCGACGAAACGCACATCTACCGTCGTTCGGCCGCCAACGCGAAAACGCTCGGCGATTACGCCAACTTCAACCCGCCGCGCACGATCGGGTTGGAAGGTGCAGTCAAGTTCTGACGCGCAACTTTGCGGTTCTGCGACGCCCGTCCCGGCTTTGGCCGGGGCGGGCGTCGTTCGCTTCATCCGTTACACCTTGAGGATGATACCCCGGCGATCGAGCACGCGACCGAACCAGCAGCACAGGAATGTATAGGCGAGCGCACACAGCAACGATCCGACCGGGCCCGGGGCGATCGCCTGAAACCAGCTTTCACCGATCCAGCGGTATAGTCCGATGCCGGGCCGGACGTGGATCAATTCCATCGTCACCACGAGCAACTCGGAAAACAGGTAGATCGCGAGCGGATTGCGTCCGAGCATCGGGAGGAAGTCTCGCCCGACGCGCGCACCCCTGACTTCGACGACCCCGATCACTGCGCCGAGCAGGATCATGTCGAGCCCAACGGTCAGCAGCACGAACGAGCCGGTCCACAACTTCTTGGCGATCGGCAGGATCGGTGCGAGCAGCAGCGCAACCAAGACGAGTGCGATGCCGATCAACGCCATGCGCGTCACGGTCGTGGCATGTTTGCCCCAGCGCTGGATCGCCAGCCCGGCGAGATAGCCGGCAATGACATTGGCGGTGCCGGGCAGCGTGCCCAGCAAGCCTTCCGGATCGAAACCATGATCCTTGCGGTACAAATGCTCCGGTCCGATCAGCCGCAGGTCGAGCAGCGTGCCGGCATTGCGGTAGCGCCCGAACGCTTCGCCAGGCGCGCTGAACCCGACCAGGATCGCCCAATGCGTCGCAACGAGCGCGACCGCGGCGGCAAGCAGCCGTCGCGGTGACAAATAACGGGCGAGCAGCCCGGCCAGAAGATAGCATAGCGCGATCCTTTGCAGCACGCCGGTGACGCGCGTCTCTGCAAACGGCTTGACCGACCAGCTCCCGTCCGCGGCATGGGTGACGAACGGATACCAGTACATCAGGAAGCCGAGCAGGAAGATGAGCGCCGCCCGCTTGAAGATTCGCCGTAGGAACACGCCATTGGCCATCGGGCGCGTCAGAGCGAAGCTCATCGCGTTGCCGACCGCGAACAGGAATGACGGATAGACGAGATCGGCAAGCGTAAAGCCGATCCACGGCGCGTGGATCAATTGCGTGAACGGTTGCCCGGCACCAGCGGTGTTGACGACGATCATTAGGAAGATCGTCGCGCCGCGGAACATGTCGAGCGAGGCGAAACGCTCGGCGCGTGCCGCGACGGTCATGGACGTGCCACCTGCGCCATCAGCGCGCGCGCCGAGCCGACCCCATCGGCAGGTGCAACGGCGCGGTAGCTGCGGCCATCGCTGACCCAGCGATCTTCCCACGCGCGGAGCCGTTTCAAGAACGCGGCATCATCGACGGGGCGCTTCGCCAGCGCCGCAGCGCGTGCTTCCGCAAGGTACATGGTCCAGCGCGGCAGGTAGAAATCGGCGTAGAGCCCTGCCCAGGCCTTTGACGCATAATCGCCCAGATGCCCTGCGCCGCCCCAGATCGTCACCTGCGCCTTCGCGTCCTCTTCGAACCGGCGGCGCTCGGCGGGCGTGTCGCCATAGGCCCGAGCGTCGCCGATCCAGCTCGCAAGCGTCTCCTGCTGTCCGCCGATCAACCGGTCGATCGCCTGCGCGATATTCGTGATGCGCGCGGCTTCGCGGTCTCCGGCCGCGACATCGCCGCGCTGATAGGCCGCGACCGCCGCCTTGAGGTGGTCGTCGAGCGCGAGGCTCGCCTCGTGCCGGACAAGATCGACCAGATCGTAGCGGAACAGCGCGCTGTCGCCGTGTTGCGCGGCCAGCCGCAACAATGCGTCGATCCCGGCCCGCGCCTTGGCGCGATCACCAGGCGCGGCGGGGAAGGTCGGCGCGTCCGCCGCAGGACGCTTGAAGAACAGATGCGCACCCGCACGCTGGTTCCACCAGCGCGGCGTCCAATAGCGCACGTCATAGACGCCGGCCACCACGTCCTGCCACGCCGCGACGAGTGCTGCGTCGCTCGTCCCATAGCGTGCGCGCGTGTAGCGTGCGAGCCACGGCGCCAGCGCCATGTCGCCCGCCGGCCACGCCGCATCGAAGGCATAATCGTAGACCAGGCTGTTGTTGTGCAATCCTTCCGGGAACATCCCGAAGCCGCGCACCTGTCCGCGCGCCGGATCGGCGAGCAGCGCGGCGATATCGCGCCGGTAGAAGTCGGGCGCGCCATAAACCGGATTGCTGCCGCCGTAGTTGTGGACGTAGCCGTAGATCCAGTCCTTGCCATCGAAGCCGCTGGTCTGCTTCCAGATGCCCGGATAGCGATCGTTGCCGATATCGAGGATCAGCATCCGCCGATCGGGCACCTCGCGAAGGAAGGCGGCGATCGCGTCACGCGTCCAGAATTCCTTGTCGGCGCCGAACAGCCAGCCCTGCATCACCCAGGTCGCGCCCGGCTGCGCGTCCGCGATCGATGCGTAGAGACGCTTGCCGTATGCGGCGAGCCGCGCGTCGCGGACCGCACGCGGCAGCGCGGCGGCGCGAGTGGCGGCGGTGTTCGCGGTGCTGTCGCCGTAGCTGGCGTGCGCGGTGTCGCTGCCATCGTCGGCGATCGGCGGCACCATCTCGTTGAAGGCGTCGGCGAGATAATAGCGGCCGGCGCCATATTCCGCGGTGTAGAGCTTGATAAAGCGCGCAGCGAGCTTGGCGAACAGCGGATCGGACGGATCGAGCCAATAGGTGCCGGGGAAGCCTTCCCATTCGCGCATGCGATAGATGCGCGCTTCGGGATGCGCTTTGGCGAACGCTTCGGGCACGTAACCAGCGAAGGCGGGGAGGATCGGGGCCATGCCCAATCCGCGCATCCGGGCGAGGATGCGCTTTTGCAGTACGCGCTTCTTCTCGATCCAGTTAGGCGAGAGTGGCGCGCGATAATCCGCCATGTTGCCCATTCGCTCCCACGGCAGAAACGGCGCGCCAGCGAACAACTGGTCGACTTGCGCATCGCTCAGCCCCTGTTCGCGCCACAGGGCGCGCCAGATATATTCCTGTCCTTCCATGGCGAGCGGCATGTCGACGCCGTGCACCGCCATCAGGTCGATCTCGCGCTCCCAGCGCGCCCAATTCCACCACGGCGTCGTATAGCCGTAGGTGCAGGTGTTGAGATAGGCGCGGAAACCGAACGGCGACGTCACCCAGCCGCTATCCTTCGTCGTCAGTCCGGTCAGTGTGCCGACACGGCTGCCTTCCCATGATGCATGAAAGCGGCCCTGTTCGGTAAGTGCAGCGGTGACGCCGCGTACCGCCGCCACAGGTGAAGACGCGGTGACGGTGATGCGATCGCGCGCGGTCTGCACGCGATAGCGCGCGTCGGAAGCGGAGCTGAGCGTCACCGAAACGCGCGGGGCGGGAACACCGAGCCGCACAAGCGCCGCGCGCGCGTCGGCACTGGTCTGCGCCGACACTGGCGTCGCAAGCAGCAGCGCGGCAAGCAGCGGGGCCGCACGCCGTGCCATCACCCCACGCCCCCGCGCGGCGTCTTGAATCGAGATCGCCAAGTTATTCCCTCCCTCTCGGATAAGCGTCTGCACCGTCTGACGAGATCAGAGTCGAATGGCATCCGCGGCACGAATTGGTCTTCTCCGAAGAGCAATTTGTAATGTTCTGGTATTATTGCTCGCACGGGCTTTGGCGGAATGTCAATCGTGGTTCTGGCACCAGTGCCACGCCTACGGCACTCGCCCAGCAGTGGGTCGAGAAAGCGGTGCGACTGGTGAAGCGTACCGGCACCGTCGCTGGCAGGCGGCTTGCAGTGTCAATCGGCCAACGCCGACGGAAGATCGGCAACGCTTTCGAGTCGGCAGCGGCTCGCTTGAACCAGGATCGCAAACGAGAAATTGCCTGGGTCACGATCCCCCTTTTCAGGAGTTCCCCACCCTTGGCTCCGGTTTTCTGAGGTCGGTCCTCAATCACAACAGGGCAGCGCGGTCAGTTTGAAGCGTGTGGTACGGTCGTCGTCCAGCGTCACGTCGCCGCCGTGTGCGCGCGCGATGCGGCGGGCGATGGTGAGGCCGATCCCCGAACCATCGGGCTTGCTGGTGTGGAAGGGACGGAAGATCCGGGTGCGGGCGTCGGGCGCGACACCGGCGCCGCTGTCGCCGACCAGGATCGTCAGCGCCGTCGGCGTGTGCGTGATCGACAGCGTGACGCTACCATCCTTGCCTGCCGCCTCGGCGCCATTCTGGAGCAGGGCCCAGACCGCCTGCGTCAACTGGTCGCGATCCACGTCTGCTGTAGCCGCGTCCGAGATCGCGCAGGTCAGCGTCACCTCCGGGCCGAAGCGCACGGCGAACAACCGCGCGAGATCGTCGCCGAATTCCGGGAGAGACACCGGTCCGCGAACGGGGGCAGGGAGGCGAGCGAGATCGCGATAGCCGCGGGTGAACGCTTCCAGCCCCTCGATCCGGCGGGCGAGCGTCGCGAGAATTTCCGGCAGCGATGGGTGCCCCGCTGCCGCGGCGGTGATCGCGCTGTCGGCCAGCGATACGATCGGCGACAGGCCGTTGAGAAGCTCGTGCCCGAGGATGTCGATCATCTCGTCGGCAGCGCGATCCTGCGCAGCGCGCTCCTCCGCCTCGACGTCGATCAACGCCAGGAGCCGGTCGCCGCGCCGCCCCTCGACCGCGTCGATCCGCAGGCCGCGACTCTCGTGGCGCAGGGTGCGCGCGGTGGGATCGGCGAGCGCCGGCGGGACGGGCAGGATGCGCTCGTCAGTCGCGAACAACGTCCGGGCGGCGCGATTGATCGCGCGCGCGTCGCCCGCATCGACCCGCACCAGCGGCACAGGGATCTGATCGAGCAGGAGGCGGACAGACAAGGGGTCGAGCGGTTCCGCGGGTATCGCGTCCTTCGCGGGTGGGCGGTGCATCGCTGCCCATCCGCTTGCCGCCACGATCCACATCACGACCAGCAGTGCCCCCGCGGTCGAGGCCCATAGCCCCGCCTGCCACGCCAACACCAGCAACCCGCCGCCGATCGCCAGTCCCAGCCCCGATGCGATCGTCGTGAAGCTGCGCCCCTCAAAGGCCATGGCGCGCCATGCGGCGGTAAAGCGCGCCGCGGCTCAGCCCCAGAGCGGTGGCAGCGTGCGAGACGTTGTGGCGATGTTCACGCAAGGCCGCCTCTATCATCGCGCGCTCGTTCTCGTCGAGGTCGAAGCGCGCCGCAGGTGCGGGAAGCGCGGTCGGGGCAGACGTAGCGACGAGATCGCTGGCGTGGATCGTGTCGCCCTCGCCAAGCAGCACCGCGCGCTCGATCGCGGCAGCGAGGCCGCGCACCTCGTCGGGCCAATCGGCGGTACGGAGCGCGGTTTCTGCGGCCGGGGAGAGGCGCACGCCCGACCGTCGGTAGCGCTCAGCGGCGAGGCGGAGAAAGTGTCGCGCGAGAATTAGCACGTCGTCGCCGCGCGCGGTGAGCGGCGGGACCGCAATTTCGACCGTGGCGATGCGCCGGGCGAGCGCAGGCGCGATCGCAGCGGGACGGTCAGCGATCGCGATGCAGCGCGCCGCACCGGGCAACAAGTGACGCAGGCGGTCCTGCTCGACCTCGCCGAGCCGGTCGGGATGACGCAGCAGCAGCGCGCCGCGCGCCGTGGCAATCTCCGACCATGACGCCGCGTCGCGCAGGTCGACAATCGTCAGCGGCTCGGCGGCTTGCGGCGAGGCGGCGTGGAGCGCGGCGGCGACGAGGCTGCGCCCGCTTCCCGAGGGACCGCTCACCACGATCCCTGCGGGTGTCGGGCCGATGCGCGCAATCAGGGAGCGGACGCGGGCGATCGCGTCGCTTTCGCCGATCAGGCGAGCCGGCTGGTCTGTCATCGCCACCGACGCGAGCGTCGGGGCCGGACCGGTCTGCCGCGCAACCCGCTCCAGCGTGGCGATGAGGTCGGCATTGCGCCACGGCTTCATCACGAAGTCGCTGGCACCCGCACGCATCGCCGCTACCGCGATCCTGATGCCGCTATGTGCCGTGATGACCACGATGCGCGCGGCGGGATCCTCGGCGTGGAGGCGCGCGAGAAGCGCCAGCCCCTCCGCGCCGTCGGTCTTGCCCGGCGAATAATTGAGGTCGAGCAGGATCGCGTCGAACCGCTGCGACGCCAGCAGCGACAACGCCGCCTCCGGCCCCTCGGCGTGCGCGAGCCGGTGCTCCGCGAGCCGCATCGCCACCCCGAGCGATTCGGCGACATGGCGGTTGTCGTCGACGAGCAGGATCGAGAGCCCGCTTGACGCGTCGCTCGGGTGTCCATTCCCGAACACCGTGTCCGCATTCGGACGGACACTATCCGCGTCCTTTGAAGAAAATCCTGCGTTCATAGTGACTTAGGGTTTTTCTCGATCTGCGCGACACTGCGGCCATGATGACCGAACAGAAGATGGGCGCAAGTGCCCCGTCCGGCACGGGCTCCGGTGCTGCAATGGACCGGCGCGTGGCGCAGAAGCCGAAGCGGTGGTGGCGGCAGCGCGGCGTGCTGATCGTGGTGGCGATCGCGCTCGTCGCCGTGGCGGCGTGGTGGATGCTGCCGGCGGCCGGATCGACCGACATCTCGGCCCGGGACGTAGACACCGGCGAGGTCACGCGCGCCGCGTTCGACGATTATCTTCCGGTGCGCGCCACCGTCGCTCCTCGGCTGGCCACTTTGGTCGGCGTCCTGTCGGGTGGGCAGGTGGAGAAACTGCTGGCGCAGGACGGCGCGATGGTGGTGGAGGGGCAGCCGCTCGCGATGCTGGCCAATCCGACGCTCAAACTGGACGTGCTGACGCGCGAGGCGCAGATCGCGAGCCAGCTCGGCGGCATCGCCAGCGAAGGCATGGGGATCGAGCGCAACCGGCTCGACCGCGCGGCGCAGGTGTCGCAGGCCGAATATGACCTCATCAAGGCGCGCCGCGACCTCGGCATTCGCCAGCAGCTTCACGACAAGGGGTTCCTTTCAGACGCAGGAGTGAAGAGCTTCGAGGAGGAAGCGGCCTATCAGGAGCGGCGTCTGGCGCAGCTCCGCAATGGGCGCGCCACTGAGGCCCGCATCACCTCGACGCAATCGGCGCGGCTGGATGAGACGCAGAGCCGGCTCGCAGGCAATCTGAGCGCGGTGCGCGCCGGGCTGTCGACGCTGACGGTCCGTGCGCCTGCAGGCGGGCGGCTCACCAACTTTACGCTGCAGCCCGGCCAGACGCTGAAGCCTGGCGATCCGGCCGGGCAGGTCGACAGCGAAGGCTCATGGAAGCTTGAAGCGGACGTCGACGAATTCTTCCTCGGCCGCGTCGCGGTCGGGCAGAAGGCCAAGACAGCAGACGGCGTCTTGATGACCGTCTCCAAGGTGCTGCCGGCGGTGAAGGAAGGCCGCTTCCGCGTCGAACTGACTTTCGACCGTGCGCCGCCCGCGGGGCTCAACCGCGGCCAAACGCTCGACCTGCGCATCACGCTCGGCGCAGCGAGCAACGCAGTCGTGGCGCCGGTCGGCGGCTGGCTGGAGTCGGGGGCGGCAATTCGGCCTTCGTTCTCGACGCGGACGGCGCGCATGCCCGCCGCCGCGCGGTCAGGACCGGCCGCCGCAATCCCGAACAGGTGGAAATCGTGTCCGGCCTCAATCCCGGCGAGCGCATCGTCACCAGCAACACCTCGTCCGTGAAGGGCGACATCCTGAACATTCGATAGGGGAGCCAAGCACATGATCCGCATGGAGAACATCCAGCGCCACTATGTCTCCGACGAGGTCGAGACCATCGCGCTGGCCGACATCGACCTGCACGTCGCACGCGGCGAGTTCCTCGCCATCATGGGCCCTTCCGGCTGCGGCAAGTCGACCCTGCTCAATACGTTGGGCACCGTCGATCGGCCGAGCGCCGGCCGCTATCTGTTCGGCGACCAGGACCTCGCTACCCTGGACGAAAAGGCCCTCGCCCGGTTTCGCGGCACGACGCTGGGCTTCGTGTTCCAGAGCTTCAACCTGATCGATGAGCTGACGATCGAGGAGAATGTCGCGCTCGGCCTCGCCTATCGCAGCGATGTGTCGGATCGGCGTACGCGCGTCGCGGCGGCGATGGACAAGGTCGGCATCGCGCATCGCGCCCGCCACTTCCCGCATCAATTGTCCGGCGGTCAGCAGCAGCGTGCCGCCATCGCTCGCGCGATCGTCGGCGAGCCGAAGCTGATCCTCGCGGACGAGCCGACCGGCAACCTCGACCTCGCCAATGGGGAGCAGGTGATGAACATCCTCACCGGCCTGAACGACGCCGGCACGACGATCGTGATGGTCACGCACTCGCCCAGCCACGCCGACATGGCGAAGCGCCGCATCGACATGCTCGACGGCCGCATCGTCGCCTCCGCCGCGCGCGCGATCTGAAGGGAGCCCGTCCGATGAACGCCTCCGCCTTCACCTCCTTCTACCGCGCGCTGGTGCGGCACCGGCTCTACGCCGCGTTCAACATTGGCGGCCTTGCCGTCGGAATCGCGGTGTTCCTCGTGCTCGGGCTTTACGTGCGGTTCGAGACCAGCTTCGAGAAATGGCTGCCCGGCCACGACAAGGTCTATGTCGTGCAAACGGTATGGACCATCCCGGAGAGCCCGGCGAACGGCCCCTATCCCTGGACGATGGGCGGATTGCTCGACGAGATGCGACAGGATTTTCCCGGCATCCTCGGCGTCCAGATCAATGGCGGCGACAAGGGAGGTGCGATCCTCGCCAACGGCCGCGCGACAACGGTGGATGCGGCGCAGGTCGACCCAAGTTTCTTCAAGGTGATGCCGCTGCCGCTGGTTTCTGGCGATCATGCGTCCGCGTTGGCGCAGCCGGGGAACGCCGCAATCGATGAAACGACCGCGCGCGCCTATTTCGGCGATCGCGATCCGATCGGGCAGACGCTGGTGCTGTCGATGGACAAGGTTCGCACCTATCGCGTCAGCGCCGTGTTTCGTGACCTGCCCAAGAACAGCGACTTCAAGCTGTCGGTGCTGGTGCCGCTCACCCGCGACATGGCCAACAAATATTGGCATCACTGGGGCAGCGCGTCGCTGCGCACCCTGGTTCGCTTCGACACACCGTCCGCTGCGCGCGCATTCGAGGGTAAGCTGCCCGCCTTCGTCGACCGTCGGGGCAAGGAGTTGGCGGATCCGGGAACCAAGCCATCGGACACCCAGCAACTCAAGCTGCTGCCGCTGACCGATCTGCACCTGACGCCAGAGGGCAGCGATGGCGGGAGCCGCAAGCTGACCGTCGTCACATTGGGGTTGGTCGGTGTGCTGACGCTGCTGATCGCGGTGGTCAATTACGTCAATCTCGCCACCGCCCGTGCCGGGCTGCGCGCCCGCGAAGTGGCGATGCGCAAGGTGCTCGGCGCAGACCGTGGCGCACTGGTGCGACAATTCCTCGGCGAGGCGGTGCTGACCGTGGCGATCGCCGCGCTCGTCGGGCTGATCCTCGCGGAACTGGGGCTGCCACTGGTCAATGCCGCGGGCGGCCTGTCGCTGACGATCCCCTACGGCGTGATCGTCCCGGCGCTGGCAGTGCTCGCCATCGTTGTCGGCGTGCTGGCAGGGGTCTATCCCGCGCTGATGCTGGCGCGCTTTCCTGCCGCGGCGGTTCTGGCCTCGTCACGCTCACCCGGCGGTGGACGGGCGGGCACCCGCGTTCGCGAGTTGCTGGTGATCGGGCAATTCGGACTCGCCATCGCCTTCATGATCGGCACGGCGGTGCTGGTCGCGCAGACGCGGCACGTCCGTTCCACAGACCTCGGCTTCCAGCGCGCTTCGCTGCTCGTGATGACCTCATTGTCTGACCCGGCCGTGCCCGTCGATCGCAAGAACACGATCATCGCCGCGATCCGCGCCTTGCCGCAGGTGACGGACGCCACCATCGCCAACGCCGCGGTCGGAGGCAGCGGGGAGAGCAACAACACCAACATGCCGCTGCCCGGCGTGGCCGGGCCGGGACCGTCGCTCACCTGGGTTCAGGTCGGCCCGCGCTTCTTCGAAACGCATGGCACGCGGTTGCTCGCCGGCCGCTGGTTCGACGACGCACATGGCGGCGACGACACGACCGGTCGCAAAGGCACGGATGGCACGAACATCGTCATCAATCGCCGGGCGTTGTCCGCGCTGCGGTTCAGGACGCCGCAGGAGGCGATCGGCAAGACGCTGGGCGGCGATCGGCCGCGCACCATCGTCGGCGTGGTCGATGACATGCGCTTCGACACGCCGCGCAACCCGATCGCGCCCACTTACTACATCTACACGCGCAAGCCGGAGACGATCGGCACGTCGGTTGCGACGATCCGCGTCGCCGGCGATCCACGCAGCGCGGTCAAGAACGTGGCGGACCTTTGGCAGCGTATGGTGCCGCAGGTGCCGCTGGCACTCAAAACCGCCGATCAACGCCTCGCCGATTTCTACGAAGCTGACGATCGCGCCACTCACCTCTTCGCGATCGGTGCGGGGCTGGCGGTGCTGATCGGGTGCGTCGGCTTGTGGGGACTTGCCTCCTTCAACACCGCGCGCCGGACGAAGGAGATCGGTATCCGCAAGACGCTGGGCGCGTCGTCGGGGGACATCGTCAAGCTTCTGGTCGGGCAATTCCTGCGTCCGGTGCTGATCGCCAACCTCGTCGCCTGGCCGCTCGCCTATTTCGCGATGCGGACGTGGCTGGCGGGGTTCAGTGATGCCGTGACGCTCTCGCCGGTCTACTTCCTCGCGGCGAGCGCTTTGGCGATCGTCATCGCGGTGTTGACCGTGCTCGGCCAGTCGCTGCGCGCCAGCCGTGCGGCACCCGCCTGGGCGTTGCGCCATGACTAAGCGCGTGCTGCTACTGACCGCGGCGCTGACGCTGGCCGCCCCGGCCTCGGGCGAAACGCTGCGCGAGGCGCTGGCGGAGGCGTGGGCGAGCAATCCCGCGCTCGCCGCGGCCCGTGCGCGGCAGGAGGCGCTGGCGGAAGCCCCCGAACAGGCGCGTGCCGCCGGTCGCCTCACCGCCGCAGCGACGGGGGTGCGGGGTATGACGACCTCGGCTATGGCCGAGCCGCGACGGGCGCCGTGGCGGCGAAGCTGCCGATCTGGACGGGCGGACGCGTCCCCTCGGCGGTGCGCGCCGCCAGCGGTGACGTCGCGGCGGGGCGCGAGCGGCTGCGGGATACGGAACAGGCGGTGCTGGAACAGGTGGTGGAGGTCTATGCCGCCCTGCTTTTCAACCAGCAGTCGGTGCAGGTCGCGCGCGTCGGGATCGAGCGGCTCGACCAGCAGGTCGAGGAGGCGCGCGCGCGCTTCGGGCTGGGGCAGTCGACGCTGACCGACGTGGCGCAGCTGGAGGCGCAGCGCGCGAGCGTCGCCGCGAACCTCGCGGATGCCGAAGGCGCACTGGCGACCACCCAAGCCGGCTATCGCGCGATCGTCGGGCGCGCGGCGGGCACGCTGACGGCGCCTGCGGACGGCACCGGGCCGGACCTGCCGCGCACGCTCAGCGACGCGCGCGGCGCGGCGGCGGAGAACAATCCCTTGCTGCTGGCGCAGCGTCGCACGCTCGGTGCCAGTGCGGCGCGGATCGATGCCGCGCGAGCGGAAGGGGCGCCCGCGCTGGACGCCTCTGGCGGGTACGGGCGCGGAACGCGGATTGGCGATACGCGCGGCGGTTTCCCGTTGGCGGGCAATGCCGGGTTGACGCTGCGCATCCCGCTGCTGACCGGCGGCTTCGTCGGATCGCGCGTGAGGGAGGCGCGGGCGAACTGGCGTGCGGACCGCTTCGCCGTCGATGCCGCCACGCGCGAGGCGGAGCGCGGGACGGATGCCGCCTGGGCAGCGCTGATCGCTGCCCGAACGCGGTTGGACGCGGGGGTCGCCGGGCTGAAGGCCGCTGACCTCGCGCTTCGCGGCGTGCGCGCAGAATATGGCTTCGGCCTGCGCTCGACGGTGGACATCCTGATCGCGGATCAGAGCTATCGCGGTGCGCAGCTTGATGTGGCGCGCGCGCGGGCCGACGTGTTGGTCGCGCAGGCCGGCATGTTGCGGGCAATCGGCGGGCTCACCCTTGCCGCCTATCGCTGACTGGTGGAGCGCGATCCTCTCGACGGTGGGGGCGGGTTAAGCGGGCGCGCGGCCTTGCGCAGTGGCGGCACCGACGTCACCCGGAGTCGGGCTACGATGAAGGCATGTCCGGTTCCGGGAAGCTACTCGACGCGTCTGGAGCGACTTCAAGGCAACACTCGTGCTGCGATCAGCGCAGAATGGTTAAGAAAAGCTTGAGCTTTCATGACGGTGTCGCAATCAGGCGCGACGGGCTGCGGCACTGCCGGCCTGAAGGGGATGATGATAGTGAACGCCAAGTCCATGCTGCTACGGGGTACGTATGCAGCCGCCATCGTCACTGCCTCGGCACTCCTGACGACGCCGCTCACCGTAGAGGCTCAAGCGGTCCCGACGCAGACCGACGGCACGGCGTCCGCGACAGCCGCAGCGCAGACGAACTCGGATGCCGCGACGACTATCGCCGAGGAAGTCACCGGCTCCGACATCATCGTCACCGGGTCCGCCCGGCGCCAACGTCGCTTCGACGTGTCCTATGCCGTCAACTCGCTCGGCCAGGACGACGTGAAGCGGCTTGCACCGCTCAACTTCGCCGACCTGCTCGGCAAATTGCCCGGTATCCAGGTCGAGGCGACCGGCGGTGAGGTGCAGAACGTCACCCGCATCCGCGGCATCCCAACCGACGATGGCTATGCCGTGTTCCAGCAGGATGGGCTGCCGCTCTTCCACGACATCAACGGCAACTTCTTTCGCGGCGACAGCCTCAATCGCTACGACCTCATGACCGAGCGGGTCGAGGTGGTGCGTGGTGGCCCCGCGCCGATCTTCGCCAGCCAGGCGGCAGCGATCGTCAACAACATCACCGTCACCGGCTCCGACACGCCGCGCGGCAAGGTGCAGATGACGGTCGGGACCACCGATCTCTACCGGCTCGACGCGATGCAATCCGGTCCGCTGGGCGAGCGCACCTATTATGCGATCGGCGGGTTCCTGCGTCGTGACGGCGGACAGCGCGACAACGGCTTTCCGAACGATCGCGGCGGGCAGATCCGCGCCAACATCAAGCATGACCTCGACAACGGATCGGTGCGGTTGAGCGTCAATTACCTCAACGACCATAACACTTTCTACCTGCCGATCCCGGTCGCCGATCCGCGCAACCCGTCGGTGTCGCTCGATCCATTCATCGACTTCTTCCACGGTACGCTCAACTCGCCTGCCTTCCGCGGCGTGACGCTGAAGTATCGCGATGCGGCGGGCGTGACGCAGAGCGAAACGCGCGATCTCGCCGATGGCCGCCATATGGAATATGGCAACATCGGGCTGCAATATGATGCGGAGTTCAGCGGTTGGCAGCTTGCGGTTCGTGCGGGCTATACGAAGGGGCGGTTGAACTTCGACGCGCTTTATTCGACGTCGAACCCTGTGGATGCCACCACCTTCGCCAACGGCTTCCGCGCCGCCGCCAACACTGCTTTCGGCACGACCGCTACTCCGGTCGCCAGGCTGGGCTATGCTCTTTCGGGCAGCAACGGCGCTACCGCTTACGACCCTTATGGCGCCTCGGGCCTGGTGGTGCAGGCGCAATATCGCGGTGTCGGCTCCAGCTTCTATTCGGGTCAGGGCGACGTCAGCGTAACGCGTAAGTTCGAAACCGGAATTGGGACGCATGATCTGCGCATCGGCGGCTACGCCTCGGCGTACGGGCTGACCAACAAGGCGGTTTATCAAGACTATCTGATGGAGGTGCGCGGTCAGCCACGGACGCTGGATCTCGTCGCCTATGACGCCAACAACAACGTGCTCGGCTATGTCACCGACAAAGGCGTGCTGCGCTACGGCACCACACTTAACCAAGGCGATGTCGATTCGACCGTCTACTCGCTCTACGCCAACGATACCTGGGAGGTGGTTTCCGGCCTGCGCGTCGACGGAGGTATCCGGCATGAATGGTATCACATCGATGGCTATGGCCTGACGACCGCCACCAACGGCGTCAATCTGGGCGACCCGACGACGCTGGCCGACAACGCTGTCCGTACGTTCGACGGCGGGCGGCAGTCGCGCAAGGACAATCCGACCGCCACCAACTGGACGCTCGGCGTCAATTATGACGTAAGCGACCACTTCGGTGGCTATGTCCGCGCATCGCACCTCGAAGTGCCGCCGCAATCGTCCAGCTATTACAATATCAACCCGGTGCTGGTGAAAACGCAGGCCGACCAATATGAGGCCGGGCTGAAGGCGTCGTTCGGGCGCAATTACCTGTATCTCACCGGCTTCTACACGAAGTTCGATCCCTTCAATGCCTCGTTCGTGGCGTTCAATCCCGCGACGGGTCGCAACGACCAGGCGGTGCCGTTCATTGGTCAGGCCGAGGTCAAGGGCGTCGAAGTCGATGGTACGCTCGCACCAGTGCGGTGGTTCTTCGTGTCAGGGTCCTTCACTTACCAAGACCCACAGTACAAGAATCTGCAGAACAGCTCCGGCGCCGATCCGTCGGCGGTGAACGGCAATCAGATCATCCGCGAACCCAAGGTGTTCGGCAACGTCCGTCCGACCTTCTCGTTCGATGCTGGCGGCGATCAGGTCGAGATCTATGGCCGTTACGAGTATATCGGTCGGCGCTATGTCGACTTGCTTAATCGCACCGGACTGCCCTCATACAACACCTTTGGGCTGGGCGGAACATTGACCCATAACGGCTTCCAGTTCCAAGTGGTTGGCGACAACATCTTCAACAACAAGGGGCTGACCGAGGGCAATCCGCGGACCGACCAGCTCGACGGGCAGACCTCGCGCGATGCGATCTACGGTCGCCCGATCTTCGGTCGCAGCGTGCGCTTCATCGTGAGCAAGGCGTGGTGAAGCCAAGGGTCGGCGCGATCGGAGCAGCGCTGCTGCTCCTGGCCGCATCGACTGCTGCTGCGCCGGCCCGTGACGTTCATCTCGCGAAACTGGCAACGCGCTTGTTCCCCCACCTGCGCGCCTTGCCAACGAACCCTGATCGACAGCGCCGCCTTGACGCCTGCGCCGGACGCGCGCCGTGTCTGGTCGAAGCGGCGATCTGGCGTGATGGCGAGCGCGAGCGCCTGGCAAGCCGCGCGCCGAATGAAGCAGACGATATCCGTCGCGAAATCGATGGTCTGAACGAGGTTCTGCGCGTCTACGGGGTAGGCAAGCTGCCGCGCTATCCGCTGGTCGACGGCTCCGACGAGCCGTTCGGTAGTCCCGCGTTCGCTGCGAGAGTTGCCGACGCGGTGATGCTGGCCGACGTTCAACGCAATGATCCGGCGGTCGCCGGCGATTACAGCCTGTCACTGGCGCTTGCGCTGCTGGATGCCAACGACAAGGACGGCGCGGTGGCGTTCGAGCCGCTCGATCAGCGGTTCAATGCGGCATCGCTGGCGAAAGCCCGAAATTTGGATTGGTCGCATTTTCGCTATTCGGCCATCGTTGCGCTCGGAGTTGGCCCCGACGACCTGGTCACGCCGCTGAGCGCTCGTGGGAAGGTCAACGTACGGCTTGCAGCGGAACGCTTTGCGCAAGGCGTGGCACCCTTCATCATCGTGAGCGGCAGCGCGGTTCACCCACGCGACACCCGGCATGTCGAGGCGCTCGAAATGCAGCGGGCGCTGATCGAACGCTTTGCGGTTCCGCCGGAGGCGATCGTCGTTGAGCCTTACGCGCGGCATACGACCACCAATCTCCGCAACGCTACCCGGCGGCTATTCGCTCTGGGCGCTCCGCTCTCGCGAGACGTGCTGGTCGTCAGCAATGTCAGCCACATCGACGCCATCGTCAGCCCGGCATTTACCACGCGAAATCAGGCCGAGCTCGGATACCAACCCGGTACGATCACGCAGAGACCATCGCCCAACGAAGCCGTCTTCCGTCCCGATATCGCGTCACTGCGCAACGATCCCATGGACCCTCTGGACCCCTGACGTGCCTGGCGGGAAAAGCAATCAAGCCAAACGCCTCTGCTGGTAGGCAGCCAATCGTCAGCTAGGGTGATCGCATACCTCGTGCGCACGAGGCAGTCTCGCCATTGCGCTACTTCAACTCCTCTCCCGTCGCTAGTGGTCGAACTGGACCCGCGTTGCCGGTGCCAAGAATGGCATCGCGATCGGAAGAAGCCGAGACCGGCACCATGAACAGCGGCGGCCTGCAGGCGATCGTGAACGATATCCAAGCGGGCAAGATCACCACCGCTGCCGGCTCGGCCGGGACTAAAGCGCTGCTCGGCGCGCGCATCTTGAGAAGGCGCTCGCTGGGGTCCGTGGGCTCAGCGCCACGCCGCACTCCTCGTTTAGGCCAGCAGGAAACCGCGGCTGGTCCGGTTGAACATCTGCATCGCCATCATCTCCGATCGGGCCGACAGCCGGGGGACGAGGCGACGTGCCTCGACCGGGTCGGCCGTACCGAGCGAGATGCTTATCGGATGGTTGACGACGCTCCGCCGGTAGAGGCGGCGGCGGTAGTAATAGCGAGCGCCACGCCAGCAGAGATAGGTGATCGAGGCCATGTCCCATGTATCGTCCGGTCGCCGGCACGGGCTTCGATAGCGGGCGGACGACTGCGGCGTGTGCGCAGCTTGGTGCTACAGCCAGGTGTCGCGCGAGGCGCGGCCGGACGCCGGAATGGCGGATTTATGTGGGTTCAGCGCGAATGTGGAGCGGGTGAAGGGAATCGAACCCTCGTCGTAAGCTTGGGAAGCTTCTGCTCTACCATTGAGCTACACCCGCGTGTCGCTTCCGTTGCCATGGGGCATTGGCGGCGTCAACGCGATTCGGCGCGGTAGCCTAGCACAAAGGCGATCACGGTTGCCGCCGGCATCTCGCATGGGCGCAGCGCGACGCGTCCACCGGCAAGTCGATAGAGGTTGAAGCTCACCCGCGCCGCGCCGCCGAGTTCCTCGTCGTAGAGCCAAACCCGCCGCCGATCGCTGCTCTCGGTCAGCGTGACGCCCCAGCGGCGCGCATCGCACACGCCCTCGCCATAGCCCGGCGACCAACCCTCGAGCGCATCGAGGAAGGCCGCCGGGGGCGTGTCGTCAATCGAGGTCGCTGTTCCCGTGTCCATGGCCGACCGTTACCTTGGCGCCGGTGTCTGCGCCGCGGCCGCTGGTCGTTTCCCACCAATAGGGCAGGCGCTTGCGGGTGCCGGTCGTCACCTCGTTGAGCGTCGCGGCGTCGTAGAGCCGGCCGCCGAGCATCACGCGGCTGATCTTGTCGCTGTTGCGGATGTCGGCGGTCGGATCGGCGTCGAGCACGACCAGATCGGCGAGCTTGCCCGCTTCGAGCGACCCGACATCCTTCTGATAGCCGAGCGAGGTCGCGGAGGCGATCGTGCCGGCGCGCAACGCCTCGATCGGGGTCATCCCGCCGCGCACGAAGCTCCACAATTCCCAATGAGCGCCGAGCCCCGGCTGCTGGCCGTGGGCGCCGATCGCGACATGGATGCCCCGGTCGGCGAGCTTCTTGGCCTCGCGCGCCGTCGCGCCGTCGACATAATCCTCCTCCGGCGCGATCGAACGACGCGCGTTCTGTGCGGCGAGCAAAGCGGGTGGCGCGTGGCGGGTCAGCAGCGGGTGCCGCCACACGTCGCTGTGCGCGCGCCAATACGGGTCGCCCGCCGGTCCGCCATAAGCGACGACCAGCGTCGGGGTGTAGCCGACCGTCGTCTGCGCCCACAGGCTGAGCACGTCATTGTAGAAACGTTCGAGCGGGACGTTGTGCTCGACGGTCGAATTGCCGTCCTGCACCAGGGACATGTCGAGCGTGTAGAGCGAGCCGCCCTCCGGCACGACCTCCATTCCCTCGGCCTGCGCCGCGGCGACGACCATCTGCCGCTGTTCGCGACGCGGCTGGTTGTAGTTCTTTACGCTGTGTGCGCCCTGCGCCTTGAGCCGGCGGACGATCGACAGCGCATCGTCATAGCTGTCGATCTGCGCATAGACGTCGGGGCTCTTGGCGCCGTAGATTACCTCGCCGGTCGAGAAGGTGCGCGGCGCGAGCACCAGCCCGGCGGCTTGCATCTCAGCGGCGGGGAAGATCTCGGCCGAGCGCGACGACGGATCGTGGACGGTGGTCGTGCCGAGCGCGAGATTGGCCATTGCAGACCAATTCTGTTGCGGCACCAGCTCCTCGTCGCCCTGCGGTCCATGCGCGTGTGCATCGACCAGCCCGGGGATGATCGTCTTGCCGGAGACATCCACGGTGGTCGCGCCCGCGGGGACCTGCACGGAGGCACGCGGCCCGACCGCAACGATGCGATCGCCGCGGATCAGCACCGTGGCATCGTCGATGATGCAGCCATCGGCGCCGGCCATCGTCACGACGCGTGCGCCGGTGAGCGCGACCGTACCGGTCGGCTTGGCGGCGGCGACGTCCATCGACAGCGACACGCCGGTGCGCGGCGCGTCAAATTTCGCAGCGTCCTCTGCGGCCGGTGCCGCGCGGAACAGCGCGGCGGTGTCGGCGGAGTAGAGCGTCGGGCCGGCGCTCCAGTGGATACGCTTGCCGTCCTCTGACCAATTGATGAAGTCGGCGCCGTCCGCGCTTACCCGCGTCACCGGCAGTGCGCCGGACTTGGCGTCGACCTCGACCGCTTGCGTGCCGGGCATCAGCGGCATGACGAACGCTTCGTAATTCTGGCGGAAGGCGACGTAGTCGCCGGCCGGCGAGATCTGGAAGTCGTTGACCAACTCGCCCGCCGCATGGACGCGGCGGTTCTCGCCCGACAGATCGGTGCTGACCAGTTGGCGCTTGTTCCCCTCGTTGACGATCAGGAACACGCGATCGTTGGCAGTGCCGAACTGCGGCGCGGAGGCGTCCTTCGCGACGCGGACCGGCGCACCGCCGGTCGCGGCGACGCGGTAGACGCCGCTGCCGGGATTGCCGCGCGCGGCGGTCAGCTCACCGCCTTCACCCTGTTCGAAGACGATGGTCTTGCCGTCGGGCGAGAAGCGCGGACGGCGATAATGGCCGGCGACGGTCGTCACCGACTTGGCCGCGCCACCGCTCGCCGCGACAGTGCGAACCTGCCCGAGCCCAGTGTCGGTCCAGCCGGTGAAGACGATCGTGCGCCCGTCGCGCGACCAGCTCGGCCACAGCTCCAGCTCGTCGGTCGCGCGCGTCAGCCGCTTCGGGGCGCCGCCTGCCAGCGGCTTGATCCAGAGTTTGCCGAGTGTTTCGAACACCACCTGCTTGCCATCGGGCGAGACCGTCGCCCAGCGTGTGGCCTTGGTCATGAAGCGTGCGAGCGCGACCTCGACCTGCGGGTGGCTGGCTTCGGCGATCACGCGCGTGTCGTCGACCCGGAACGGGATCACGCTCGCGGTGCCGCCGTCGATGCCGACGCGGCGCAGCTTGCCGCCCGACCAGAAGACGATCGCCTTGTCGTCGGGTGTCCAGCTCATGTTCGGATAGACGCCGGTCACCGCCCAGGTTTCCTGCACGTCGCGGTCGAGCGGGCCGTAGACGATCCGCTCGACGCCGCTGGCCAAGTCCTTCACCCACAATTTGGTGACATTGTCGTCGCGGCGGACGAACGCGATCATCTTGCCGCCTCGCGACGGCGTCGGCCGCACCGAGCCGCCGACGCCGCTGACCGCGGTCGTCACCTCGCCGGAGTCGATGTCGTACCGTTCGATGTCGAACAGGTCGGTGCGCGAGTTCTGCGCATATTCGAAGATCGGGCCCGACGAGACGTTGCGCGTGTAATAGATGCTCTTGCCATCGGGGGCGTAGATCGGCTCGCCCAGTTCCTTTTGCAGCACTTCGCTGGCGCGCTTGACCAGCTGCACCCCGCCCCCGCCCGAGACATGGTAGAGCCACACCTCACCGGTGCCGAGCGAGCGGCCGGTGGTGAAATGCTTCTTCGCGGCGATGAAGCGTCCGTCCGGGCTCCACGTCGGCTGGTTGAGCAGGCGGAAGTCTTCCTTCGTCACCTGGCGCTTGTCGCTGCCGTCGACGTTCATCACCCAGATGTTGTCGCCCCCGCCGCGGTCGGAGGTGAAGGCGATCCGGCGACCGTCGGGCGAGAAGCGCGGTTGATGCTCGAACGCCAGCCCTTCGGCGATGCGGGTCGGCGTGCCGCCTGCGATCGGCATCGTGTAGATGTCGCCGAGCAGGTCAAAGGCGATCGTCCGCCCGTCCGGCGCCACGTCGACGTTCATCCAGCTGCCTTCGTCGGTCGTCATCCGCACCTGCTTGGTACGCAGCCCGCGCGGCGCGTTGACGTCCCACTTCGCAGGCTTGGCGTCCTTCGCGCCGGATGCGGTGGTTGCCGGCGCAGGGGGCGGCAGGGTGCCGGCGGTGGTCGGCGTCGGCGCAGTCGCCTCGTTCTCCGGCACCTGGGTCTGTTCGACGGGCTTGTCCTGCGCGGCGAGAGGCGCGGCGGACAGGCACAAGGCGACGGCGGTCATAGCGCGGAAGGTCACGTGTAGAGATTTCCCCTGATTGCAGTGCCATCGTGCCGCGATCCGTGCGGCGCGTCACGCGCCAATCGCAGCGCCCGCCTTAATGATGCGAAAGTGATCGTCGGCCTAAAGTGGATCAGCGCTATATCCCTGCGACCCTGTCTAGGATGCGCAAAGATTTTTCGGGAACATCGTGTGTCTGGACGCCTGCCTTTCCATCGTTTCGAAGAATTCATTCGCTTGTCCCAAGAGGATCAGGAACGCGTACGGGCGCTTGGCGAGACGCCGGTGTCGCTGCCGCGTCATGCGGTGTTGCATCGTGAGGGTGAGGCGCCGCGCTACATCTATCTGCTGGTCAGCGGCTGGGTAGGCGCGTCGGTGCTGCTGCACGGCGGCGAACGCCAGATGGTCAAGTTCCACCTGCCCGGCGACATGCTGGGCACGCCAAGCATGTGCCTCGCGCAGGCAGCCGATACGCTGACGGCGCTGACCGCGGTGACGATCAGCCGCGTGCCGCTGGAAGCGTTCGGCGCGCTGTTCGCGTCCTCGTCGCGCTTTGCCGCCGCGATGTTCCTGAGCGCGCAGCGCGAGCGGGTGGCGTTGATGGACCGGCTGGCCGCCGTCGGGCGCACCCCTGCGATCGCACGTGTCGCCGCGCTGCTGCTTGATGTCGGGGAGCGATTGCACGCGCTCGGCGCGGCCAGTGAGGAGGGCTTCGACATGCCGCTGACGCAGGAACAGATCGGCGACCATCTCGGGTTGACCGCGGTGCACGTGAACCGCGTGTTCCGCCAGTTGGCCGAAAGCGGGCTGGTCTCGCGCGACCGCCACCGCGTCGTGCTGCTCGACGCGCCGCGGCTGCGAGCGATGTCGGCGCGGCAGCCGCGGGTGATGACGCGCGACGTCGCATGGTTGCTGAGCAGCGAGGATGCATGAGCTGCCGTAGTTAACCGCTTGTTCGTCAACGCTGTATAACGGGCTGTCCTCGATCGGAACGATGGGACGGGCACAGGCGTGGCGATATTCTACGATGCCAGCGGGCGGCGCGCCCGGCGGGTGCGTGTGGCGCTGGGCGTTGCCGTATGCGTGCCGTTGCTGCTTGCGGCGTTGCTGATCGCGGCCGTGTTGCGCCCGGTCGCGACCGTCGCGCCGCGCTTCGCAATGCCCGACGCGCCCCAGGCCGCGGTCGCCGCGCCAGTGAGCGATGAAGCGCGTGGCGCCTGGCTGCCCGCGCGCAGCGGCGCGGCGCTGAGCGGCGGGACGATGGGCTTCTACATGCCCTGGGACACGCCGTCGCGGCAGTCGCTGGCGACGCATGTCGACGATCTCGAGTGGCTGGTCCCCGGACTCGCGACCGTTACCGGCGCGGACCATCGCTTCGTCGCCGAGGCTGATCCGTACATGCGGCAGGTACTTGCGCGTGCCACGCATCGTCCTCGTGTGTTGCCGATGGTGCAGAATGCGGCGGCGGACGGGAGCTGGGACGGTGCAGGAACCGCCGCATTGCTCACCGACCGTGCTGCGCGGACGCGGCTCGTGGAGCAGATCGTCGCCTTGGTGGCGCGCGAGAGCGGCGCGGGCGTGATGCTCGATTTCGAGAGCCTGCCCGTGAGCGCGCATCGTAACTATCGCACTTTCCTCGGCGAGCTTCGTGCGCGCTTCGCACCGCGCGGCTGGATGGTGGCGCTCGCCACGCCGGTGGCCGATCCGGACTGGGACTTGCGCGCTTATGCCGCTGTCGCCGATCAGCTGGTGTTGATGGCCTATGACGAGCATTGGATGGGCGGCGCGGCGGGGCCGATCGCGTCGCAGCCGTGGTTCGCGCGCGTCGTCGCGCAGGCGGTGGCGCAAGCCGGTACGGACAAGGCGATCGTCGCGATCGGCAGCTATGCCTATGATTGGCAGGGGCGCACGACCGTCCCGCTCGCAATCTTCGACGCACTGGCGTTGGCGGCGCAAGCAGGCGTGACGCCGCAGTTCGACGCGGCGAGCGGCAACAGCCACTTCGCCTATGACATGCAGGGCAAGCATCACGAGGTGTGGATGCTCGATGCGCTCAGCGCCGCCAATCAGATGGCGGCGGTGCGGCGTACCGGCGCGGCCGGGGTGGCGCTGTGGCGGCTGGGCAGCGAAGATCCGTCAGTGTGGCGGGCATTGTCGGACAGCACGCCGCCGGACCTTCGCCGCTTGCCTGCGCCGACGGGGGTCGCGGTGCATGGACAAGGCGAGATCATGCGCATGACTGCGGAGGCGACACCGGGTGCGCGTGAGGTGACGTGGCGCGACGGTCTGATCCGCGCCGCGCGCTTCGTGCAGATGCCCCAGCCCGATACCGTCGAGCGCACCGGCGCGCATCGACGGCAGGTCGCGCTGACCTTCGATGACGGACCGGACCCGGCATGGACGCCGTTGATCCTCGACGTGCTGGCACGCCAACACGTGCCCGCCACCTTTTTCGTCACCGGCGCCAATGCGTTGGGACAGGGTGCGTTGCTGCGCCGGATCGTCGCGCAGGGCGGCGAGCTCGGCAATCACTCGACGTCGCACGCCGATCTGTCGCGCCGCTCCGAGGCGGCGATTGCGCTGGAGTTGAAGGCGACCGCGCGGATCGTCGAGGCCTATACCGGCCGCGCGATGACGCTGTTCCGCCCGCCGTTTCTCGGTGACGCCGATCCGGATCGCCGCGACGAACTGCATGCGACACGCGTCGCGGCACGGCTGGGGTATCTGACGGTGGGCCTCAACGTCGATCCGCTCGACTGGCAGGGGCCGAAGGCCGAGGTCATCGCGCAGCGCGTGATCGCTCAAATCATTGCGGGGACTGACGAGCGCCCCGCGCAGATCGTGCTGCTCCACGATTCGGGTGGAAACCGGACCGAGACGATCAAGGCGCTGCCGCTCATCATTCGCGGCCTGCGCGCGCGCGGCTATGACTTCGTTGCCGTCTCGACGCTGGCGCGGCTCTCGCCTGCTTCGGTCATGCCAGCGCTGCGCGGTCATGCGGCGATCGACGCGGCAGGGACGCGCGGGCTGTTCGACGGACTGGCGTGGCTGCGCGACGCCGGGGCGGTGCTGTTCGCTGTGGTGATCGCGATCGGCATGGCGCGCGCGGTGGCGCTGACCGGGCTGGCGCTGTGGCCGCGTCGTCGGGAGACGGTGCCGACGGGCGCGCCGCATCTGGTGCCGACCTTTGTCTCGGTGCTGATCCCTGCCTTCAACGAGGCGCGCGTGATCGAGGCGTCGGTGCGTCGCATCCTCGCCAGCATCGGACCGCGTGTCGAGGTGATCGTGATGGACGACGGTTCCACCGACGGCACCAGCGACGTGGTGCAGGCGGCGTTCGGGATCGACCCGCGCGTCCGGCTACTGACGCTGGAGAACGGCGGCAAGGCGCGCGCGCTCAACACCGCGCTGGCCACCGCGCGCGGTGACGTGGTGATCGCGCTCGACGCCGATACACAGTTCGAGGCCGATACGATCGCGAAGCTGACGCGCTGGTTCGCCGATCCGCGCATCGGTGCGGTGGCGGGAAATGCCAAGGTCGGCAATCGCATCAACGTCATCACGCGCTGGCAGGCGCTGGAATATGTCACCGCGCAGAACCTCGAGCGTCGTGCGCTGCTGTCGCTCGGCGCGGTGACGGTGGTGCCGGGCGCGGTCGGCGCATGGCGGCGCACCGCGCTCGATGCGGTCGGCGGATATCCCGAAGACACGCTCGCCGAGGACCAGGATCTGACGATCGCGGTGCAGCGCGCCGGATGGCGCGTGGCGTGCGACAATGACGCGATCGCCTGGACCGAGGCGCCGGAGACGATACGCGCGTTGTTCAAGCAGCGATTTCGCTGGGCGTTCGGGACGTTGCAATGCCTGTGGAAGCATCGCGGCGTGCTCGGCCGAAGCGGGGGCTCGGACGGATCGGCTTGCCGCAGGCGCTGGTTTTCCAGTTGCTGTTCACGCTTGCTGCGCCGTTGATCGACTTCGCGCTGCTGCTCGGAGTCGGTGGTACGGCGTGGCGGGTCTATGATCGCGGTTGGGATGCGGCGGGCGGCGACGCGCTGACCGTGGTCGCATTCTGGGCGGCGTTCGCGGCGGTCGATCTGGCGTGTGGATGGATCGCCTACCGGCTCGACGGTCGCGAGGCGCGTTTCCCCGGCATCTGCTTGTTGTTGCAGCGGTTTGGGTACCGGCAGCTGCTTTACGCGGTGGTGCTTCGCGCGCTGTACGTCGCTGCGACCGGACCGAAGGTCGGCTGGGGCAAGCTGGAGCGGACGGGCAGCGTCGCGGTGAACGACACGGGCGCGGCGACGCCGGAGCCGTTGCGCGCGGCGGCGTGAATGTTGCGAATGTTGAGACGCTGGCGGGGTAACGGCGACGGACGAACGGCGGCATCATGCGGTCGTCATGCCGGATGCTGGAGCGTGTAGGACAGACCAACGTCGCGCTGGCGTACGGCGCGAAATGCGGTAGCGTGGCTGACCTGATTTCTGCCGGAGCGCGTTACCGATGTCGTTGTTATCTGCCCTGTTTGTTCTCGCTGCCGCCGCGCAGGGTGAGCATGTCGCGATCCAGGCGTCGGACATCGATCGCAGCGCGACCTTCTACCACGAGGCGTTCGGGCTGCAGCTCATCAAGCAGCCGCTGCCCAACCGGCGCTGGATCGATCTCGGAAACGGCTTCGCGATGCACATCCTCGACGGCCGGACCGCGCCCAAGCCTTCGAATATCAACGAGCACGTCGCGATCCACGTTGACGATCTGGCGAGCGTAACCGTGTGGCTCGACGCGCACAAGCGGCCGTGGACCGATCTGGCGGGCAAGTCGCGGACGATGCAGACGCGGTTCGATGGCGTGCGACAGATCTACACGCAGGATCCGGATGGATATTGGCTGGAGGTCAGCGACAGTCGTGGGGTGGCGGCGATGTAGGTTTTGGGCGTCACCTTACCTGCGGAAGGTAGGTGACGACGCCCAGCGCATTGTAACAACGGCCTTCCCGGCTGGGCCCCGGTCTTCGCCGGGGTGACGCCTAACGGGCGGTCTTAGCCGACGATCGCGTGCGGGACGAAGCGGGCGAGGTCGCGGGTGATCGGGCCGTCGTCCTCGCGGATCGACATCGCGACCGGCTCGTCGCCGACGATCCACGAGCCGATCACCGCATGTTGCCCGTCGAAGACCGGCAGCGGGCTGAGCGCCTGGACGATGTGACCTTCCTCGCCGTAGCCGCCTTCCGGACCGCGATCCTCCGCGCTGCCGTCGTGGAGTTCGATGTCCCAGCCTTCGCGTGAAAACAGGGGTTTGCGGACGAAGCGCTCGCCGATCGCCGCCGCGCCGACGGCATCGTCGGCGAAGGCGGCGGGGAGCAAATTGGGGTGGCCGCGGTGGCGTTCCCAGAGCAGCGGGAGCATCCCTTTGTTCGAGAGGATCGCCTTCCATGCCGGTTCGAGGAACATCGTCTTGGTCGCGGGCAGGTGCGCGGCATAAGGCTCACGCAGCATGTCCTCCCAAGGGTACAGCTTGAAAAGCGCAGCGATCAGAACGCTTTCCTCGTCGACGAACTGGCCGTCCTCGTCGACGCCGATCCGGTCGATCGCGACGAACGCCGGGTCGAGCCCTGCCTGACGCGCGGTATCCTCGAGGTAGCGGACCGTCTGCCGGTCTTCCTCATGATCGGCGACGCTCGCGAAATGCAAGGTACTTCCAGGGGTTAGCAGCGCGTCGAAGCGGGCGACCAGCGCGTCGTGGAGGCGATTGTATTGGTCGGCGTCCGGGGGAGGGTGCCGTCGGCGATGCGGTCTTCGAGCCACTGCCACTGGAACAGCGCGGTCTCGTAGATGCTCGTCGGGGTGTCGGCGTTATATTCCAGCAGCTTGGCCGGACCAGTGCCGTCATAGGCGAAGTCGAAGCGACCATAGAGCGAGGGCGCGTTCGCCTTCCACGACGCGGCGACCACGTCGCGCATCGCGTCCGGGATCGCGAGCCGGTGCATCAGCGTGTCGCTTCCGACCACCTCGGTGACAAGATCGAGGCAAAAATAGTGCAGCTCTGCGCTCGGCGTCTCGATGCCGGCCTCGATTTCGTCGAGCGAGAAGCGGTAATAAGCGCGTTCGTCCCAGTAACGCTGACCATCCATGTGATGGAAGGTGAAACCCATCGCGCGGGCGGTCTCCTCCCACCCGGCACGCTCACCGATGACGGTCCGCTCCACCGGGTGTCAGCCGCCGGACTTGTCGTCGAGCCGCCCGACCTCGCGCCGTGCCTCGCCGCCATCGCGCGGGGCGGACAGGCGGGCGAGGATGTCGTCGGCGCTCGACGCGCCCGGCAACAATCCCGCGCGCTCCAGCTTGGCGTCGAGGTCGGCGCCGGTGCGCATGTCCTCCAGCTCGGCCGAGGCGCGGAACTTCTCCTCGCGCACCGCCTGCCGCTCCTTGAGCCGCGCGAGACTGTCGGCGGCGGAGCCGAGCTGCGACTGTGCGCCGTGCGTGTTGCTGGCGATCTGCGCCTGCGCCTGCTGGACGCTCTCGTTGGCGCGGACGACGTCGACCTCGCGGCGCAGCGCCTCGATCTTGCCGTCGCCCTGCTTGATGATCCCGCGCATCCGGTCCTCGGCGCCACGCATGTCGGCGACCTGCGGCGTCTTGGCGTTCAGCTCACGCTCGATCTGCGCGAGCCGCTCGGCAACCTCGCGGGCGAGGTCCATGTCGCCACGCCCCATCGCGGCGCGGGCGGAGGCTTCGTACTTGTCGCGCTGTGCCGAGAGCTGCTCGATATCCTTTTCGATCAGCCGGCGCTTGGCGGTGACGGTCGCGAGATCGTCGCGCGCCTTGGCCTGCGCGGTCCCGGCATCGCGGAGCTGCTGGTCGAGGATCGTCAGCGCGCGCGCGTCGACCACCGACTGGCCAGCCTCATGCGCGGAGCCGCGGATCAGCGTGACGAATTGCTTCCACATCGACATCGGTCAGTATTCCTCAGGCAGCGGCGAAGGCGTGGCGCAGATCGGCCGCGGCATCCAGCGCGTTGTGCGCCAGCACGCGCAGTTCGATCAGGATCGTGCGCAGCGTCGACTCGATCGAAAGCTCGCCGATCAGCTCGTAATATTCACGCCCGTCGACCTCGGTGATCGCGAAATTGGACAAGGGCACCAGCTTCTGCGCCTTGAGCAGGAAGTGGTTGAAGGCGGCGTCGTCGTCCATCTCGTCGACCGGCCACAACAGGCTGGAGACGACGATCTGTTCGCCTGCGACGCTCAGGAACACCGCAAGGTCGCCGTGGTCGTGCATCGTGACGCGCAGCACGTCGCCGACGCGCTCGACGCTCAGTTCCGCGGCATGGTCGCCGGCGCCCAGCGCCTCGGCCAGTCGCCCGATCGTCCATACCCGTGCCGTATCGTCCACGCTCTTCGTCCTCTCGGTATGCTTGACACTCCAAGCATAAGCCCGCAGCCTTTGGCAAGGTGAATGGGCTTACGGGAATGCGCGCGACATGATCTTCGGCAGCCTGTTCGGCGGCGGACGCGACGACGCGCGCAGCGCGGTGGCGGTGGTGCGCGACGTGACGATCGGCCGGATGGTGCGGCTCGACGCGCTGGCGTGGCGGCGGCTGGCGGGCGGCACCTTCACGCTCGACCGCGACACGCTGGAGATCACCGCGCAGGGGATCATCAAGCTCGACGACGGCGGGGGCTATGTCCACCGTTTCTACACCGACGACGAGTTGATGCTGCAGGCGGTCAGCCAGCAGCCGGACGGCTTGGACGCCGATGACTTCACGCTGTTCCGGCCATGGTCCTCGACCTATGCGACCGGCGGGTGGGACGATGCGGCGTTCCGCGACCGGCTGAGCCAGCCGGTGTGGAACGAGGCCGGGCTGCCACCCTTCCGCCGTTTCTGGTACGATGGCGACGAGCGCGTCCAGCCGCCGGTGCAATTGTGGGAAGCGCTCTATTACGAACGCGACGGCGACCCGGTGAAGCAGATCCGCCAGCAATGTATGCTCTATGTCCGCGATCTGGCGCCGGAAGGGCAGGAGCTGCTGCTTGCGCTGTCGGCGCGGCCGGAGGGGGCGATACGACGCACGACATCATGATCGGGCTGCCGTTGTCGCCGGCGGAGTTCAGTGCGTAGCGGGTGGTGGTGTTGCAGGGCGTGCTTCGGGCGTTGTGGGTGACGCACGTGCTTCGACAGGCTCAGCACGAACGGGGCGGGGGCTCGGGTTTGCCGCTTGTTGGTTTGACGGTTTGGTGGCTGGCAAGGGGATGGGGCTGGAGTCAGCCGTCATTGCGAGCGGAGCGAAGCAATCCAGTGTCGGACAAGGGCGCCCTGGATTGCTTCGCTACGCTCGCAATGACGGTTTCGGGGGCGCGCTCATGCTCTAGACTTGGTCGACATTCAGGGCTCGGTGACGGACGACCTCTTCGCCGTCATCCCGGATCAAGTCCGGGATGACGGGGAGAAGGACCGCCGATCGAATAGAAAAGGGGAGCACGCATGTTCGATACGACGGCATTTCTGTTCGGGGCCGGGCATTTCCTGATCGCTTTTGCGATCGCGTGCCTGTTCCTCGCGATCTTCAAGTGGCTGTATCAGGTCTCGACGCCCTATGACGAACGGCGGCTGGTCGCGGAGGGGAATATGGCCGCCGCGATTACCTTCGGCGGGGCGATCGTCGGCTTCGCGCTGCCGCTGGCCTCTGCGCTGGAGGTGACCGCCAACCCGTTGGAATTCGTGGCATGGGGCGTGCTGGCCGGCGTGATCCAGGTGGTGGCGTCGCTGGTGGTGCGGCGTATCGTGATCCGCGATCTGGTGGCGCGGATCGAAACCGGCAATGTCGCGAGCGCGGTGTATATGGCGGCGACGTCGATCGCGGTCGGGCTGCTCAACGCCGCCTGCATGAGCTATTGAGGTCGACGCGATGACCGATTCCCTTCCGACCCGCCGCAAGCGCTCCGCCGCCGCCGGGCTGACCGCCGCCGGGGCGCTGGCGATGCTGTCCGGGTGCGACGGCACCCCCGACCAGCAGCAGTTCGGCCCGCCCACCGAGGTGTCGGCGTTCAAGACCGTCGACGAATGCGTCGCGAGCGGCGCGTTCGCCAAGGTGACGTGCGAGAATGCCGCCAAGGAAGCCGCGAACACCGACGGCAAGGCCGCGCCGCGCTTCGACGAGAAGAGCCTGTGCGAGGATCAGTTCGGGTCCGGGCAATGCCTGGCACGCAACGAGGGCGGGCAGAGCTTCTTCGTGCCGCTGTTGACCGGGTTCATGATCGGGCGGCTGCTGAACGGGTCCGGCTATCGCTACAACGGCCTGTACCAGAACCGGCGCGACGGCAGCTGGTACACGCCGTCGGGCGCGTGGCTGTACGGCGGCGGCTATGGCGGACGCGGGTATAATTATCAGGTCGGATCGCGCGCGGTCACCGCGCCGATCACCACGCAGCGCATCCAGACGCGCAGCTCGGTGGTGTCGCGCGGCGGGTTCGGTGGGCGCGTCTCGGCGCGATCAAGCGGCGGCTGGGGCGGCGGCCGCTCGTTTGGGGGCTGACGCAGCCGATCGGCGCGTCGCGCGTTCGCCGGTGGGATAACCGATAAAAGGACAGGGATGACCCGGCTTTTCCACGTCAGCGACGTTCATTTCGGCGCGGAGGACCCCGTCGCGGTCGCGTGGTTCCGCGATGTGGTGGCGGAAGAAAAGCCCGATGCGGTCATCATGACCGGCGACCTGACGATGCGCGCGACCAAGCGCGAGTTCGACGAGGGCGGCGCTTGGCTGAAGAGCCTGGGCGTGCCGGTGACGCTGGAGGTCGGCAACCACGACATCCCTTATTATTGGGATCCGTTGCGCCGGCTGTTCGCACCCTATTCGCGCTACGCCGCGGTCGAGAAGATGATCGAGCGGCCGCTGGAAATCCACGGGATCACGATCGTCCCGCTGAAGACCACCGCGCGTGCGCAATGGCGCTGGAACTGGTCGAAGGGGCGGGTGAGCACGGGGTCGCTGCGGCGGACGATGGCGCTGGTCGAGGCGGCGCCGCGCGGCAATCTGATCTTCGTCGCCGGGCACCATCCGTTGATCGATGGCGGCAGCCAGGGGACGGCGAAGACGAAGCGCGGCGATGTCGCGCTGGCGGCGCTGGCGGATGCCGGCGTTCATGCGGTGCTGTCGGGGCATGTCCACGATCCGTTCGACATGCCGTATGAGCGCAATGGCTGGCGGCTGCGGTTGATCGGCGCGGGGACGCTGTCGAAGCGGACGCGCAACTCGCCGCCCGCGTTCAACGAGATCCGGGTGGAGGGCGATCGCTTCGAGACGCTGGTGCGGACGATGTCGGCGCAGCCGGTGTATCCGATCAGCGAGATGAGCGCGGCGGGGCGGTAGGTCTTTTCCGCCATCCCCGCGCCCTTGCGTCATTCCCGCGGAGGCGGGAATCCAGACGCGCAGGTCTTCGTAAGAGCCGCCAGGTCAGAGGTTCTGGATCCCCGCCTGCGCGGGGATGACGATGGGGCAGGGCGGGCTCATCCTACGGCGTGCCGGCCTGGCTTTCAGCCGAGGTGCAGCGAAGAAGCAGCCCCCGGGGCACGTCCGGGAAAGATGGCTTTCGCAGCCCGCACGCCCTATCTCCCGTGCGTGCCAAAGAAACCCAGCCCCGGCCTGCCGACGCGCGAGCAGATCCTCGATTTCATCACTTCCTCCGCGACGCCTGCAGGCAAGCGCGAGATCGCGCGGGCCTTCGGGCTCTCCGCGCAACAGAAGATCGCGCTCAAGGCATTGCTCAAGGACATGGGCGACGAGGGGCTGATCGACTCCGCCCCGGGTCGCGCGTTCCACAAGATGGGCGGGTTGCCGAAGGTGACGGTGCTGCGGATCGTCGACGTCGATCAGGGCGGCAACGTCTGGGGCGTGCCCGAGCGGTGGGAGGCCGACGTGCCGATCCCGCGCATCCGCGTGCGCGACCGTAAGCATGGGGCGTTGGGGGTCGGCGAGCGGATCCTCGCGCGCACCGAGGAAAGCGGCGGTGGCTGGACCGCGCATCCGATGAAGGTGCTCGCGCCCGCCTCCGAACAGGTCATCGGTGTGCTGCGTCGCGAGGGCGATCGCTTGTGGTTGCAGGGCGTCGAGAAGAAGGAGCGCCGCGAATATCCGGTGTCCGACGCCGGCGGGGCGGAGGCGGGCGATCTGGTCAGCGCCGAGATCGCGGGGCGGCCGCCGCGCGTGATGGCGAAGGTGGTGCAGCGGCTCGGCGATCCGTTCGCACCGCGCAGCTTCTCGCTGATCGCGATCCACAAGCATAACATCCCCGACACGTTCACGCAGGAAGCGCTGGACGCCGCCGAGCGCGCGGCGCGGCAGCCGCTGGGGGACGATCGCGAGGACCTGACCGCGCTGCCGATCGTCGCGATCGACCCTGCCGATGCGCGCGACCATGACGATGCGGTCTGGGCGACGCCCGACGACGATCCCGCCAATGCCGGCGGGTGGAAGGCGATCGTCGCGATCGCGGATGTCAGCTTCTACGTGCGGCCGGGCAGCGCGATCGATCGCGAGGCGCGGGCGCGCGGCAATTCGGTCTATTTCCCCGATCGCGTCGTGCCGATGCTGCCCGAGGTACTGTCGGCGGATGTCTGCTCGCTGAAGGCGGGCGAGGATCGCGCGGCGCTGGCGTGCCATTTGCAGGTGACGAAGGCGGGGGCGCTCAAGAGCTGGCGGTTTACGCGCGCGGTGGTGCGGGTGGTGGCGAATGTGGCGTATGAGGATGCGCAGGCGCTGATTGATGCATCTATCTCCCGCCTCTCCGGGGAGGGGTTGGGGAAGGGCTGTTGCCGGCGCTCACCAACCTCTGGGACTGTTGGCGCGCGCTGGCGGAGGCGCGTGACAAGCGCGAGCCGCTCGACCTCGATCTGCCCGAGCGGCGCGTGGTGCTCGACGAGAAGGGGCGGATCATGTCGGTGAGCCCACGCGAGCGGCTCGACGCGCACCGGTTGATCGAGGACTTCATGATCGCCGCCAATGTCGCCGCGGCCAAGGCGCTGGAGGCGAAGAAGGCGCCGGTCATGTACCGCGTCCACGAAGCGCCCGCGCGCGAGAAGCTGGTGGCGTTGAAGGACTATCTCGAGACGTTCGAGGTGCCGTTCGCGTTGGGGCAGGTCGTCAAGCCGGCAACCTTCAACCGCATCCTGGAGCGGATCGGCGACGTGCCGTTCCGGCCGGAGATCATGGAGCAGATCCTCCGGTCGCAGACGCAGGCTTATTACGCGCCGGCCAATCACGGGCACTTCGGGCTGTCGCTGGGCAGTTATGCGCACTTCACTTCGCCGATCCGCCGTTATGCCGACCTGATGGTGCATCGCGCGTTGGTGTCGGCTTATGCGCTGGGGCCGGGCGGGCTGAACGGCGACGAGGAGTTCGAGCTGGCGGGCACGACGATCAGCAAGCTGGAGCGCCGCGCGATGGAGGCGGAACGCGAGACGATCGACCGCTACGTCGCCGCCTTCCTGTCCGAGCGGATCGGCGAATTGGTCGGGGTGCGGATCACCGGTGTCACCAATTTCGGCTTCTTCGCGACGGTCTACGGGATCGGCGGCGACGGATTGATGCCGGTGCGCGATCTGGGCGGCGAATATTTCCGCTTCGACGAGGCGGCGCGGCGGCTGGTCGGCGAGCAGAGCGGCGAGGAATATGCGCAGGGGCAAAGGCTGGAGCTGCGGCTCGCCGAGGCCAATCCGGTGTCGGGGGCGCTGCGCTTCGAGCTGCCCGAGGGACGCTATGGCGGTGCGTCGCGCGAGCGCGCGCCGGCGAAGGGCGTCAAGCCGCCGCGCGTGCTCAAGCGGCGCGGGCGACCCGGCAACCTGCGTCATCAAAATCGCAAGAAGTAAGAAGGAGTTCGCATGTCCGGCACGATCATGGCGGCGCTGATCGCCAAGGCGCGCAACCGCGTCACCTGGCATTTCACCTCGGCAGGCGCGACCTCGAAGGAGACCGCGACCAAGTTCCCGACGCCGACGTCGCGGCTCGATCGGCGCGTGTTCGAGCGGATGGTGGCGTTCGGCGCGATCGAGAAGACGCCGGAGGGGCTGTACTGGCTCAACGAGACGCGGCTGTCGGATTACCGCAAGGAATCGCTGGCGCGGGTGCTGGGGATATTGGCGATCGCCGGGTTCGCGGCGGCCGGGGCCATGGCGATCGGCGGATAGCCTCGGCCTGAAGTCCTACATCTTTTCCAGCGTTTGATCCGCCCGGATCGAACCTGATCCTATTGTCACCCCGGCGAAGGCCGGGGTCCAGCTGGGGGACGTTGATGATGCGCGCTGCGCGTCGTTTCTTCGGCTTTCCCCACTGGGCCCCGGCCTTCGCCGGGGTGACGGCTAGTGGAGGCTTAGTCGGGCGCTCCCCTGCGGCGGGGTGCGCCGCCGTGCCCGTCATCCACAATCTATCCACAGCTTGCGAACGATCAATCCACAGCTTGTCTACGGATCGTCCACCGACCGCCAACCGCTCGTCCACCGCCTGCCAACCAGCTATCCACCAACTTATCCACAGGCATGTAAGCCGCTCACCAGTGGCGCGCGGCGCGGGCAGGCGCTAACCGGGCGGGCATGTCGCACCGTCCCCATCGCCTCTATCTCTCCTCCGACGCACTGGTCGCCAATTGGCGTGCGCTGGCGCGGCTGAGCGGGGCGGCGGCGTGCGGGGCGGCGGTGAAGGCCGATGGCTATGGGCTTGGCGCGCGCGAGGTGGTGGTGCGGCTGCTCGACGCCGGATGCCGCGACCTGTTCGTCGCGAGCTGGGCCGAGGCGGCGGCGATCGCCGATCTGATCGTCGGGCGCGAGGCGACGATCGCGGTGCTCCACGGGCTGCGCGAGGCGGACCTGCCGTTGCCCGCGCTGCCCGGTGTCCGCCCGGTGCTGAGCACCGCCGCGCAGATCGCGCGCTGGCGGCTGGTCGCGCCGGGGCAGCCGTGCGACGTGATGGTCGACACGGGCATGAACCGGCTGGGCGTGGCGGAGGCCGAGGTCGCGGGCGGGCTGCTCGACGGGCTGGTGATCGACACGCTGATGAGCCATCTCGCCTGCGCCGACGAACCGGGCCATCCGCTCAACCAAACGCAACGTGCGCGGTTCGCGGCGCTGGCGGGGCGGACCGGTGCGCAGCGGATGAGCCTCGCCAATTCGGCGGGGATCGCGCTGGGTGCGCCTTATCACTTCGACCTGACGCGGCCGGGGCTGGCGCTGTACGGCGGCGTGCCGGTCGCGGGGCTGGCGGGGGCGATCTGTCCGGTGGCAACGATCGCGGCGGAGGTGCTGCAATGCCGCACGGTGCGTGCGGGCGAGACGGTCGGCTATAATGCGACGTGGCGGGCGGAGCGCGACGTGCCGGTGGCGGTGGTCAACCTAGGTTACGCCGATGGCTATCGCCGCGCGCTATCGAGCCGGGGGTGCGCGTTCGCGGGTGATGTGCCGCTGCCGGTGATCGGGCTGGTGTCGATGGACCTGGTGGCGCTGGATGCCAGCGCGGCAGCGGTGCGCGAAGGCGATTGGGTGCGGTTCGACGACGATCTGGTCCATGTCGCTGCGGCGAGCGGGGTCAGCCAGTATGAGTTGCTGACCGGGTTGGCGGATCGGTTCGAGCGGGTGTGGTCGTAGATCGTTCGCCACGCTCGTCGTCCGGGACACGATCCGGGGCGACGGGCTCCGATCACGCGATACTGCGCAGCCACTCGGTCAGCGGATCGTAGAGCAGCGCGCGCGCGCGGCCGCCGACCATCATCCCGACATGCCCGGCGGCGAGGTCGTGGCGCGAGGTGAGCCCGATCGCGGTGGCCGCGGGAGTGATGCGATCGGTGAGCGAGACGAACTCGGTGGCGGGGCAAGGTAATGCGCCAGGGTCGACCGGTCGACCGCCGACCCGCCAATCGCCGCGCCCCGGTCGGTCTTCGGCGAGCAGAGTTTCGAACAGATCAGCCCCTGCGGCATAGGTCAGCGGCGCGCCGCCGTTCGCCCAATCCTCCAACTGGATGAAGTCGGCGGTGCGTTCCGGGGGCATTGTCGCAAAGGCGGCATATTTGGCGATCGTCCGCGTCGGGTCGAGCTGCCAGAAGGCGGTCTGGAGCACCTCCATCGGCAGCACGCCCAGCGCCTGCGCCCCGGGCGCGACCTGTGCCCAGAGCGCGGCAAGCGCGGCGCGGGCTTCGTCGCCATAGCCTGCGAACCGCCATGGTGCGGCAATGGTGGCGACACCGGCGACGCGGCCCGGCGCAGCAGCGGCAGCGGCGGCGAGCGCGAGCGTGCCGCCGAGGCAATAGCCGACCAGCAGCGCCGGTCGGTCGAGCCGCCCGAGCAACGGCAGCAGGCGACGCGTCACATGGCCGGCAAGATCGAGCCCGGCGTCCTGTGCGCGCGGCGTACCCCAATCGACCAGCCACGGGTGGAAGCCCGCAGCGGCGAGATGCACGACGAGCGAGCGACCGGGCGCGAGGTCGAGCACCCAGTGCGGGTTAATGAGCGAGGGCACCAGCACCACGGGCACGCCGTCGCTGCCCCGTGCGCCGTCGCGCAGTCGGGCAGCGCCGCTGCGGTAGCGGATCGGTCGCATCCGCCGCCGTTTGCGCGGAGCTTCCTGAAAGCGGCGCAATCCGGCGAGCGCGGCGGCGGCGCGTTGCGGCGATGTTGCAGTTTCGCGGCGCAGCATGTCCAGGAACAGCGGCAGCGGCCGTGGGCCATATCCAGCGTGTTGCAGCGCCACATTTTGTGCAATACCACGAACGGGTTCGGTCACGGGGATCTCGCGGGATGAAGAAGCAGCATGGTACCGACGGCGTGGTCGTCATCAAGAAATACGCCAATCGTCGGCTCTACAATACCGAAAGCTCCTCCTACATCACACTGGAACATCTCGCGGCGATGACGCGCGAGGGTCGTGAATTCAAGGTCGTGGATGCCAAGACCGACGAGGACATCACGCATAACGTCCTCACGCAGATCATCATGGAGGCCGAGAGCCGCGGGCAGACGATGCTGCCGGTCAATTTCCTGCGTCAGTTGATCGCGCTGTACGGCGATTCGATGCAGGCGATGGTGCCGGACTATCTGGACGCGTCGATGGACAGCTTCCGCCGCAACCAGGCACAGTTCAAGAACGCGGTCGAGGGTGCGTTCGCGGGATCGCCCTTCGCGGAGATCGCAAAGCGCAACCTCGAAATGTTCGAGGCCGCGGCGCAGGCGTTCAAGCCGCCGGTGGCGGCGGCCCCGGTGGCGGCGGGCGGCAAGGACGGCGAGATTGCGGCGCTCAAGGCGGAGCTGGCGCAATTGCGGGACAAGGTCGACAAGCTGGGGGATTGAGCGGGGGTTTTACGCGACCGCCGTTGCTCTGAGTTTGTTTGAGGGCGGGGCGCGAGGCACGTGCTTCGACAAGCTCAGCACGAACGGTGTGGGTGCGGCGCGCCCGTTTTGGCAGGCTCAGCGCGAGTGGTGTGGGTGAGGCGCGTCCATAGAGGCAGGCTCGGCATGGACGGGCTTGCGAAGATTTGGTCGATCCGGTTTGAACCATCCCTGTCGTTCCCCGGCGAAGGCCGGGGTCCAGTTGCGATGGCCAGAATGATGAAACGCGACGCGTATCAGCAGCGTCTCCCAACTGGGTCCCGGCCTTCGCCGGGGTACGACCTCAGCTTTGATGGATCACAACTTAAGCTTCAGGTGGGTCGCACTTCGACCCTGACATATTTCCGGCACCCGCTTCTCACTTCTGTCGGCAAGAAGCGGGGCCGACGATCAAATCCTTGGCGTCGAGATCAGCGTGGCTTGACGAATTTGAGCGTCATGCGGTCGCTTTCGCCGATCGCGGCGTATTTGGCGCGGTCGACGTCCTTGAGCGCGTAGCTGGGGAGCGTCCAGACGCCGCCGGACCAGTCGGCGGTGTCCTTCGGGTTGGCGTTGACCTCCGACTTGCCCGCCAGCTTGAACCCGGCGGCGGTCGCGAAGCCGATCACGCTGCTCGGCTTCATGTAACCGCTCTTCTCTTCGGCGGCGGAGTCGCGTGCTTCGGGAAGGCGGTGCTCGACGACGCCGAGCGTGCCGCCGGGCTTGAGCATACGGTACATCGCCGCGAACATCTGCCGCGCCTGATCCTCGCCGCCGAACCGCCAGTTGTGGACGTTGCGGAAGGTGAGCACGACATCGGCGCTGCCATCGGGCACGGTCGGCTGACCGGCCTGCGCAGGCAGTGCGGCGAGCTGGACCTTGCCATAGGTCGCAGCGTCCTTGCCCTCGAGCGCGCGGACCGCGTTCAGCCCCTTCTCCCACGGCCCCGCGGCATAATAGCGTCCGCGGGCGGCGGTGAGCGGCGCGAGGATCTCGGTGTACCAGCCGCCACCCGGCCAGACCTCGACGACGGTGTCGGTCGGCTTCACCCCGAAGAAGGCGAGCGTCTCGGCAGGGTGGCGGTAACGATCGCGCGCGATATTGGCGGGGGTGCGCGTCGGCGCGGCGACCGCGGCGGCGATCGGCGCGGGCGCGCGTGGGGCGGCGACCGCGACGGCGGGTAGCGCGAGCAACAGGACGGGAGCGAGACGATGCATGGACGTAAACCTCTCCGCGATTGGATGCGCCGGAGGCTGACGCGGCGATGAGCGATGCGCAAGACCTGCTGTATGTTGTTGTGGGCGCAGCGCTCTTCGTTGCGGTGTTCGCCGGGTGGCGCGAGCATCGTCGTCGCGGGCGCGCGGAGCCCGACGCGGTCGGCTGGGTCGACTGGACCCTGGTGCAGGTGATCGCGGTGATCGTGGCGGCGATCGCGGGCTGGATCCTGCTAAAGGCTTGAAAGCGAACCGGGAACCACTGCCGCCGCACCGGGTTTTTGTCGGGATCGAAGGCCCATATCGCGACGGTTTCCTACGCCCCGGCACAGGTTCGCGTCACCAGATCGGTTCGGCAGCCTTCACCCGTCACGACAGGTGTACGCATGAAGCCAGATATTTGTACGATGGCGCCGAACGTCAGCGCCGATGACGGGCTGGTCACCGTATTGTCGCGGTGTGGGGCCAGCTACAACCTTACCGCCGAGGCCGCGATGCGGCTGAGCGAGGAACTGGTGCGCAGCGCCGCGCGCGCACGCGGCCAGCAGCGGATGAGCGAGCCACGCGCCGACGAGGGTGGCCGGTCGCGCTGACGCCGCCGGCCGTGCGTCATTGCTTCAGCCGGGCAGGGGGCCGTGGCGCGGCGTGACGGTCGCGACGATCACCGCGGCGGCTGCACGACCCATCTCATCCTCGATCGTCACCCGCCAATGTCCTTCCTCGGCGTAATGGGGATGGTCGGCGAGGTAGCGGCCAAGTTGCTGGATGGCCTGGTTGCGAGCAGCGGACAGATCCGCGCACTCGATCGTGGTGCATTCCGACTCGCGGCCGGCGAAGATGATGGTGAAACTCGGCATCGCGACCCTTTGCTCTTTCCGTGACGCTAACGATCGGGGCTGCAGGTCGATACCGGCTGCTATTTGATCGAGGTCAATAGAACTTCCGCAAGGTCAGCGTGCGGCGACGGCCCGCGCAATCGTCGAGCGTGACGACGCGCCCCGCGGCGCCGGCGGGCCAGCCGGCCAGCTGGTTGCGGGCGTAAGCGGCGTCGATCCGTGTGCCGTCGACCGCGCAGATCGTGTCGCCCTCCCGCCAGCCGTTGCTCGCGGCGGGGCTGCCGCGCATGACGTGGAGGACACGCAGCCGCTCGCCGGTCATCGCGAGCAGCAGCCCGCTGGTCGAACGCAAGGTCGGCGCGTCGGTTTGCGGGGTGGGGCCGAGCAGCATGTGGCCGGCGGCCGGGTCGAGCAGCACGCGGTAGCGCTGGAGGAACCCCGATCCGATCCGGCCCGCGACGCCGATCGTGTCGGAGAAGCCGCCGGCCGGTTCGACGCGCACCTCGACATCGCGCGCGACCGCATCGCCGATCCGCAGCGCCGGCACGATCGCCATGTCGCTGACCACCGCGCCGGCGAGGCCGAACGAGACGGTGGTGGTTACCGGGCCGGCGGCGGCGCGGGCGGTCGCCCAGGCGGCCGGGCCGAGCGTGATCGCCGAGCCGTCGCCGGTGTCGACCACCATCGGCGTCAGCGTCGCGCCCGCCGCGCCGATCGCGCTGACATAGACCATCCGGTCCGGCGCGATCGACAGGGGGGCGGTGACCCCGGCGAACGGGCGGCTGCCGCTGCGCAGCAGGCGGAAGCGGCGCGCCTGATAGTCGATGTCGAGCGCATAGGGCGCGGTGAGGTCGCGTCCGACGAGCAGGTCGACCGCCAGCGCGCTGCCGGTGGCGGCGGCGGGCAGATCGGCGACGGCGAGGCTGCCGCCGCGCCGCGTCACGGCACCGATCGCGACCGCGCGCGTCTCGACCCGCCCGATCGCGACGCTGCCGCCGATCACGGTCGCGCGACCCTCGGCACGGACCGGGAGGCGGTAGGCTTCGGCGAAGCGGCGCGCGAGGACCGAATAGCTGACGCCGGTGTCGAGGATCGCGGTGACGGGGCGCCCGTCGACCGCCATGGTGAAGCGGATCTGGTTGCCGGGGGTCAGGTCGAACGGGATCCAGCGACCTTCCGCATCGGCGGCGAGCGTCGACCGACCGACCCACGCCGCGCGGGGTTCGGGCAGCGGCGCGGCGGCGAGCGCCAGCGACAGGAGCGACAGGATCGGCACGCGGACGGTGTAGCGGATCGGGCGGGCGTGTCACGGGTGGGGTGGGTGTTGGCGCGCGTTCCCGTCATCCCGCGGGGGCTAAAGTTCTGCGCGGTACTTTCTAGACCTCTGCGAACGGGCGGGACCATGACTTTCTGACACCGTTCCCCGGCGGAGGCCGGGGTCCAGGTGGGTAGGGCTTTCAGATAGTTACGAGCGTCTCCCAACTGGGCCCCGGCCTTCGCCGGGGAACGGGAAGCAGGGGTGTCGTCCTCTCGGGAATGACGGAAGCGACGCGCTCTTACAGGCACGCCTCCAGATATGCCTGATCGAAGCCGAACTGCTTGGCCTTGTCGATCGTGTAGGGGCGCAGGCCCATCGAGCGATATTCGCCGATGATCTTTCCGTCGGCGCTCTCGTCGAGATATTCGAACTTGAACAGCTCCTGCGTGACGATCACCGGGCCTTCCATCCCGATCACCTCGGTCACGTTGGTGACGCGGCGGCTGCCGTCGCGGAGGCGCTTGACCTGGATGATCATGTCGACGCTGTCCGCGATCTGGCGGCTGATCGCTTCCTTGGGCACCTTGATGTCCGACATCATCACCATGTTCTCCATACGCGCCAGCGCCTCGCGCGGGGAGTTGGAGTGGAGCGTGCACATCGAACCGTCGTGGCCGGTGTTCATCGCTGCGAGCATGTCGAAACACTCGCTGCCACGAATTTCGCCGAGGATGATGCGGTCCGGACGCATACGCAGCGCGTTCTTGACGAGGTCGCGGATGCTGATCTCGCCCTGCCCCTCGAGATTGGCGGGTCTGGTTTCGAGCGGTAGCCAGTGCGGCTGTTGCAGGCGCAGCTCGGCGGCGTCCTCGATCGTCAGCACGCGTTCGCCGGGGTCGATCATCTTCGACAAAGCGTTGAGCATCGTCGTCTTGCCCGAGCCGGTGCCGCCCGAGATGACGATATTGAATCGCGAGGCGCCCGCGACCTTCAACGCCGTCGCCATCTTCGTGCTCATGCTGCCGAAGCCGGCCATCATGTCGAGCGTGATCGGCTTGGCGGAGAATTTGCGGATCGAGATCGCGGTGCCGCGCAGCGAGAGCGGCGGGACGATGACGTTGACGCGGCTGCCGTCCTTGAGCCGCGCATCGGCGAGCGGCGTGGTCTGGTCGACGCGACGGCCGACCGAGTTGCAGATGCGCTGTGCGATCTGGAACAGATGCTCTTCGTCGCGGAACTGGATCTGCGCCATCTCGAGCTTGCCCTTGCGCTCGACGAAGGTCTGGTCGGGGCCGTTGACCATGATGTCGCTGATCTCGGGATCGGCGAGCAATTCCTCGAGCGGCCCGAGACCGAGCAGTTCGTCGACCAGCACCTTTTCGAGCGCGAATTGTTCGCGGCGGTTGAGCGTCAGCTTCAGCTCGGCGAGCACCTCGCCGATGATCGGGCGGAATTCCTCCGCCAGCTCGTCCTTGCCCAGCGTCGCGGCCGCCTCCGGATCGACGCGCTCCAGCAGGCGCGGGAGCACCTGCTCCTTGATCTTGTGGATCGACGCCTCGAAGCCTTCCATGCGGCTCGCGCCCTGCTCGCCGGTGGCGTTCTGACGATCCGACAGCCGCTGCATCGCATCGACCTGACTCTGCGGAGTCAGCGGATCGAGCGCGGCGAGTGCGTCGAGCGGCGCGGCGATCTCTTCGGATTGATCGTCGCGCGCGGCCTGGCCCGGCTGGACGTGCATCGGACGTGCGACGCCGAAACCGCCGCGCACCCCGCCGTTGTTGCCGCCGCTACCCATGCCGCCATTGCGGCGTCCGAACGCGTTCATCGACCCTGATCGTCCTCGAATTGGCTCGACGACGATCGCTACTGCGCAAGCCTTTCGAATTGGCTAACCAACTGAAGTTGCATCGACATGCAGCAGGGTGCGGAACGCGGTGCGGCGCAGGTCGCGCGGCAGCGCGGCGTCGGTCGCCACCGATGTCGCGCGCTCGACGAGGTCGCCGGCCCGCGCGCTGAAGGCGCGATCGCCGGCCAGCAGCGTGGCGGCCGGAAAGGCGGCGCGAAGGCCGGCTTCCGCTTCGTCGAACGCGAACCGGCACCAGCCGCGCGCGGTCGCGGCGATCAGCAGCGACCCGGGTGGGGCCGAAGCGAGCGTCCAATAGATCGTCTCTCCCGCGCCGCCCGTCGCCGCCGCCTGTGGCGTCATCCCGAGTCGGGCGGCATCGGCGTAGAAGCGGCTGGGCGCCGCATAGCCCGCGGCATAGACCGCGGCGGTCACCCCATCGGTGCCGCGCAGCGCCGCCAGAACACGATCGGCCCGGATCGTGCGCGCGAAGGCGGCCGGGGTGACGCCGGTCAGCCGATGGAAGAGCCGGTGGAAATGGTGCGGGGCGTAACCGACCGACGCGGCCAAGACGGCCAGCGCTGGCGGCGCGTCTCCGCCGAGCAGCGCGGCGGCGGCGATCATCGCCTGTCGATCGCGCGCGACCGAATCGGGCAGGCAGCGGCGGCACGCGCGGTAACCGGCGGCGCGCGCCGCCGCGGCGTCGGGCAGGAAGGCGACGTTCTCGCGGCGCGGACGGCGCGCGGCGCAGCTCGGCTTGCAATAGATATGCGTGCTGTGGACCGCGACCACGAAGCGCCCGTCGAAGGCGCGATCACGCCGGGCGAAGGCGTCCCATGCGGTGTCGGAGTCGATCGTCGCGCTCATGCCTTATTGTCTACGTCAGAGCGGGGCGCGCCGCATCCCGCGGCTTGCGTTCAAAGCCCCGGCGCTGACATCGCAAAGGTTTCACTCCGGTTGCATCGCGGTTCCCCCTTTGCTACGCGCGCCGTACCCAAGCGAGGCGCACCCGGTGTGCGCCATCCGTTCGCATGGGTAGGCACCCTTGGGTCATGACGAGGAAAGTGAATCGCGTGGAGAGTTCCAGCGGTAATCAGGGCAGCAGCATTCAGGCCGGCCTAGGCGGCCGGTACGCGAGTGCGCTGTTCGATGTGGCGGTGGAGGCCCGTGCGGTCGATCGCGTCGAACAAAGCCTGATGGCGGTGCGCGATGCGCTGGCCGCATCGAGTGACTTCGCGGAGCTGGCGGCTTCGCCGGTGATCGCGCGTGGCGCGGCGGTGAAGGCGGTGCTCGCCGTCGCCGACGAACTGGGGCTCGACCCCACGACGCGCAGCTTCCTCGGCGTGCTGGCGGAAAACCGCCGGCTGTCGGCGTTGCCCAAGATCATCCGCGCGTTCCGCGCAATGGCTGCGCGGCATCGTGGCGAGACCACTGCCGAGGTCACCAGCGCGCACCCGCTGACCGCCGAGCAGGTCGACGAGCTGAAGCAGCAGCTTCGCCGCCGCGTCGGTCGCGAGGTCACGGTCGACCTGTCGGTCGATCCGCAGATCCTGGGCGGCCTGGTCGTCCGCATCGGTTCCCAGATGATCGATTCGTCGATCCGCACCCGTTTGAATGCGCTTGCCAGCGCGATGAAAGGCTGAGTTGATGGACATTCGCGCCGCAGAAATCTCCCGCGTCATCAAGGACCAGATCGCCAATTTCGGCACCGAGGCGCAGGTTTCGGAAACCGGGCAGGTGTTGAGCGTCGGTGACGGCATCGCGCGCATCTATGGCCTCGACAACGTCCAGGCGGGCGAGATGGTCGAGTTCGCCAATGGCGTGCAGGGCATGGCGCTGAACCTTGAGGCCGACAATGTCGGCGTCGTGATCTTCGGATCGGATTCCGAGATTCGCGAAGGCGATACCGTCAAGCGCACCGGCACCATCGTTGACGTGCCGGTCGGCAAGGGGCTGCTCGGCCGCGTGGTCGACGGTCTCGGCAATCCGATCGACGGCAAGGGCCCGATCGCCAGCGACCAGCGCAGCCGCGTCGAGGTCAAGGCGCCGGGCATCATCCCGCGCAAGTCGGTGCATGAGCCGGTGCAGACCGGGTTGAAGGCGATCGACGCGCTGGTGCCGGTCGGCCGTGGCCAGCGCGAGCTGATCATCGGCGACCGCCAGACCGGCAAGTCGGCGATCGCGATCGACACCTTCATCAACCAGAAGCAGGCGAACGCCGGCACCGACGAATCGAAGAAGCTGTACTGCGTCTATGTCGCGGTCGGCCAGAAGCGCTCGACCGTCGCACAGCTCGTCCGCACGCTCGAAGAGAATGGCGCGATGGAATATTCCATCGTCGTTGCCGCGACCGCGTCGGACCCTGCGCCGCTGCAGTTCCTCGCGCCCTATACCGGCACCGCGATGGGCGAGTATTTCCGTGACAACGGGATGCACGCGGTCATCGTGTTCGACGACCTGTCGAAGCAGGCCGTCGCGTATCGCCAGATGTCGCTGCTGCTGCGTCGTCCGCCGGGCCGCGAAGCCTATCCGGGCGACGTCTTCTATCTCCACTCGCGCCTGCTGGAGCGTGCGGCGAAGATGAACGAGGCGAACGGCTCGGGCTCGCTGACCGCGCTGCCGATCATCGAGACGCAGGCGGGCGACGTGTCGGCCTATATCCCGACCAACGTGATCTCGATCACCGACGGCCAGATCTTCCTCGAAACCGACCTGTTCTTCGCGGGCATCCGCCCGGCGATCAACGTCGGCCTGTCGGTCAGCCGCGTCGGTGGCGCCGCGCAGACCAAGGCGATGAAGAAGGTGTCGGGTTCGATCAAGCTCGAGCTGGCGCAGTATCGCGAGATGGCGGCGTTCGCGCAGTTCGGCTCGGACCTCGACGCCTCGACGCAGAAGCTGCTGAACCGCGGTGCGCGGCTGACCGAGCTGCTGAAGCAGCCGCAGTTCAGCCCGATGCCGTTCGAGGAGCAGACCGTCTCGATCTATGCGGGCACCAACGGCTTCATCGACAAGGTGCCGGTGGCGGACGTCAACCGCTACGAAGCGGCGATGCTCAGCTACATGCGCGCCGACCATGCGGACGTGCTGACCGCGATCCGCGACAGCCGCGAGCTGGGCAAGGACACCGAGGGCAAGCTGAAGGAAGCGCTCGGGCAGTTCGCGAAGACGTTCGCGTAAAGGCATTTAGCCCTCTCCCCGCTGGGGAGAGGGTTGGGTGAGAGGCCGGTGTCTCAGCGAGACGACGCTCTCTGCGAGGCACCGGCCCCTCACCCCGGCCCTCTCCCCGACGGGGAGAGGGAGAAGAAGGACCCAAATGGCAAGTTTGAAGGCCCTCAAGATCCGCATCGGCTCGGTGAAGTCGACGCAGAAGATCACCAAGGCGATGAAGATGGTCGCCGCTGCCAAGCTGCGCCGTGCGCAGGAGGCGGCGGTTGCGGGGCGTCCCTATGCCGAGCGGCTGGAGGGCGTCGTCGCCAGCCTCGCGCGTACGGTCGGCGTCGGTGCGTCGCCGCTGCTGGCGGGCACCGGCAAGGATCAGGTGCATCTGCTGGTCGTCGCGACCTCGGAGCGCGGTCTGGCGGGGGCGTTCAACACCAACATCGTCCGCGCCGCACGCCGCAAGGCCGAGGAGCTGGAAGCCGCGGGCAAGACCGTGCGCTTCTACATCGCCGGCAAGAAGGGGCGCGTGATGAAGCGCTTCTACCCGACCGGGATCGTCGCGGATCATGACCTGTCGGACATGAAGACCGCGAGCTTCGACGCCGCCAAGGACATTGCCGACGACCTGATCGCGCGCTTCAAGGCCGGCGAGTTCGACGTCGCGCATCTGTTCTACGCGCGCTTCCAGTCGGCGCTGGTGCAGGAGCCGATGGGGGCGCAGATCATCCCGGTCGCGATCCCGGAAGTGAAGGGCGCCAAGGCGTCCGACGCAACGGTGGAATATGAGCCGAGCGAGGAAGCGATCCTCGACGATCTGCTGCCGCGCAACGTCGCGATCCAGATCTTCCGCGCGCTGCTGGAGAATGCCGCCTCGGAGCAGGGCAGTCGCATGACCGCGATGGATAATGCGACCCGCAACGCCGGCGACATGATCAAGCGGCTGAGCATCCAGTACAACCGCGCGCGTCAGGCGGCGATCACGACCGAGCTGGTCGAGATCATCTCGGGCGCCGAGGCACTGTAAGTTACGTCACCGTCCCTCATCACGAGGGATGCCGTATGTTAAAGCAGACAGAAACCCCCGCCGTTGCCGGGGCGACGAAGAGGTAAGACAATGGCCACCGTCCTAGAGGATCGCCCGACTCACCTTACGGGCCAGACCAACAACACCGGCCGCATCAGCCAGGTGATCGGCGCGGTGGTCGACGTGCAGTTCGACCAGCAGCTGCCGGCGATCCTGTCGGCGCTGGAGACTGAGAACAACGGCGTCCGGCTGGTGCTCGAGGTTGCGCAGCACCTCGGCGAGAACACCGTCCGTACGATCGCGATGGACGCGACTGAGGGGTTGACCCGCGGTCAGAAGGTCACCGACACCGGCGCGCAGATCCTGATGCCGGTCGGCCCGGCGACGCTGGGCCGGATCATGAACGTCATCGGCGAGCCGATCGACGAGCGTGGCCCGATCGCGACCGACCTGCGCGCGCCGATCCACGCCAAGGCGCCGGACTTCGTCGACCAGTCGACCGAGAATGCGATCCTCGTCACCGGGATCAAGGTCATCGACCTGCTCGCGCCATACGCGAAGGGCGGCAAGATCGGCCTGTTCGGCGGCGCGGGCGTCGGCAAGACCGTGCTGATCCAGGAGCTGATCAACAACATCGCAAAGGGCCATGGCGGTACCTCGGTGTTCGCGGGCGTCGGTGAGCGGACCCGCGAGGGCAACGACCTGTATCACGAATTCCTCGACGCGGGCGTCATCGCCAAGGATTCCGAGGGCAATGCGATCAGCGAGGGCTCGAAGGTCGCGCTGGTGTACGGCCAGATGAACGAGCCGCCAGGCGCGCGTGCGCGCGTCGCGCTGTCGGGCCTGGCGATCGCGGAATATTTCCGCGACCAGGAAGGGCAGGACGTGCTGTTCTTCGTCGACAACATCTTCCGCTTCACGCAGGCGGGCGCGGAAGTGTCGGCGCTGCTCGGTCGTATCCCGTCGGCGGTGGGCTATCAGCCGACGCTGTCGACCGACATGGGTGCGCTGCAGGAGCGGATCACCTCGACCAACAAGGGGTCGATCACCTCGGTGCAGGCCGTCTACGTTCCCGCGGACGATCTGACCGACCCGGCGCCGGCGACGTCGTTCGCGCACCTTGACGCGACGACGGTGCTCAACCGCGCGATCTCGGAGCTGGGCATCTATCCGGCGGTCGATCCACTCGATTCGACCAGCCGCGTGCTGGAGCCGCGCACTGTCGGGCAGGATCACTATGAGACGGCGCGTGCGGTGCAGGCGACGCTGCAGAAGTACAAGTCGCTGCAGGACATCATCGCGATCCTCGGGATGGACGAGCTGTCCGAAGAGGACAAGTTGACCGTCAGCCGCGCGCGCAAGATCCAGCGCTTCCTGTCGCAGCCGTTCCACGTCGCCGAGGTGTTCACCAACATTCCCGGCAAGTTCGTGCAGCTGGAGGACACGATCCGCAGCTTCAAGGCGGTCGTGAACGGCGAGTACGATCACCTGCCGGAAGCGGCCTTCTACATGGTCGGCGGGATCGACGAGGCGATCGCGAAGGCCGAGAAGATGGCCAAGGAGGCGTAAGCTTCCGCCTGTAGCCCTCTCCCTTGGGGAAAGGGTTGGGTGAGGGGCGGCCACGCACGTTGTCGCGTGTTGCATGGTCGCCGTCCCCGCTACCCCTCTCTCCGGAGGGGAGAGGGAGTTAAAGGTCAAGATCATGCTGCATTTCGAACTCGTCACGCCGGCACGCCTGCTCATCTCCGAGGACGTTCACATGGTGACCGTGCCGGGGACCGATGGCGATTTCGCCGTGCTGGAAGGCCATGCGCCGTTCATGTCGACGATCCGCGACGGTGCGGTGCTGGTGCAGAAGACGCCGGGTGGCCAGCCGGAAACGATCGCGATCCGCGGCGGTTTCGCCGAGGTCAATGCGCGCGGGTTGACCGTGCTTGCCGAGCACGCGGGGTAAGCGTTTAGACGTGCTGTCATCATTGCACGCGTAGCGATGCGATCCAGGGTGTCGTGATCCGGCTCTGGATCGCTTCGCTGTGCTCGCAATGACGACGGGGCGGGTCGGCTTGCATCGAAGCCGGGCGTTCGAAGGGAGAAGCGGGGTTCCGGGTTGAGCTTGGACCGACGGTGCAGGGGCGGGATGTCTCTGGCCAACGAGGGTCCGGCGCTACTTTTCCCCGTCGTCGCCATCCTCCTGTTTCCCATCCAGCGTTGCCGCGATCGCGTCGATCGCCGTCTTGTCCTTGCCGTCGATCGCGGCCAGCACGACCCCCGCCATCGTCCCCAAAGCGCCGCCGTGCGGATCATAGGCGACGCGGCGCAGCGCCGGGATCGCGGCGCTATAGTCCTTCTTGCGGATGTGCATCGCGGCGACCTGCATCGCCAGTCCGGTGTCGAACGGCGCGAGCGAGAAGGCGTAGTCGAGGCCCTTCTCCGCATTCGGGCTCATCGGTCCGCCGGAACTGCGCAGCGCCTGATAATAAGCGACGAGCGGCCATGGGTCTTCGGCATCGAGGTGGTTGGCGGTGATGAACCATTGCCGCACCGCCTTCCAACGGGCGGCATCGGTAACATGCTCCTTCTCGGCAAGTCCGGCCTGCGCCATGCCGCGATAGATCAACGCCTTGCGTGATTTCGGATCGGCAGCGAGCGCACGCGCTGCCGCGGCATCCGCAGCGGCATAGGCGCCGGTGTCGTATTCGGCCTCGGCGAGCGCCACCTGCACCGCCGGATCGTTCGGCCAGTCGGCGGCGATCTTACGCGCGGCGATAGCGACGGCGGGCGCTGTCTTTGCATTCACGCCGCGCGTCGAGCGGAGCACCACCGGCATGATCGCCGCCTCACCGGGCGTCAGCGCGCGCGTCTTCACCGGCTCGATCGGTAGCGCCTCGATCTTCAAACCCAGCAACGGCAGCGCCTTGCGCGCGTAATTGTTGAGCGCGCTGTCGAGCTTGCGCGGGTCGCCGAGCAGGGCCGCCTTGCTCTTCGGATCGCCGCCTTCCTCAAGCGCCTTGAGATAGGCGGCCAGTTGCGGGCGGCGCTCGTTATTGAGCAGTAGGTAATGGGTGAGCAGCCACGACCGGCCGTAGAAGACCTGCTTCTGATTCGGGTCGAGCCGCTTGTCGCTGGGCGACATGGTCAGCAGGTCGCGCATCGGCAGCATCTGATCGTCGATCAACCCGTAGGCACGGTAGAGCGGCGGCGCGCCGATTATCAGTCGCTCGGGCTCGAACACCATCGTCGCGTTGAATTCGGCGAAACCCTCCACGAACCACGCCGGAAAGGGCCGATCGCCCCAGAGCGAGAACATGAAATGGTGCGCATATTCGTGGAGCAGCACCGCCTGCGGGGTCAGCGCGAGCTTGCCCGTGTCGTTGGTCATGCGCGGCACGAACGCGACCGGGCCGGACAGCCGCGGCATGTAGACGCCGGCCATGTCGCGGTCGCCGAGCAATTTCTGCAAGGCCCCGATATCCTTGACGACGAAGACGTGCACGCGCTGGGTCGGACTGAATGCCGGATCCTCCAGGCCGCGCATCACGCGCATCGCCTTGTCGAACCGTTCGAGCCGCGTGGCGAACTCGGTCACCTTGTCGGGCTCATCCTCCGAATAGACGACGAAGTGGCGCGACGACGCCTGTTGCCACGTCGCGGCCGCCGGTGTGGCGACCCCCAGGGCCAGCGCCACCGCTGCCCACAACCTGCGCATCATCGACCCCCGTCCGTCTTCCCCGCGCGCAGCGTACGAGCCGCGCGCGAAGCGTCAAGGGACGCGGATCAAGCGTCTTGGAATTGCAGGCTCGCCAAGCGCGCGTACAGGCCGCCGGCGCCGATCAGCGCGGCATGGCTGCCCTCCTCGACGATTCGGCCGCCGTCCATGACGACGATCCGCGAGGCGGCGCGGACGGTGGCGAGGCGGTGCGCGATGACGATCGTCGTGCGCGACGCCATCAGCCGTTCGAGCGCGTCCTGCACGAGCCGCTCGCTCTCGGCATCGAGCGCGCTGGTCGCCTCGTCGAGCAGCAGGATCGGTGCGTCGCGGAGCAGCGCGCGCGCGATCGCCACGCGTTGCCGCTGGCCTCCCGACAGTCGCGCACCGCCTTCGCCGAGGAAGGTGTCGAGCCCCTCGGGTAGCGCGCGGAGGAAGTCGGCGGCATTGGCCGCCTCTGCCGCAGCCCAGACCTGCGCGTCATCGGCGTCCCAGCGGCCATAGCGCAGATTGTCGCGCGCGCTGGTGCCGAAGATCACGGTGTCCTGCGGCACCATCGCGATCCGCGCGCGGACCGCGGCGGGATCGGCGCGGGTGAGGTCGACGCCGTCGACCAGCACTTCACCGCGCGCCGGTTGGTAGAAATGCTGGAGGAGCTGGAACAAGGTCGACTTGCCCGCGCCCGATGGGCCGACGACCGCCAGCGTCTCGCCGGGGGTGACCTCCAGCGTGAAGTCGTGGAGGGCGGCGACGTCAAGGCGGCTAGGGTAGCGGAACTCGACGTTGCGGAAGGCGACGCGGCCCTGCGGCGGCTGCGGCAGCGTGACCGGGTGGGCAGGCGGCGCGATCTCGGGGCGTTCGGCGAGCAATTCGCTCAACCGCCCCGCCGCGCCCGCGCCGCGCAGCAGATCGCCGTAGACTTCAGTCAGCGCGCCGAACGAACTTGCCACGATCGCGCCGGTCAGCACGAACTGCGTGATCGCTCCGCCCGACAGCCGTCCCGCCGCCACATCGTCCGCGCCCTCCCACAGGACCATCGTGATCGCGCCGAAGATCAGACCGATGACGATGGCGGTCATGATCGCGCGGAGCGCCACGCGCTTGCGTGCCGCGGCCATCGTCGCCTCGACCGCGTCGGCGAAGCGCGCACCCTCGCGCGCTTCCTGTCCGAAGGCCTGAACGATCTTCATCGCGCCCAGCGTCTCGACCACGATCGCGCCGACGTCGGCGACACGGTCCTGCGATGCGCGCGACAATCCGCGCACGCGTCGCCCCAGCAAGGTGATCGGCGCGATGATGAGCGGGATGCCGGCCAGCAGCAGCGTGGCGAGCTTGGGCGAGATCACGAACAGGTAGATCAGCCCGCCGATGCCGACGAAGGTGTTGCGCAGCGCGATCGACAGCGTGCTGCCGACCACCGTCTCGATCTGTCCGGTGTCCGACGTCAGTCGCGAGGCGATCTCCGACGGACGGTTCGATTCGTAGAAGGACGGGCTGAGCGTCATCAGGTGGCGCTGCACCTCGGTGCGGATGTCGGCGACCACGCGCTCGCCGAGCCAGGCGACGAAGTAGAAACGTACCGCGGTGCCGATCGCCAGCACCGCGACGATCATCAGCATGTAGTGGAAGGAGGCGGCGACCGATTCGGGTGAGGCGCCTCCGGCAAAGCCGCGATCGATCACGCGCCTGAACCCATAGGGGATCGCCACCGTCGCCGCGGATGTGATCGTCAGCGCGGTCAATGCGGCGGTAATCTGTCGCGGGTATTTGCGGGCATGTCGAAAGACCATCGCCAGATTGCCGAGGTGACGGGAAGGGGCGACGTCGGAAGCGCTGGCCATGCGCGGGGCCTAGCAGCGCGGGCGGCGCCGCTCAACGTATCGCTGGTGCGCGGCGACCAGCGGGCCCGGAATGGGACTGCAATCGTTGCAGTCGCGTTGCAACCGGCGAAGTTGCTATAGGCGCCGCACCGGCGGGGCCGGGGAAGGAAGACGCGAATGTTGTACGACGCCTATGAATTCCAGCGTTCGTGGCTGGCCTCGGCCAGTGCGATGGCGACGGTGGGCGCCAACTGGCTGAACAATCCGTCGAATCCGTTCGCCTATCTTGGCGGCGGCCCGGTGATGGCATCGGCGCTGGAGGTGTTCGCGCACGCATCGGCATCGCGCGGCAAGCCGCCGTTTGGATTCGAGAAGACGATCGTCGACGGTCGCGAGGTGGCGGTGGTCGAGGAGATCGTGCTGCAACGCCCGTTCGGGCAGCTGAAGCGCTTCCGTCGCGAGGGCGTCGAGGGCGGGCCGCGGCTGCTGATCGCCGCGCCGATGTCTGGGCACTTCGCGACCTTGCTGCGCGGCACGGTCGAGCGGATGCTGCCGGTCGCCGACGTCTATATCACCGACTGGCGCGACGCGAAGCTGGTGCCGACGCGCGACGGGCGGTTCGATCTCGACGATTATATCGATTATCTGGTCGCGTTCCTCGAAGCGATCGGGCCGGATCAGGACGGCGCGGCGGACGGGGCGCATGGCGCGCACATGCTGGCGGTGTGCCAGCCGTCGGTGCCGTGTCTCGCCGCGACCGCGTTGATGAGTGCCGACCGCAACCCGTGCCGTCCGCGCACGCTGACGATGATGGGCGGCCCGATCGACACCCGCCAGGCGCCGACCGCGGTCAACACGCTGGCGACCGAGCGGCCGTTCGCGTGGTTCGAGCAGAACGTCATCGCGACCGTGCCGCTGCTGTATCCGGGCGCGGGGCGGAAGGTCTATCCGGGCTTCCTGCAGCTTTCGGGGTTCATGACCATGAACCTCGGCAATCACATGATGAGCCATTACGAGCTGTTCAAACATCTCGTCACCGGCGACGACGACAGCGCGGAGGCGACCAAGCGCTTCTACGACGAATATCGTTCGGTCTGCGACATGACGGCGGAATTCTACCTGCAGACGATCGACACGGTCTTCCAATCGCACAGCCTGCCCAAGGGTGAGATGATGCACCGTGGACGCCTGGTCGACACGGGGGCGATCATCGACGTCGGGCTGCTCGCGATCGAGGGCGAGCGCGACGATATCAGCGGGCTGGGGCAGACGAAGGCGGCGCTGACGATCGCGGGCGCGCTGCCGGAGGAAAAGAAGCGCTATTACATGGCCGAGGGTGTCGGCCATTACGGCATCTTCAACGGCTCGAAATGGCGTAACCGGATCGCGCCGGTCGTCGAGGAATGGATGGCGGCGAACAGCTGATGCGAAACGGGCCGGTCGCTGCTGGCGACCGGCCCGTTGATCTCTTCGTCATCCCTGCCCATGCGGGGGCGACGGGTCAGGCGGGGCTGTTCTCGGCCGTGGTCTCGACCTTGGCGTGGCTGCCTTCCTCGCCGGCCTTGATCGTGCCGCCGAACAGCATCTTCACACGCCCCGACAGCGACAGGTCGGTCTCCCACAGTTCCGCGGATTCGACATCGATGCGGAGCAGCGCGAGGTTGGGGTCGTTGCGGCCTTCCGGGAACCACGCTTCGGCCTGCTTATTCCAGAGCTTGTCGATCTGCGCCTGATCGTTGTCGATCCGCGCATTACCGTCAAGGCAGGCGAAGAAGTCGTGCCCCTTCGACACATATTGCGCCATCACGCGCCCACCGCTGGCGAGCCGGTTGGTCTTGCCGATGAAGAAGAACAGCGTGTCGACCTGATCTTCGTCGAGTTGTGCGGTCAGCGGTTCGTGGTGGGCGTGACCGTCCGCCGGGCCGACCATCACGAACGGGCTGTCGGCCATCTTCTTCCAGAGATCCTGCTTCAGCTTCTTCGGATCGGTGTTGGCATCGGCCATATCGCATCTCCTGTTCGGTTCGACGGGAGAACGAGAGGCACGGGCATTGGTTGCGCGGTCGTTGCGTGGCCGTCATGATCTCGCGCGGCGGCAATCCTACTGCCGCCATGAGGAAGTGAACTATGACGTTTGCCGACTTGTGCATGTTCCTCGGCGTTTTGATCGCCTTCGCGACACTGGTCGTGCGGATGATCGAGGCGGCGCGGCAGTAGCGCACGGGCGGGGCTCGGGTAGCAGCTCGGGCCCCAAACGCATTTGAGCCCCGACTGTAGCAGCAGCCGGGGCCCACATGAGGCGGTGCTATGACGTCACCGACGACCTACATAGCGGATAGCAATCGCCCGTTCAACGTCACAGCACCTCGAACAGGCCCGCCGCGCCCATGCCGCCGCCGACGCACATCGTGACGACGACATGCTTGGCACCGCGGCGCTTTCCCTCGATCAGCGCGTGGCCGACCATGCGCGCACCCGACATGCCATAGGGATGGCCGATCGAAATGGCGCCGCCGTTGACGTTGAGCAGCTCGTCGGGGATGCCGAGGGTGTCGCGGCAATAGAGCACCTGCACCGCGAACGCCTCGTTCAGCTCCCAAAGGCCGATATCGTCCATCGACAGGCCGTTGCGTTCGAGCAGCTTGGGGACGGCGAACACCGGGCCGATCCCCATTTCGTCGGGTGCGGTGCCTGCCACGGCCATGCCCACATAGCGGCCAAGCGGGGTCAGCCCGCGCTGTTCGGCGAGCCGCTCCTCCATCAACACGCTGGCGGAGGCGCCGTCCGACAGCTGCGAGGCATTGCCGGCGGTGATGTTGAGGTCCGGCCCCAGTACCGGCTTCAGCCCGCGCAATCCTTCCAGCGTGGTGTCGGCGCGATTGCCCTCGTCCTTGGTGAGCGTGACCTGTTCGTGAGAGACTTCCTTGGTGTCCTTGTTCACGTTCGCCTTGGTCGCGGTGACGGGGACGATCTCGGCATCGAAGCGCCCGGCGGCCTGCGCCTCGGCGGTGCGCATCTGCGAGCGATATCCATATTCGTCCTGCGCCTCTCGCGTGATGCCGTAGCGCTTGGCGACGATCTCGGCGGTCTGGAGCATCGGCATGTAGATGTCCTTGTGCATCGCCAGCAGCTCCGGATCGGGGGCGACGCGCATCGCGGGGGTCTGCACCATGCTGATGCTCTCGACACCGCCGCCGATCGCGATCTGCATCCCGTCGCTGACGATCTGCTTGGCAGCGGTTGCGATCGCCATCAGTCCGGAGGCGCATTGCCGATCGAGTGACATGCCCGGCACGCTGGTCGGCAGCCCGGCGCGCAACAGGCTGGTGCGCGCGATGTTCGGCGATTGATGCCCCTGTTGCAGCGCCGCGCCGATCACGACGTCGTCGACCTCCGCGCCGTCGATGCCGGCGCGTTCGACCGCGGCCTTGATGGCGTGGCTCGCGAGCGTCGGGGAGGGCAGGTCGTTGAACGCGCCGCGATAGGCGCGGCCGATCGGGGTGCGGGCGGTGGAGACGATGACGGCGGAGCGCATGGAACGATGCCTTTCGGGACAGCCTAGACGAAGATTTGGGTGATCCATTCGGCGAGCATCGCGGGCTTTTCCTGCCCGTCGATCTCGATCGTGACCTCGGCGGTCGATTGATACTGACAAGGGCGCTTCTGCTCGAACGACAATAGCGTCGAGTGGGCGCGGATGCGCGCGCCGGAGGGAACGGGCGCAAGGAAGCGGACGCGATTGCCGCCGTAATTGACGTGCATCCTTGCATCGCTCACGACCGGGAGGTCAGGCGTCTCGGCCATCAGGCGAGGCAGCAGCGATAAAGTGAGAAAGCCGTGCGCGATCGTCGTGCCGAATGGCGTCGCGGCGGCGCGGACCGGGTCGATGTGGATAAACTGGCGGTCGCCCGTGGCCTCGGCGAAGGCGTCGATCATCGTCTGAGTGACGGTAATCCATGCCGAGACGCTGGTTCGTCCGACCGCAGCCTCCACTTCGTCGAGCGTCACCGTCTGCCTCTCCCAACCGCTGCGGTTGTTTAGGCGCTTCAGTGCTTCGCTCGCAAGCTGGCGCGGACCGAAAATTTGAAATGGACTTAAGGGCGGGTTAAAAAGGCGGACCCGATCTTCTAAAAGCAAAAGCCCGCGCCGGTGATACGCTCCGGCGCGGGCGATCGCGTCAGCGGCAGCGCACCTTGCCGCGATCGATCTGACGACCGAGCAGCGCACCCGCGCCGCCACCGGCCAGCGTGCCGAGCAGGCCGCCGCCGACGAGGTTGCCGAGCAAGGCGCCACCCGCGCCGCCGACGACCAGACCGGTCGTGCCGTCGTTACGACGGCAGTAGGAACGGCCGTCACGTCCGCGGTACACCTGATCCTCGCGCGACAGGCGACGCTCGCGATAGTTGCCGCGGCGATAATCGCGCGAGGCGTCCCAGTCGTTGCGGTCGCCATGCCATTGATAATCCCGGTCGCGATCGCGACGCTGGGCATCCGCTGGGGCGGCGACCATCGGGGTGGAGACGGTGGCGATCGCCAGCGCCGTCAGCAGAGCCTTCTTCATGTCGATCATACTCCTACCAGTGACTGCACGAACGTCGCAGGCACGGAAGGGTTCATGCCGGTTGCGTTACGGACTGTCCGGTATCGGGAACGAGCAGCTTTTCACGCTGTGCAACGATCAGCGGGACCACGATTTGCCCCGCCACATTCACCGCGGTGCGACCCATGTCGAGGATGGGATCAATCGCGAGCAACAGTCCGGCACCCTCGAGCGGCAGGCCGAGCGTGGTGAGCGTGAGCGTCAGCATCACCAGCGCGCCGGTCAGCCCCGCAGTCGCGGCCGAGCCGATGACGGAGACGAGCGCGATCAAGACATAGTCGGGCGCATGGAGGGCGATGCCGTAATATTGCGCGACGAACAGCGCCGACACCGCCGGATAGATCGCGGCGCAGCCGTCCATCTTGGTCGTGGCGGCGAACGGCACCGCGAAGGCGGCATAATCGCGCGGGACGCCGGCCTTTTCGGCGACATCCTCGGTGACCGGCAAGGTCGCGATCGACGAGCGCGAGACGAAGCCGAGCTGGATCGCCGGCCAAGCGGTCGCGAAGAAACGGCGCGGGGACAGGCGGTTGGCGGCGAGCAGCGCGGGATAGACCCCGAACAACACCAGCGCGAGTCCGAGATAGACCGCCCCCGCGAAGCTGCCGAGCGCGGCGAGCGACGACCAGCCGTAGCGGACGATCGCGGTGCCGATCAGCCCGGCGGTGCCGATCGGCGTGAGTCGGACCACCCAGCGGAGCAACTGGCGGAAGATCGTCAGCAGCGAGGCGTTGACCGACAGGAACGCCTCGCCCGCCGTGCCGACCTTCACCGCCGCGGCGCCGACCGCGATCGCGACGACGATCAATTGCAGGACGTTGAACGAGATGCCGGTGGTGGCTGCGCCGTCCTTCAGCTTGGTCGACGCCTCCAGCCCGAGGAAATTGCCGGGGATCAGCCCGCGCAGGAAATCGAGCCACGAGCCCGCGGTGCCCGGTGCGACCGCGCTCGCGGCATCGACCCCGGCGCGGACGCCGGGCTGGAGGATCGTGCCGAGCGTCAGCCCTATCGCGACCGCGATCAGTGCGGTGATCGCGAACCACAAGAGCGTCTGGCTGACCAGCCGTGCGGCGTTGCCGAGGTCTCGCAACGCGGCCACCGAGGCGACCAGCGCGGTGAAGACCAGCGGGACGACCAGCGCCTTCAGCAATTTGACGAAGCTGTCGCCGGTCAGGCGGAGCGTTTCGGCGAGTGCGCCGTCGGGAGCGGTGCGCGCCACGAAGCCGAGCGCGATGCCGATCGCCATGCCGGCGAAGACCTGCACGGTGAAGGAAGGTTTCTGCATGTTGCCGAGGTGAGAGCGGGCAGGGGTTTGTGCCAGCAACTTTGCGTTTGCGGGTGGGGAGCGGGGCTTTTGGCGGGTGGGCCGTGGTCGACCTGCGCCGTCATGCCCGCGCAGTCGAGGATTCAGACACGCGGGTCTTGGCAAGGGCCGCCACGTCCGAGGTTCTGGATTCCCGCCTTCGCGGGAATGACGGGGGTGGGGGAGCGAGCGACGGTCAGTCTTTCGGGAGGTGTTCAGGTGCGGCGTAGGGCATCACCAAGGTTCCGTCCGGGGCGGCGGTGTAGGTGGTCTGGGTCGGATAGGGGATGCTGATCCCCTCTTGCGCGAAGCGGCGGATGATCGCGACGAGCAGGCGGTTGCGGGTGGAGTGGGCAGTCGCCCAATCGTCGCCGGGCGTGTCGACCTGGAGCACGAAGTCGAGGCTCGACGCGCCGAACGTCTCGAAGCCGGCGCGCGCGACCTTGGCGCCTTCCGCTTCGACCAGCTCGGTCAGGATCGCCGGAATGCGTTCCAGCGTCTCGGGCGACGTCTCATATGCGACGCCGATCGTGTAGGACACGCGAACGTGATCGCGCTGCGACGTGTTCTGGATTTCCTTGTCGAGCAGGTTGCGGTTGGAGATGATCCGCAGCTCGCCGGTGAAGGCGCGGATGCGCGTCGACTTGAGCCCGATCGCCTCGATCACGCCGCTGGTGGTGCCATAGCTGATCTTGTCGCCGCGGCGGAACGGGCGGTCGAAGATGATCGCCAGCGCCGCGAACAGATCGGCGAAGATGCCCTGTGCCGCGAGACCGATCGCGATGCCGCCGACGCCGAGACCCGCGACGAGGCCGGTGACGTTGACGCCCAGGTTGCTGAGCACGACGACCAAGGCGATCGCGAACACCGCGAAGCTGACGAGCAGGCGGATTAGCCCCATCGCGCTCATCAGCGCCTCGCCCGAATAATGTTCGTCGCGGGTCCGGTGCTCGATCGCACCGAGGATCAGCTCGCGTGCCCAGATCGCCGCCTGGAACACCGCGGCGACGGTGAACAGGAAGGTGATCGTCTTGTCGACATCGGCGGGGGTGGCGGCATAGCCGTCGACCAGCTTCGCCGAGAGCATGACGATGAAGAAGGCGTTGGTTCGCTCGATCGCGCGGCCGAGCACGGCGGCCCAGCCCTTGCCCGAGGCGCTGCGATGCGCGAGCCGTGGCCCGAACGCGCGGACCCAGAACAGCAACAGCGCGATCGCGACGCCGATCCCGACCGCGATCAGGATTTGCAGCCAATGCTGTTGCAGCCAGATCAGGCTGGAATGGAACAGCGCGCCGGCCTGCGCACCGACGCGATCGGCATCGAACGCCGCCTTCTGGGCGGCGGCGGCACTGGTATTGCTCATGTCAGGCGGCTTTCAGCTCGCACGCACCGCAGGCTTCGAGAAAGGCGATCAGCCCGCGCTCGGTACGCGTGAGATAGTGCGTCGATCGCGGCAGCCGCAGCGTCTGGCGAAACGCCGCCTGCGCGGCCTTGTCCTTGCCGAGTTCGATCAACGCCGGGTGGACGTAGGATTTTCGCGCGATGGCGGGGGTGTTGCCGAGATGCGCGACGACCGGTTCGAGCATTGCCTTGAGACCGATCGGGGCATCCGCCTCGATCAGCGCCTCGAACGCGACCACGCTCGCGCCCCAGGTCCGGAAATGCTTAGCGGTGAAGTTCTCCCCCATCGACGCGCGGAGATAGGCGTTGACGTCCGAGGAGGTGACCGCATGGGGCTCGCCATCGTCGCCGACATATTGAAACAGCTTCTGGCCGGGCAAATCCTGACACTTCTTCACGAAGCGCGCGAGGCTGCCGTCGGTGATCTTGAGTTTGCGGATCTTGCCCGATTTCGCCTTGTACTCGAGCTTCAGCGTGCTGCCGCTGATCTGCGCGTGGCGGTCGCGGAGCGTGGTCAGCCCGAAACTCTTGTTCGTCTTCGCATAGGTCTCGTTGCCGATGCGCAGCGCGGCGACGTCGAGCAGCTTGACCACGGCGGCGACGGTGCGCTCCTTGGTGTGGCGGCGGCGCTCCAAATCGACCTCGACGCGGGTGCGCAGCTTGGTCAGCGCGCGGCCGAACGGCGCGCAGAGGTCGTATTTGGCTGCTTCCTGCTGCGCGCGGAAGCCGAGGTGGTAGCGATATTGCTTGCGGCCCTTCTCGTCCCATCCGAACGCCTGAATATGGCCGTCGGGATCGGGGCAGAACCATGCCTCGGTATAGGCCGGGGGAAGGCCGATCGCGTTCAATCGATCGATTTCGTCGCGATCGGTGATCCGCTTGCCGCTTACATCGTAATAGGCCCAGGCATCGTGGCGCGTGCGCTTGCGCGTAATGCCAGCCGTATCATCCTCAAAGAACACGATATTTCCTGCCACCGGTGCCCTTCCGCGGTGCTGTGACCCGGCTTTTGAAATGCGCAAACCCATCGCATCGTTCCCGGAACGTGCGCGCAGCGCGGGGGTTGGGGCGCCGGGACACTTTCTTTCCATCAGGAGAATGACATGGCCGATTTGTCGCAAGCCCGCGTGCTGATGATCGCCGCCGACGGGTTCGAGACCGTGGAATTGTTCGAACCGCGCAAGGCGCTGGAAGCGGCGGGCGCAACGGTGACGCTCGCCTCGATCAAGCGCGATCCGATCCAGGGAATGAAGGGCGACATCAACAAGGCGGAAACCGCCACGCCCGATCTGACGCTGGAAGAGGTCGAGGTCGACGATTACGACGCTTTGGTGCTGCCCGGCGGAGTCGCGAACCCCGACAAGCTGCGCGTCGAGGACCTGGCGGTCGAGATCGTCCAGCAGTTCATGGACGAGGACAAGATCGTCGCCGCGATCTGTCACGCGCCGTGGCTGCTCGCCGAGGCCGACGTGATCGACGGGCGGCGCGTCACCGGGTTCGTCTCGATCCGCACTGACCTGGCGAACGCCGGGGCGGAAGTGGAAGACGAAGAGGTGGTGATCGACGACAATCTGATCACCAGCCGCAAGCCCGACGATATCCCCGCCTTCAACAAGGCGATCATCGACGCGCTGACCGAGGAACTGGCGGACTGATCCCGTGCGGCACGCCGGCGTGGTGTCGTCGGCGTGCCGCAATCGGTATCCAAAGATGGCTACCGCGGCGTTTACCATCGGCTTACCATTGCTGCGGTATCAAGCGGCATGTTCGACGACACCCTGCTCCACTCGCCCGCCGCGCGCAGCCATGGCGTGCTCGATACGATGCTTGCCGCGGTATCGCGGCTTGGCCGGCGACGCGTCGAGCGCGTCACGGCCGCCGGTGGTCAGGCACCGTGTGCGTGGATGGCGCCGCCGCCCGAACGCGCGCTGCCGCGTGACCTGAACCTGCCGCTCAGCGCGTTCGACCCAGGTGCGCTGCGCCGGTGCAAGCCGGTGTCGGCGGCGGCGTTCGTCGACCCACTGCTCCTCGAACGGACGTTGTACCGCATTCCTGCCCGCTGAGGTCGCACGCGACCGTCACGCCTTCGAGCCGCAGCATTACGCGATCGCCGAAGGGCTCGCGCGCCGCGACGTGCAGGTCGGCGACGATCTGGCCGGGGATGGCTGGATCGAAGGTCGCGAGCCGTGCCAGCCAGCCATCGAGCGCTTCGTCCGCCGCAGCACTGACGACCAGTTCGTGGCGTGCGCCCGAGAACGTGGCGCTGTGCCACGCGACCGCGCAATGATGTTCTGTCGCGAGCAGCACGCCGGCCCGCGCCGCGTCGCGCGCCACCGCGCGCTCGAACCGCGGACCGATCACGACGCGCGCGCCGCGATGATCGCCGCTACACGCGCGCAAAGCGCCGGGCCCGGGATGCGGCCGCGGCGCAGGTCACGCACCAGCCGCGGATCGTTCACTGCGCGCCGCCCGAACGTCGTTTCGGCGACGCCCGTCCGCCGCAAATAGGTGTCGATGTCGCTCAACAGACACATGGATCAGCCCTCCGACTCTTCGTTCGCCATATGTTCTACTTTGTTCTCCTTGTCGAGGAAAAATCCTCAGCGTAGGGTGATGCCATGAACGACACTCCACAACAGGCACTTGCGGCGGCAGCGCGCGCGCGCGGGTGGCGTTGTCGGCGTTGTCGCGGATGGTGGGGCGCAATCAGGCGTATCTGGGGCAGTTCGTGAGCCGCGGCTCGCCGCGTGTGCTGCCCGAACGAGAGCGGCGGATGCTGGCCGATTTCCTGGCGATCGACGAGGCGCTGCTCGGCGCGCCGACGCCGCCCGACGACGTGGTGGCAGTGCCGTGGCTGGCGGTGAAGGCGGCGGCGGGTGTGGGGCAGGTGCCCGACGAGCGGGTGCTGCGGACCGAGCGACTCCCGCGTGCGGCGTTGCGTGGCGCGGGGGTGGCGCCGGAGGCGGCGTCGGTGATCGCGGTCACGGGCGAATCGATGGCGCCGACGTTGAGGGATGGCGATCGCTTGCTGGTCGATGCCAGCGCGCGGCGGCTGGCGGCGCGCGGCGGCATCTATGTCGTGCGGCGGGGCGACACGGTGCTGGTCAAGCGGTTGGTGCCGCACGGTGACATGGTCGAGATCCGCAGCGACAATCCGTTATGGCCGGTCGAGCAGGTGCCGCTGGCGGAGATCGAGGTGATCGGACGCGCGACGTTGCTGCTGCGGCGGCTGTAGCGGGGCGCGCGCGGGCTCGTTACACTCGGTCGAAACAAGGAGAGGTAGCGCATGAAACTCGCCAGTCTGAAGCAGGGTCGCGACGGTCGCCTGGTCGTCGTCTCGGACGATCTGGCCTGGTATGCCGATGCCGGGCATGTCTGCGCGACGCTGCAGGCCGCGCTGGACGATTGGGCGCAGGTCGCGCCCGCGCTGGAGCTGCTGGCGGTCGACCTGCGCAACGAGGCGATTCCGCGCGAGCGCTTCCACGAACATGACGCCGCCGCTCCCCTGCCGCGCGCCTATCAATGGATCGATGGCTCGGCGTACGTGAACCATGTCGCGCTGGTGCGGCAGGCGCGCGGGGCGGAGCTACCCGACAGCTTCTGGCACGATCCGCTGATGTATCAGGGCGGGTCGGACGGCTTCCTTGGCGCGCGCGACGCGATCCCGCTCGCCGACGAGGATTGGGGCTGCGATCTGGAGGGCGAGGTGGTGGTCGTCACCGGCGACGTGCCGCAGGGCGCGACGCGCGAACAGGCGCTTGATGCGATCCGGCTGGTCGGGCTGACCAACGACGTGTCGCTGCGCAACCTGATCCCCGCCGAACTCGCCAAGGGCTTCGGGTTCCTGCAGAGCAAGCCGGCCTCGGCCTTCTCGCCGGTGTTCGTGACGCCGGAGGCGCTGGGCGATTGGTGGCAGGACGGCAAGCTGCACCGCCGCCTGCTGGTCGAGGTGAACGGCGCACCGTTCGGCCGCGCGGAGGCGGGCGAGGACATGACCTTCGACTTCGGGACGTTGATCGCGCACGCCGCCAAGACGCGCGCGTTGGGGGCAGGGACGATCGTCGGATCGGGCACCGTCTCCAACCGCGATGCCGATGGCGGACCGGGACGGCCGATCGCGGACGGCGGGGTCGGATATTCGTGTCTCGCCGAGCTGCGCACGGTCGAGGCGATCAAGCAGGGGACGGCGAAGACACCGTTCCTGGCCAAGGGCGACACGGTGCGGATCTGGATGGAGGACGATCGCCACCATCCGATCTTCGGGACGATCGAACAGACGGTCGGCTGACCTGCTACGCCTCGGGCGACGCGCGTTGGGCGCGCAGCTCGGGGCGGCCGAGCATGGCGAAGCCGATGAAGGCGGCGACCTGTCGATGGTCGTCGACCGCGTCCAGCATCTGCTTGAGATCGTGGAGGAACAGCTTCGCGCCGCTCGCATCGCGAACGCGGCGCGCGTCCATCGCCCAGCCGCCGAATTGCCGCTCGGCAACCGCGCGTCGTTCGACGAAGGCGATCGCGTCATGGCGCGGGTCGCGCGCGATGCGGGTCATCAGCGCTTCGACCTGCGGCTGCGATCCTTCGAGCGCCTGGATGAAGCGACCGCCGTCATGGAGCAGGAGCCCGGTGATCGCTTGACTGCCGTTGAAACGGGACGCGCTCGTCGCCAGTCGCGTGAGGTTGGGGTCGTCGAGGGGTCGGGTAGCGCGGCTGATATAGACCAGCTGGTAGACGGGGTCAGCCATGCGCCGGCCATGGCCGAACCGGCGCGAAATTGTTAGCGTGATTCATTACAAGTTACTGACGTATCTAATGGAAATCGTGGCTGCGGATCGGGATGACATCCTCTGGATCGCAGCCGTTGCGGAACGGCGGATGATAATCGCTGCGGACGCGCGTCTTCCAGCCGGGGTCGCCGCGATCGGGGGAGCCGGGGTGGGTCGCGCCGTCGCCGCGGCTGGTGAGGCGCGGCAGGTCGATATCGCCGACCTCGCGCAGCATCGCGGTGCGATCGTGGATGCGGTCGGCGATGACATGGATCACCTCGCCCTCGCGCTGGACGACGCCGGTGACGCTGATCATCGCCGAGGACATGACGACGGTGCGCTGCGCCTCGAACCGGTCGGGCCACAGGATGATATTGGCGACACCGGTCTCGTCCTCGATCGTGATGAACAGCACGCCCTTCGCCGAGCCGGGTTTCTGGCGGACGAGGATGATCCCCGCGACCTCGACGCGGCGGCCGTCGCGTGTCTGGCGGAGCTGTGCGCACGGGATCACGCGCTGGTCGGCAAGCCGGTCGCGCAGGAAGAACAACGGATGCTCGCGCAGGGTGAGCTGCGTCGCGCGATAATCCTCGACCACCTCGCGGCCGGCGGTCAGCGGCACGAGGCTGACCGGCGGTTCGCGACGCTCGGCGGCCTCCAGCAGCGGCAGCGGGGTCTCGCCAAGCCCGCGGATCGCCCATAACGCCTGCCGCCGATCGAGCCCGAGCGCATGGAAGCCGTCGGCCTTGGCGAGTTTCTCCAGCGTCGCGAGCGGCACGCCCGAGCGGCGCCACAGATCCTCGACCGAGCGGAACGGCGCCTCGGCGCGCGCGGCGATGATCCGCGCGACATGGATCATCGACACGCCATGGACGATCTTCATGCCCAACCGCAGCGGCAGGCGCGCGGGGTCGCCTTCCTCGACCAGCCGCGTGTCCCAATCGCTGTCGACGACGCAGACCGGGCGGATCTCCACGCCATGCTCGCGCGCGTCGCGGACGATCTGCGCGGGGGCGTAGAATCCCATCGGCTGCGCATTGAGCAATGCGCAGCAGAAGACGTCCGGGTGATGGCATTTCATCCAGCTCGAAGCGTAGGCGATCTTCGCGAAGGACGCGGCGTGGCTTTCGGGGAAGCCGTAGGAGCCGAACCCCTCGATCTGCTTGACCAGCCGCTCGGCGAAGTCGGGGCCAATGCCCTTTTTCGCCATTCCCTCGATCAGCTCGGTTTTGAACTGACCGACGCCCTGCGTGTATTTGAAGGTCGCCATCGCCTTGCGCAATTCGTCGGCGCGTGCCGGGGTGAAGCCCGCGCCCTCGATCGCGACCTTCATCGCCTGTTCCTGGAACAGCGGCACGCCGAAGGTCTTGCCGAGCACCGCCTTCAGTTCCGGCGACGGATAGTCGAACTCGATCGCGGGGTGGCGTCGCTTCTGTTCGCGGCGCTTCAGATAGGGGTGGACCATGTCGCCCTGGATCGGGCCGGGACGGACGATCGCGACCTGGATCGCAATGTCGTAGAAATTGACCGGCAGCATGCGCGGTAGCATCGCCATCTGGGCGCGGCTCTCGATCTGGAAGACGCCGAGCGTATCGGCTTTCTGGATCATTGCGAAAGTCGCCTTATCGTCGGTCTGCAGATCGGGATGATCGAGCGTCAACTGCACGTTCTTGTGGCGCGCGAGCAGATCGAAGGCGCGGCGCATACAGCCGAGCATCCCGAGACCGAGGATGTCGACCTTCATCATCCCGGCTTCCTCGACATCCTCCTTCTCCCATTCGATCACGCGGCGATCCGCCATCGCGGCGGGCTCGATCGGGACGAGCGCGTCGAGCCGGTCGCGGGTGAGGACGAAGCCGCCGGGATGCTGCGACAGATGCCGCGGCGTGCCGATCAGCTCGCGCGCCAGCTCCAGCGTCAGCGCGAGCCGGGGGTCGCCGCGATCGAGATTGAGCGCATCGACATGGCGGTCGGCGACGCCCTCCTCCGACCAGCCCCACACCTGCCCGGCGAGCGCGGCGGTCATGTCCTCGGGGAGGCCGAGCGCCTTGCCGACCTCGCGCACCGCACCGCGCGCGCGGAAGCGGCTGACCACCGCGGTCAGCGCGGCATGGTCATGGCCATAGGTGTCGTAGATCCACTGGATCACTTCCTCGCGCCGCTCATGCTCGAAATCGATGTCGATATCGGGTGGCTCGGCGCGGTTCTCCGACAGGAAGCGCTCGAACAGCAATTGGTGGACGATCGGGTCGATCGAGGTGATGCCGAGCACGAAGCAGATCACCGAATTGGCCGCCGATCCGCGCCCCTGACACAGGATGTCCTGGCTGCGCGCATATTCGACGATCGAATGGACGGTCAGGAAATAGGCGGCGTAGTTGAGCTTGGCGACCAGCCCGAGTTCCTTGGCGAGCAGGTCCAGATACGCCTGCGGCACCGCGCCGTCGAAGCGACGGTCGAGCGCGCGAATGGCGAGTTTCTCCAGCGCCTGCTGCGGGGTTTGCCCGGTCATCACCTTCTCTTCCGGGTAGAGATATTGGTCGCGAAGGTCGCGCGGCGAGAAGGTGCAGCGCTCGACCACCGCTTCGACCGCGGCGAGCGCGTCGGGGAAGCGCGCGAAGCGGCGTTCCATCTCATAAGGCGGGTGGAGGCAGCGGTCGGCGGAGCGTTCGCGGCGCAGCCCGAGATCGTCGATCGTGGTCTTCTCGCGGATCGCGGTGACGACGTCCTGGATCATGCGCTTGTCGGGATGGTGGTAGAGCACGTCGCCGGTCGCGAGCGGTGCCAGCCCGTAGCGCCGCGCGACGAAGGCGGCCTCGTAGAGCCGGCGCGCGTCGTCGGGTCGGCGTTGCTGCGTCAGGCAGACATGGCCGCGTGGGTCACCTGAGCCGGCGCTGAACAGGTCGGCCATCCAGCGCATTTCGCCCTCATCCGCGCCGTCCGCGCCGGGGACGAGCGCGGCGACCAGCCCGGCGGCATGTGCGGCGACATCCTCCCAATGCAGGAAGCAGCGGCCTTTCTCGCCATGCTGCGGACAGGCGCGGGCCTTGCCGATCGTCAGCAGCCGGGTGAGGCGGCTCCATGCGGCGAGGTCCTGCGGCCAAACGAGCAGCGACGCGCCGGTGACGAGATCGAGCCGGCAGCCGGCGACCATGCGGACGGGGTTGCCCTGTGCCGAGGTCTGTTCGGCGGCGACCATCGCGCGGACGATCCCGGCGACCGAGTTGCGATCGGTGATGCCAAGCGCGGGGAGGCCCATTTGCGAGGCGGTGGTGAACAGCTCCTCGCACGACGACACGCCGCGCAGGAAGCAAAAGTGGGTCGAGACCTGCAGTTCGGAATAGGTCATGGGGTCAGGCCGCGGGTACAGGGGCAGCAGCCGTAAGCCCTGCCGTCATTGCGCGCGTAGCGAAGCAATCCAGGGCGTCCTGGTCCGGCTCTGGATTGCTTCGCTGCGCTCGCAATGACGACGTGGCTGACCGCCATCCTCAATTGCCGAGCCCGTGCAGGAACCAGCTCAGGTCACCGGTTTCGCTGCGCATGCCGTCGCCGCGGCGGAACAGCCAGAAGCGTTGGCCGGCCTCGTCCTCGACCCGGTAATAATCGCGAACCGCCATCCGCTCGGGCGCGCGCCGCCACCATTCGCCCGCGACGCGCTCCGGTCCTTCGGCGCGGACGATGCGGTGCGTGGTGCCGCGCCAGGTGAAGCGCTTCGGCGGCTGGTCGGGAAGTTCGGCGAGCACATGGTCGATCCGCTCCGGGCGGCGCAGCAGCAACACCGGGCGCGGCCAGCGCGGGTGCCACGGATGGTCGGGGCTGCGGGCGTCAAGCTGGCGAACGTCGTCATCGCGCAGCGCACGCGTCTCGCGCGGCGGTGGGTCGAGCGGCGCGGTGCGCGTCCATGAGCGTTCGGGGACGTCGCTCTCGACCGGGGCGATGCGCCACAGCCGGCCCGCGCCGATGCGATTGATGAGCGCGTCGATCAGCGGGGCGAGATCGGGCGCGGCATCGTCGGCGAGCGCAGGGGCCAATGTCTCGGCGCCGAGCGGATCGGCGCGGCGTACGATCAGCGCGATGCCGTCGATGCCATAGCCGGGCTCGATCTCCTCGATGCGGCGCAGCGTCAGCCGCAGCATGTGCGCCGCGTCGCGGGTCGGGCGCGCGAAACCGAGCCGCAGGATCTGCGGCACGCCGTCGACGCGCGCGGCGATCATCTCGACCGCGCGCGCACCCAGACCCGATTTCGCCAGTGCGACCGCGAGCCGCTGCATCAATTCGCGCAGCCAATGCTCGATCGCCTCGGGGGTGGCGATCGGCTCGACGAAGCGCTGCTCGACCGCGACGCGCGTCGGGGGAACGATCGGTTCGAACGGTTCGGGCAGATGGCCGAGCGCCTGATCGATGCGGTCGGCGATCGCGCGGCCGAAGCGGCGGACGAGCGGCGCGCGGGGGAGGGCGGTGAGCTGGCCGATCGCCTCGATACCCAGCCGCGCGAGCAGTTCCAGCGCGGGCGGATCGAGCCGCAGCGCTGCGACCGGAAGTTGCGCCAGCGCGGCGCTTTGTCCCCCGGCGCCACGATCTGCGCGGCGTTCAGCGCGCCGAACCGCGCCAGCGCCCAGGCCGCGCCCGGCGTGTCGGCGACCGCGATGCGCGCGGTAATGCCGTAGCGCGCGAGCAGCCGCAGCAGCCGACGACAGAAAAGCGCCTCGCCGCCATGCAGATGCGCGACCCCGGTCAGTTCGACGAACAGCCCGTCGGCGTCCGACACCGCGACCGTGGGAGCCCAGCGGCGCGCGAGCAGCGTGGCGAGCGCGGTGAGATCGGCGGCGTCGCGTTCGGGATCGGCCTCGCGCACGTCGAGCCCCGGCACCTGCGCGCGCGCCATGGTGAGCGCGGTGCCGGGACCGATGCCGAGCGCGCGTGCCGCGGCATTGGCGGCGGCGACCTCGACGCGTGCGCCGCTGCGCCGCACCGTCACCAGCGGCGGGTCGTCGACGGGCGCAGGGGTGGGCGCGTCCTCGTCGGCGTCGTCGCAGACGCGCGCGACCATCGTCGCCAGCGTGCGCCCGGTCTGGAAGAAGCGGCCGTGGCCATAGCCGGGGGCGGTCGGCGCGCTCTTGCCGTGATTGTCCGGGTGCGGTCCCTCGCCGGGGAAGTGCACCGCGGGCATTGCGGCGAGTTGCTTGAGGCTTTGAGCGAGATTGGGCGGGGGGACATGCCCGGCCTCACCGCCATGCCCGTCGCGCGCGCTGCGGCGTGGGGCCTTCATCGCGCGGCGGACGACGACATCCTCGCCGGGGCCGAGCACCGGCGGCATCTTGGCCAAACGACGGAGCGCACCCGATTCGTCGGGGGGCATCGGGCGGAACGGGTTGTCGACCAGCTCGGTCTTGCGCGACAATTCCTGCAGCGACGGGCGGCGATGCGCGGGGAGCGCCTCGACCGAAGCTTGCAGGTCCTGGCCCTGCCAACCGCGCGTGCCGGGGCGGAACAGCGGCTCGGCAGCCTCGGTGCGGCGCGACAGCTCGCGGAACGGGGTGGCGGCGGCCTCGCTGGTGCGGCTGAGTTCGCGTTGCGCGGGGCAACGGTGCACGGGCAGGCTGGCTACCGCGCCTTCGACCTGATCGCGCGTGTCGGCGAGCCCGCTGCCGGGATCGGTGCGCGCCCACCGCGCGCCGGGACGCCAGCCGCCGCCCCGCGGCACCGAGCAGTGCTGCGCACGTTCGGCGGCGGCGTCGCCACCCAGCGCGTCGAAGGCGGCGCGGCCGTCGGCCTCAGCCGACCGCGCGGCGCGGCGCTCGATCCGCCGCAGCCGGTCGATCGACCAGCTGGGCAGGTAGAGCGAGGCGACCCGTTTCATCGGAGCCCTCCACCAAGAGTTCGAACGGATCGCCGCCGCGCTGGCGCACGCATTCGACGTGCCAGCAGGCGCGGCCCAGCCCGCCCCACGGCACCTCGGACGAGGGCGCGTGCGCGACGCGCCAGCGCGTGACGGCGGCGGACGGAGCCGTGATCGGATCGGCGCCGTCGCGGGCCGGGCGGCGCAGCAGCAGCGCGGGGGTGCCACCTCCCTCGGCGGCGAGTTGCAGACGGCGTGCCTGCGCCATCTGGACGCGCTTCGCCTCCCCCACCACCGCGCCGAGCCCGCGGTGGCGCAGCCCTTCCTCGACCAAGGCGAGCAATTCGCCGTCGTCGCGCGCCTCGGCATAGACGACGCGCGACGGTGCGAGCCCGGCCTGGAACAGCCCCGGCGCGAACAGGTCGCGCGATCGGACGACCCACAACACCTCGCCGTGCGTGCGCGCGGCGATCCCGGCGACGAACAGCACCGCGGCGGCATCGTCGCCCCAGCCTGTGCCGCGTGAAGACACTTCGTGGAGCGCGTCGCTCCGCAGCCCGCGATCGGCGAGGCGGTCGTCCAGTGCGTCGATGCCGAACGGCAGCACGGGCCGGTCGCGCGCCTCGCCGGTGATGGCCTGCAAGCTCTCGCGGAGCGCGGCAAGGGTGGGAACGGGACCGGACACAGGCGACTCGCAATCAATGTGTTCGCTATTTGTTCCTATTGGTGTTCCGGCGTCAAGGCTTTGCGGAGACTAGGAATGTGGGTGCGCGGCTGCCCTGCGGATCGTCACTTCGGACTTGATCCGACGCCCCGCTTCTTTCTGGCGGAGTGGGAAGCGGCGGGATCCCGGATCAAGTCCGGGATGACGGAGGAGGTGACTACGCTGCCTCCGCCTGTTCCTCTGCCGAGGGCGTCACACGCAAAATCTCGCTTACCGCGCGCCGGTGCTCGCGGCGCGTGACGACTGGCGCCAGGCGTCCGGTGTCGTCGCAGGCGATCGCGGTCGCGGCGAACGGCGCGCCATCGGTCTGACGGGCGAGCGTCACCTCCCAGCGGGGGCGGGCGGTGCCGACCATCGAGACGGTGCCGATCCGCCAGCGCGTGGCCGCGGGTGACGACACCGCGAACGGATCGCCGCTCCCGCACGCCGGGCGTTTGAGCAGGAGCGCGACCGTCCGCCCGCGCGACGCCGACAGCTGTACGCGCTTCGTCGCGGCGGGAGAGGCGCGGCGGACTTCGCCGATCACCGCGCCGAGTGCCGGATGGCGCAGACCTTCCTCCACCAGCGCGAGCACTCCGGCGTCATCATCGGCCTCGGCATGGATCACGCGCTTCGCCATCAATCCGGACTGTGCGAGCGTGGGGGCGAACAGGTCGCGGCGTCGCACGACCCACAGGATCGGCCCCCATGCCCGGGCCGCGACGCCTGCGACGAACAAGGTAGCGGCCGCCTCGTCGCGTAGCGACGGCGTCGCCGCCGCGACTTCATGCAGCGCGTCGAGCCGCAGTCCGCCATCCGTCAACTGCGAGTCGATGTCCGGCACGCCGAACGGCATGACTCGCCGCCGGCTGTGCCCGTCGCCCGGTATGGCGCGCAGCGTCTCACGCAGGGAACAAAGGACGCTCGACTCGGGCACGACAAGGACGACTCCGCAGCGGATTGTCGTTCGCAATTTGTTCCAGAACGATGGTGCGAGTCAATGGTCTGTCACGATCCGGGACTAGCCGTATGGCGTTGCGGATCGGCGAAAAGGGCTTTGACTGGCGTTGAAACAATATTACAAGCGGCTGAAATCGTGCTGCGTGCCAAGCAGCGCATGACGGAGAGTGAAACGTGGGCGAAGAACCCGGTATCGTGCACCCGCGTGGCAACCTGCCGCCCCTGTCGCTGCACGTCCCCGAACCCAAATTCCGACCCGGCGATGCGGTCGACTTCGCCGACGTTCCGATCCCGGCCGCCGGCGCGGCGCGGCGCCCCGATACCGCCGAAGCCGCCCGCGATTTCACCGAACTCGCCTACACGATGGTGCGCGTCCTCGACGAGAACGATCAGGCGGTCGGCGCGTGGAACCCGCGCTTGTCGCCCGACACGCTGCAGCGGATGCTGCGCCACATGGCGACCGTCCGCGCCTTCGACGAACGCATGTTTCGCGCGCAGCGGCAGGGCAAGACCAGCTTCTACATGAAGTCGCTCGGCGAGGAGGCGGTGGCGGTCGCCGCGGCGCACGCGCTGGATGCGGAGGACATGTGCTTCCCCTCCTATCGCCAGCAGGGGCTGTTGATCGCGCGGGGGTGCCCGATGGTCGACATGATGAACCAGATCTACTCGAACACCGGCGACAAGCTGCAGGGCAAGCAGCTGCCGATCATGTATTCGGAGAAGCGCTTCGGCTTCTTCTCGATCTCGGGCAATCTGACGACGCAATATCCGCAGGCGGTCGGCTGGGCGATGGCGTCGGCATCGAAGGGCGATACGCGGATCGCGGCGACATGGTGCGGGGAGGGCTCGACCGCGGAGGGAGACTTCCATTCCGCGCTGACCTTCGCGACCGTCTATCGTGCGCCGGTGATCTTCAACGTTGTCAACAATCAGTGGGCGATCAGCAGCTTCTCGGGGTTTGCGGGGGCGGAGGCGACGACCTTCGCGGCGCGCGCGGTCGGTTATGGGATCGCGGGGTTGCGGGTCGACGGCAATGACGCGCTGGCGGTCTATGCCGCGACCGCCTGGGCCGCCGAGCGAGCGCGCACCAATGCCGGGCCGACGCTGATCGAGCATTTCACCTATCGCACCGAGGGTCATTCGACCTCCGACGACCCGACGCAATATCGCTCGGCCGGCGAGCCGACGGCGTGGCCGCTCGGCGATCCGATCCGGCGCTTGAAGGATCATCTGGTCGCGATCGGCGAGTGGGACGAGGCGCGGCAGGCCGAGATGGACCGCGAGGTCGCCGAGGAGGTGAAGGCGGCGCAGAAGGAGGCCGAGAAGAACGGCGTGCTCGGGCATGGCTTGCGCCAGCCGCTCGACTCGCTGTTCGACGGCGTGTTCGAGGAGATGCCGTGGCATTTGCGCGAGCAGCGGCAGATGATGATCGACGAGGAAACCGCAAGCGGCCGGCCGTGGGACCGGAAGTGATGATCGCCTCCCTTTGTGCCGTCATCCCCGCCCTTCGGCTGCCTGCAAGGCAGGCGCTCAGGATAAACTTTGGCCGAAGGCCAAAGGCGGGGATCCAGACGCGCAGGTTTTCGCAGGAATCGACACGGCAGCGGGTCTCGATTCCCGCCTGCGCGGGAATGACGGAGTTTGTGTGGTGAGCGATACGATCCAGCAAGAGCCGGTGGAAGATACCACCACCCGCATGAACATGATCCAGGCGATCAATTCCGCGATGGACATGACGATGGCGCGCGATCCGTCGATCGTCGTCATGGGCGAGGATGTCGGCTATTTCGGGGGCGTCTTCCGTGCGACCGCCGGTTTGCAGAAGAAGTACGGCAAGACCCGCGTCTTCGACACGCCGATCACCGAATGCGGGATCATCGGCGTGGCGGTCGGGATGGGCGCGTACGGGCTGCGGCCGGTGCCGGAAATCCAGTTCGCCGATTATATCTACCCGGCGCTCGATCAGCTGGTCAGCGAGGCGGCGCGGCTGCGCTATCGTTCGGGGGCGAGTTCACCGCGCCGCTGACGGTGCGTTCGCCGTTCGGCGGCGGGATCTTCGGCGGGCAGACGCACTCGCAATCGCCCGAGGGGATCTTCACGCACGTCTCGGGCGTGAAGACCGTCATCCCTTCGACGCCGTACGACGCCAAGGGACTGTTGATCGCGGCGATCGAAGACAATGATCCGGTGATCTTCTTCGAGCCGAAGCGCATCTACAACGGCCCGTTCAACGGCCATTGGGACCGCCCGGCGGAGAATTGGTCCAAGCATCCCGGCGGCGCGGTGCCGACGGGGTATTACAAGATCCCGCTCGGCAAGGCGAACGTCGTGCGCGAGGGCGAGGCGGTGACGATGCTCGCATACGGCACGATGGTGCACGTCTGCGCGCAGGTGGTGGCCGACACCGGCATCGACGCCGAGATCGTCGATCTGCGCACGCTCGTGCCGCTCGACATCGAGACGATCGAGGCGAGCGTGAAGAAGACCGGGCGGTGCATGATCGTCCATGAAGCGACGCGGACCAGCGGGTTCGGCGCGGAACTTGCGGCGCTGGTGCAGGAGCGGTGCTTCTATCACCTCGAGGCGCCCGTGGAGCGGGTCACCGGCTTCGACACGCCGTACCCGCACAGTCTCGAATGGGCCTATTTCCCCGGACCGGTGCGGATCGGGCAGGCGCTCAAGAAAATCCTGAAGGACTAAGGCAGATGGCGCGTTTCACCTTCAAGCTGCCGGATATCGGCGAGGGCATTTCCGAGGCGGAGATCGTCGCGTGGCACGTGGCGGTCGGCGACCGCGTCGAGGAGGACCAGAGCCTCGCCGACATGATGACCGACAAGGCGACCGTCGAGATGGAATCGCCGGTGTCGGGGGTCGTGGTCGAGATCGCAGGCGCGGTCGGGGATCAGGTGTCGATCGGCGCCCCGTTGGTGGTGATCGAGACCGAGGGTGAGGGGAGGGCGAGGTCGCTGCTCCCGCCACCGAACCCGCGACGCTGGAAGCCGAAAACCCCGGCGTAGAGGAAGCCACCGATAAGCCCTCTCCCCCTCGGAGAGAGGGTTTGGGTGAGGGGACGGAGCCTCGCAGAGAGGACGCTCTCGGTGAGACACCAGCCCCTCACCCCAGCCCTCTCCCCGGAGGGGAGAGGGAGCCTGTTTCGCCTAGCTCCTCTCACACCGCTCCCGTCCTCGCCTCCCCTGCCGTTCGCGCGCGCGCCAAGGACTTGGGCGTCGATCTCTCCGCGATCCGCGTGCCCGAGGGCGAGCGCATCCGGCACGCCGATCTCGACGCGTACCTCCGCTACAACAGCGGCCAGGGCTATCACGCCCCGCACGCCAGCCGCGTCCGCGACGACGAGCAGGTGCGCGTCATCGGAATGCGCCGTCGCATCGCCGAGAATATGGCGGCGTCGAAGCGCAACATTCCGCACTTCACCTATGTCGACGAGATCGACGTCACCGCGCTGGAGGACATGCGCGCCGACCTCAACGCGCATCGCGGCGCGCGTCCCAAGCTGACGCTGCTGCCGCTGCTGATCGTCGCGATGTGCCGGACCTTGCCCGATTTCCCGATGCTCAACGCGCGCTATGACGACGAAGCCGGCGTGGTCACACGCTCGGGTCGCGTCCATGTCGGCATGGCGGCGCAGACCGATGCCGGGCTGACCGTGCCGGTGATCCGCGATGCGCAGGACCGCAACGTCTGGCAGCTCGCGACCGAGATCGCGCGGCTGGCGGGCGCAGCGCGTGCCAACAAGCTGACGCCGCAGGAGCTGGGCGGCGGGACGATCACCGTGACGTCGCTGGGGCCGCTCGGCGGGATCGCGACCACCCCGGTCATCAACCGGCCGGAGGTGGCGATCATCGGTCCGAACAAGATCGTCGAGCGTCCGGTGTTCCGGGGCGACGACATCGTGCGCGCCAAGCTGATGAACCTGTCGATCAGCTGCGACCACCGCGTCGTCGATGGCTGGGACGCGGCGAGCTATGTGCAGGCATTGAAGACGTATCTGGAGACTCCGGTGCTGCTGTTTGCCGACTGACGAGGGTGTGACCGATGGCCATCCGCCTTTTCGGGTCGCATGGTCATCGAACCGTCACGGCAAATCCTCTACGTCGCCGGACATGCATTTCGACCTGATCCAGTCGCTCAGCCTGTGCGGCGACGTTGCCACGCCCAATGACGATCGTGCGGGTAGCACCGTCGATCGGGCCTGGGTGATCGATGGCGCGACCGATTTGTCGCCGCCGGGATTGCTGGGCGCGCAGGGTGGCGCGGCGTGGCTGGCGGCGACCGCCGATGCGGCGTTTGCGACGGCTTCGGACGGTGCGTTGCACGAGACATGCGCGCACGTCTTCGCGACGGTCGAGACGCGATATGCGGCGCAGCGGCAGCGCGCGCCGGAGGGGCCATGGGAATGGCCGCGTGCTGCCTTTGCGGCGGTGCAGCTGGTCGACGACATGCTCGAGGTCGCCTGGGCGGCGGATTGTGCGGTGCTGCACGCCTCGGGAGACACGGTGGCGTGGTGCACGCCCGCGCCGGATCGGACGCGCGAGAGCGCGCAGGCGGCTTCACTCGGGCCGGGAGTCGGCGCGACGAAGCTGCGCACACCCGCCGTGTTGGCCGACCGTCGCGCGGCGCGCGCGCGGCCGGGTCAGCGGGCGATGAGTATCGATGCGGCGGAGAGCGCGCGTGCGATGGAGATGACGCGCGTGGCGGTGGCGCGGGGTGACGACCTGCTGCTGATGAGCGACGGCATGGCGGCGCTGATCGACTCCTATGCGGCCTATGATGCGGCCGGGCTGGTGGCGGTGATGCGTTCGCACGGGCTTGCGGCCCTGGCGCAGGAGTTGCGCGCGATCGAGCGGAGCGATGCCGCTTGCCGGCGCTATCCGCGGTTCAAGGCAAGCGACGATGCGACCGCCTTGTGGGTGCGGGTGGGGGGATGACCCGCAATGACGGCCACCTAGGTCGAGGACGACGGGCCTAGAGGAAGCTATACGGGTCGACGTCGACCGCGACGCGCACTTTCGCAGGCCAGTCCAGTGCGCCGAGCCACGCGCGGATCACGTCCTGCACGTCGAGCGCGCGGCGCGCATGAACCAGCAACCGGAAGCGATGCCGCCCGCGCAGCATCGCCAGTGGCGCGGGGGCGGGGCCGTACACCTCCATCCCGTCGACGCGCGGCGCGGCGCGGCCGATCGCACGCGCGGTCTCGTGCGCTGTGCCCTGATCCTCGCTCGACACGATGATCGCGGCATAGCGGCCGAACGGCGGCGCGCCGGCCTCCTCGCGCGCCTCGGTTTCCGCCGCGTAGAAGGTATCGGCGTCGCCGGTGATCAATGCCTGCATCACCTGCGCCTTCGGGCTGTGCGTCTGAATATAGACATGGCCGGGTTTCGCGCCGCGCCCCGCGCGCCCCGACACCTGCCGGATCTGCTGGAAGGTCCGCTCCGCCGCGCGCAGGTCACCGCCGTCGAGCCCCAGGTCCGCGTCGATCACCCCCACCAGCGTCAGATTGGGGAAGTGATAGCCCTTGGTCACCAATTGCGTACCGACGACGATATCGATGTCGCCCGCCTCCATCCGCGCGACGAACTCGGCGGCCTTGGCGGGGCTCCAAATCGTGTCGGAAGTGACGACGGCGGTGCGCGCCTCCGGGAACAGCGCCGCGACCTCGTCGGCGATCCGCTCGACACCGGGGCCGCACGCCACCAGCGTATCCTCATTCTGGCATTCGGGGCAGAGGCGCGGGACCGGCTCGATATGCCCGCAATGATGGCACGCCAGCCGCCGCGTCAGGCGATGTTCGACCATCCAGGCGGTGCAGTTCGGGCATTGGAAGCGATGCCCGCACGTCCGGCACAGCGTCAGCGGGGCATAGCCGCGGCGGTTGAGGAACAGCAAAGACTGCTCGCGCCGCTCCAGCGCCTCTTCCATCGCCTTGACGAGGCGCGGGCTGATCCAGCGCCCGCGCTCGGGCGGCTCGGCGATCAGGTCGATCGCCTCGATCGTCGGCATCTGCGCGACGCCGAAGCGGCCTGGCAGTTTCACTTCGGCATATTTGCCGAGCGCGACCTGATGGCGGGTCTCGATCGCGGGGGTGGCGCTGGCGAGGATCACCGGGCACGCCTCAAACAGGCCGCGCATCACCGCGACGTCGCGCGCATGATAATGGACGCCGTCTTCCTGCTTGAAGCTGGTTTCGTGCGCTTCGTCGACGACGATCAGGCCGAGGTCGGCGTAAGGAAGGAACAACGCCGAGCGCGCACCGACCGTCACGCGCGCCTCGCCGCTGGCGATCGCGCGCCACGCGCGGCGACGCTGCGTGGCGCGCAGCCCACTGTGCCATGCCACCGGCTCGCAGCCGAAGCGGTCGTGGAAGCGCTTGAGGAACGGCTCGGTCAATGCGATCTCGGGGAGCAGAACCAGTACTTGCTTGCCGGTACGGAGCGCGGCCGCGACTGCCTCGAAATAAACCTCGGTCTTGCCCGAGCCGGTGACGCCGTCGAGCAACGTCGGGCGGAAGGCCGCGGCCGTGACGCCATCGACCAGGATTGCGGCGGCGGCGCGCTGGTCGTCGGACAGGGTAGGCGGCGCGTGGTCCGGGTCGGGGACCGGATAGGGGCTGTCGATGTCGACCGACACGCCTTCGAGCGCGCCGACCTTTACCAGCCCGCGGATCACCGCATCGCTGACGTCGGCGATCGTCGCCAGTTCGCGGATCAGTCCTTGCCGGTCGCCGATCTCGTTCAAGCGCCTGTTCGCGCTGCGGGGTCAGCCGATCGGGCACTTCACCGGTTGCGCGATATTCGACGACGCTGCGTCCGCCCTCCAGCGCGGCGGTCGAGGACAGCGCCATCCGCACCACCGCAGCCGGCGGCGCGAGATAATAATCGGCGGTCCATTCGATCAGTCGGCGCAAGGCTGCACCAAGCGGCGGGACGTCGGCGACCGCGAGCAGGTTGCGCAGGCGATTGTCGCCGACCTCGGCATCGGACGGCATCCGCTCGGCCTCCCACGCGACGCCGAGCAACTGGCGCGGCCCCAGCGGCGCGACCACCACCGAGCCCGGCTCGACCGTCATGCCGTGCGGCACCCGATAGTCGAGCGGGCCGAGGGCGGAGTTCATGACGATGACGCGCGCGCGGGAGGACATTGCCGCGCCATATGGGGCCATGGAGAGTCGGAGGGAAGCGGCGCGATGCCGCGCGATCGCCGTCGTGTGGTTTAGGACTGCGGCGCGCCGACGCGTGCGCGCTTGGCGACGTACAGGATCGTATCGGCGCGGCGCGCGAAGTCGCGCAGCGAGTGGCAGTCGTGGTCGAAGGCGGCGATGCCAACCGACCCCGCGCTGGTCATCGTCACGCCGCCGACCTCGATCGGCACCCGCAACGCGTCTTCGAGCCGTTCGCGCAGGTCGGCATTGTCGCCGACGAGCGACGCATGCTCGACGATCACCGCGAATTCATCCCCCCGATCCGGGCGGCGACGCTGCCCATCAGCCACGGCTCGGACAGGGCCCGCCCCGTCAGGCGCAGCACATCGTCGCCTGCGTCGTGGCCGAGCGTATCGTTGATCGCCTTGAATCCGTCGAGATCGATCAGCGCGAGCTGCAATGCCGTGCCGTGCTGTCGCGCGCGCGTCATCGCCGCCTGCAGTTCGCGATCGAAGGCGGCGCGATTGGCGATGCCGGTCAGCGCGTCGGTGTCGGCAGAGTGACGCAGCCGCTGTTCGAGTGCGTGGCGATCGGTCACGTCCTGGAACACGCCGACCATCGCGACGACTCGATCGTCGACGATCTCAGGATCGGCCATGGCGCGGACGCGCCGTCTCCGGCCGTCCGCCGTGATGAAATCGGTTTCGATCGAAAACGAATGACCGTGCGCGATCGCCTCGTTCAGCGACGCCTGAACGGTCGCGCGGCTGTGTTCGGGATAGAAGCTCAGCGCGTCGCTGAGCAGCGGTTTCTCGCCGACCGGCAAACCGTGGATCCGATAGACGTTGTCCGACCAGTCGAGCGCGCGCTGATCGATCGACAGCCGCCACGATCCGATTTGCGCGATCTGCTCGGCCTGACGGAAGATCTTGTCCTGACGCGCCAGCTGCGTGACCAGCTCTTCGCCTGTGGTGGCGATATGGATCGCCTTCAACGCGGTGCGGCGCGCCTCCAGCAATGCTTCGGCCAGCGTGGCGAGATGCACCAGCGCCGCCAACTCGCGCGGCGCGGCAGTGCGCGGGACCATGTCGACGACGCACAGCGTGCCGACCGCGCGGCGCACGCCGTCCGGACCGGCGACACGCAGCGGCGCGCCGGCATAGAAGCGCACCCCGGCATCGGTGACCAGCGGGCTGTCGCGAAAGCGCTCGTCGATCAGCGTGTCGGCGATCACGGTCAGACGGTCTTCCGAGACGGTGCGGTCGCAAAAGGCGGTGTCGCGCGCGAACGCCATCGGCCCCGGAGTCGTGCGCGCCTTGACGAACAGGCGGTCGTTGTCGGCGAGGTTGAGCAAGGCGGTGGAGCAACCGAGCAGCTCCGCCGCGAGCGCGACGAGCGCATCGAACTCCCGTTCGGAGGCGGTGCCCAGCAACGCGAGCGCCTGCAAAGCCGTGGCACGCGCCGCCTCGGCCGGGTCATCGTAGCGGGAAGCGACCAGGGTCATGGCGACTCTGTAACAGAGATGAAGTTAAATTTGATTTGCCAATTTCCTTTACGCGCGGGAGACGCGTCAGGGTGAGCGATACACCCGCCCAGTTGCCGCTGCCCGTCCAATGGTCGATCCATCTGGCGCGCGACCGTCGCCGGTCCGAGCATACCGTGCGCGCCTATCGCGCGACGGCCGAGCGGTTGCTGGCGTTTTTGGGCGAGCATTGGGGCGCGGCGGTCGACCGCAGCGATTTGTCGCGGGTGACCGCAGGCGACCTGCGCGGCTATCTGGCACAGCGGCGCGGGAGCGGGCTGTCGAACGCATCGGCGGCGCGCGAGCTGTCGGCGGTGCGCGGATTCCTCGACTGGGCGGGCGGGGCTGGCGCGGCACCGCGGATGAAGGGGCCGCGCGTCAAGAAGGGCGTGCCGCGCCCGATCTCGCCTGACGAGGCGGTGGCATTGGCGACCGATGTCATGGAGGAAAGCGACGAGCCGTGGGTGGCGGCGCGCGACTGGGCGGTGCTGCTGCTGCTGTATGGCGCTGGATTGCGGATCGGCGAGGCGCTGGCGCTGACCGGCGCGGTGCTGCCGCTGGGGGAGACGCTGCGCGTCACCGGCAAGCGGGATCGGACGCGGATCGTGCCGTTATTGCCCCCGGTCCGCGCGGCGATCGAGGATTATGCGGCGCGGGTGCCGTGGCCGATGACGCGCGAGGCGCCGCTGTTCCGCGGGGTGCGCGGCGGGGCGCTGGACGGCGGGATCGTGCGCACGCGGGTGCGCGCCGCGCGCGCGCGGCTGGGGCTTTCGGAACGGACGACGCCGCACGCCTTGCGCCACAGTTTCGCGACTCACCTGCTGGGGCGTGGTGCGGACCTGCGCGCGTTGCAGGAATTGCTGGGTCACGCGAGCCTCAGTTCCACGCAGGTCTATACCGGGGTGGATGCGGCGCACCTGCTCGACGTGTATCGCGCGGCGCATCCGCGGAGTTAAGTCAGCCGCGCGGCTTCCACGTCGCCACTCGCCAGCCGTACCAGCCGAGCGCGAGCACGGTCAGCGCGATCCCGACCGGGCCGACATAGCGATCGAGTTCGGCGAAGCGGCTGCCGAGATAGAAGCCCGCGCCCGCCAGCACGCCATTCCAGATGATGCTGCCCGCGAAGGTCATCACCAGGAAGCGCGGCATCGGCATCGCCGCCATTCCCGCGGGCAACGAAATCATCGTGCGGAAGGTCGGCATGAAGCGGAAGACGAAGATCACCCAGCCACCGTGATCGTGGAGGAAGCCGCGCACGCGTTCGACATCCTGCCATTCCATCGTCAGCCAGCGGCCGTGCCGCTCGACGAACGGACGGAAGCGCGCATAGCCGATCCGCCGTCCGACCGCATACCAGAAGACGTTGCCGGCGGTCGTCCCCGCGGTCCCCCACAGCAGCAGCGGGATCATTTCCATCTGCCCGCGCGCCACCGCGATCCCGCCCAGTCCCATGATGACCTCGGACGGGATCGGCGGAACGACATTCTCCAGCGCCATCAACAGGAAGATGCCGAGATAGCCGCCCGCGACGATCCAGTGGATGATGAAGTCGGTCACATTCGCGCCAACGGCTCCGTCAGCGCGTGCGTTCCTTGAGCCGGCGATCGACCGCGTCCCAGATCAGCCCGGCGACGTCGGTGCCGTCGAACTGCTCGATCGCGACAATCCCGGTCGGCGAGGTCACGTTGATCTCGGTGAGCCATTCGCCGCCGATCACGTCGATCCCGACGAAGATCAGCCCGCGCTTCTTCAGCTCGGGGCCGAGCGCGTCGCAGATCTCGCGCTCGCGCGGGGTCAGCTCGGTCTTCTGCGCGGAGCCGCCGACGGCGAGGTTCGAGCGGATCTCGCCTTCGCCGGGCAGGCGGTTGATCGCGCCCGCGACCTCGCCGTCGACCAGCACGATCCGCTTGTCGCCCTTCGCCACCGCGGGCAGGAACGCCTGCACCATATGCGGCTCGCGCCACGTCTGGTTGAAGACCTCGATCAGTGCAGACAGGTTCTCGCCCGCCGCACGGACGTGGAAGATCGCCTTGCCGCCGTTTCCGTGCAGTGGCTTGACGACGATCTCGCCATGTTCGGCGAGGAACGCGCGCGCCTCGTCAAGCGAGCGCGTCACCAGCGTCGGCGGCATGAAGCGTGCGTAATCGAGCACGAACACCTTCTCGGGCGCGTTGCGGACGCTGACCGGATCGTTGACGATCAAGGTGCGGTCGGCGATTCGCTCCAGCAGGTGCGTCGCGGTGATGTAGCCCAGGTCGAACGGCGGATCCTGCCGCATCAGCACGACGTCGGCCTGCTCGCCCAGGTCCAGCGCGACCGGCTCGCCGAAGCGGAAGTGATCGCCCGCGACACGCTGAACGGTCACCGGGTGCGCCTTTGCCCAGACGCGGCCGTCGCGATAGTTGAGCGCATCGGCGGTATAGTGGAACAGCCGGTGCCCGCGGGCCTGCGCCGAGAGCATCAGCGCGAAGGTGCTGTCCCCCGCGATGTTGATCTGATCGAGCGGATCCATCTGGACGGCGACGGTGAGCGGCTGGGTCATGGCGCGGATGTAGGGCGGGCGGCGGCGGCTGTCAGTAGCCGATCCACGCATTCTCGAGATGGCGCGGGCGCGTGCCGGGGGCGAGCAGGATCACGTCGACGCGAATGTCCTCGCCCGCCGTGGCGTAGCGCGGCATCAACACCTCCGCGGCGGCGGCGACGCGGGCGAGGCGGCGCTGGTCGATCGCGTGATCGAGCTCGGCGGGGGTGCGGCGCGACTTCACCTCGACGAAAGCGATCAGCGCGCCGCGTTTGGCGACGAGATCGACCTCGCCGGCGGGAGTGCGAACGCGGCGGTCGAGGATCTGCCAGCCCTTCAGCCGCAGCCACCACGCCGCGAGCCGCTCGCCGCGCCGCCCGCTTTCCTCCGCGACGCGGCGGGTGGCGGTGGAGCGGGGGCGGGGTGGGCGCATGATGCACGACGATGGCGTGGCAACCGGCGCGCCGCAACCCAGCAGGACCGGCACGTCGGCTTTCCTCGCGTCAGAAGTGGTAGCCAACCGAGGCCATGACGTTCCGCGGCGCGGTCATGAAGCAATCGCCGCGCGCGAGGCAGCTCGCATAGGTGCGATTGTCGAACAGGTTGGTGGCGTTGACCGTCAGGCGCCAGCGGCCCTCGCTGATCTCGACAAGCGCGTCGGCCATCGTTCGGCCAGGCGTGACGATCGTCCAGACGTCGTTGCTCGACACCTGCCGTCCCAGATATCGGACGCCCGCACCCAGCCGCAGCGTCCTCGCACCTTGCACGAAGGTCTTTGTGGCCCAGGCCGAGGCGATGTGTCGCGAACTGAAATCGGTCAAACCGCCTCCCGACACGTCGTTGAAGCCGTATGACAGCGACAGATCGTAATCGCCCGGAAGGGTGCGCGTCGCTTCCAGTTCGACGCCCTTGCTGGTGACTTCGCCGGCCTGGATGCGGCCCATCGGATTGATCGGATCGGCGATCGGACGATTGGTGTCCTTGATGCTGAAGCCCGTGACTGTGACGAGCGTCGCGCGATCGGGCTGCCATTTGAACCCTGTTTCGAACTGGTGGCCCATCTGCGGCCGGAACGGCGTGCCGTCGGTGACGGTGCCCGCGATCGGCAGGAAGCTTTCGGTATAGCTGAAGAACGGCGACACGCCGGCTGCGATCTCTCCAATGATCCCGAAGCGGAAGGTGGTGGCGCTATCGACGCGATCGGGCGTGCCGGTGGTCGTCACCCGGTCCCGGCGGGCGCCCAGGACCACCGAGACGCGATCCCAGAAGCGGATCTGGTCCTGCACATAGATGCCGAGCTGCTTCTGCGCTTCCCGGTCGAACGCGCCGGTCGGCTCGGGCGTCAGGATCGCGGTGCGATCGAGATTGTAGAGGTCGACCTCCTGAAAGCCATATCCGCCCTGCTTCTTCACGGCGTTCCAGCTGTAGTCGATGCCCGCCAGCAGCACATGCTCGACCGCCACCCCGGTGTTGAAGCGAATACGCAGGTTGTCGTCGGTCGAGAAGACATTCATCCGCGCATTCAGCCCAAATGCGTACAGCCCGATCCGCCGTCCGTTGCTGCCGGCGGTATAGGGATCGCGCGGGTTCGAGTAACTGTCGGTATAATGCGTGTTATATTGCAGGTTGCTGTCGATGTACCGCGCCTTCAGGCTGAGCGTGACGTCGTCACCGAAGCGGTGCGTAATCGACCCGCCGCCCTGCAGCAGCCGGCCGCCGAACCGGTCCCACCCCGGCTTGCCGACGAACAGGTAGCGGTCGAGCGGTGGATTGCCGGGATTGACGAGGAACGTGCCGACGATCGGCAGGAAGTTGGTGGTCGAGCCGCCATCGTCCTTCTGGTACAGGCCCATCAACGTGACGGCCGTCCGCGAGCCCGGTCGCCAAGTGACGGACGGTGCCAGCATCACGCGGTTGTCGGGGGTATCGGCGATATAGGTGTCGGCATCGCGGGCGCGCGCGACCAGCCGAAAGCCCAGGTCGCTGCCGAGCACGCCGTTGAGGTCGGCGAGCACTTCCTTGCGGTTGTAGTTGCCCGCGACCAGCGCGACATCGGCGCCGTTCTCGAACAGTGGCATCTTCGACACAAGATTGACCAGGCCGCCCAGCGATCCCTGTCCGAACAAGACCGATGCCGGGCCGCGGACCACCTCTACGCGGGAGAAGTTGTACGGATCGGCGGGGATCGTCGCCCAATAGCTGAAGACGTCGCGCATGCCGTCGCGGAACTGCAAGGCGTCGAGGCCACGGATCGTGAAGCCGTCCGAGCGCGTCTCGCGACCATAAGCGTCCGAATTGACGCCCGCCGCGTAACGTACGGTATCGGAGACGTTGATCGCGCCTTGCGCCAGGAACACGTCGTCGGTGACGATGGTGATCGGTTGCGGCACCTGAATCAGCGGCGTGGTGGTCTTCGTGGCGGCAATGGCTTCGTCGCGACGTCCCTCGACCAGAATGTCCCCTGTGGTCCGGTTGGTTTCCGTTGGAACGCCCGATTCGTCAGCCGGCGCGGCCGCGTCGGGCGCAACGGCCATCAAAAGCCCGGCAAATGCGAGATCGGCGAACATAGTAATGGCCCCTTCATTGTCGTTGAAAGGTGCCGGTAGTGATATTGATAACGAGTCGCAATAATAATTCATGTTTTTACGGTCGGGCGATCAACCCCGGCGCATCCGCGACGAAGCGGTCGAGAACGCCGTCGGCGATGTGGATCGTGCCGTCGAAGCGGGTGGCGCCGGGGATGGTCTTGACCGCCGCCGCCTCGCTCGCGAGCCGTTGCGCGTCGGTGAAGTAGCGTGATGCGGCGGGGCTGCTCGCGTCGGCGGCGGCGAGGCCGGCGGCGGTCTGTTGCAGCGCGCGGCCCCATAGCGCCAGCGCGTCGAGCCAGGGGCGCGACTGATCGGTGAACGACGCGTCCGCCACCCCGGCGCGGATCGTGTCGGGGGCGGCGGCAAGATCGTCGGCGGCGCGGGTCAGGTCGGCGATCGCCTGCGCGCGTACTTCCGCATCGCCGTCGGCCAGCGCCTCGCGGACGCGGGTGAGCAGTGCGTGGAGGCGAGGGCCTGTTCCTGCCACGGCTGGCTGCCGAAGGTGGGGGCCATGTGCTGGGTGTCGAAGAAGGTCAGCAACGCTGCGGTCGCCTGTGCGTCACCGCCGGCCAGCTCGCGCGCCAACCAGTGCCATGTCCGCTCAGCGTCATAATCCTTGTCGTTCCACGCGAACGCCAGCACGCCGGTGACCGCGGCGCGGCTCGGTGCCTCCTGGTTCATCGGGTTCGACAGGATGCCGGTCAACTCGCCCGCCAGTCCGGCCTCGCGGCGTGCATAAGGCGCCATCAGGAGCCGGCCGGTGGTCTGCGCATAGTCATTGACGGGATAATTATCCCACAACAGCGTCTTGCGCCCGAATGCCTTGGTGGCGGCCTTGGCGTCGGGCACCGAGATCGCGGGCGGCACGACATCGGTGCCGGTCCATTGCACCACCACCTTCGGATCGAGATCGTCGCGTAGCGCCGCCTTGTACGGCGAATCCTTGGCGTCGTAATATTCGGTCGGCACCATGATGAGCGGCGGCGCCTTGGGATCGCGGCGCGTCAGGTCCGCCTGGACCGCGTTGAGCAAGCGCGCCTGCGCCTCGCCCGCCGCGGCCGCACTCGAGGGGCCGAAGGCGGCCTGATCGGCGTCGCAATTCCACTTCTTATATTCGATGTCGTCGAGCGCGACGTAGAAGCGATGAATGCCGATCGCGCGCAGCGCATCGAACTTGGTGCGCAGCGCCTGAAGATCGGCGGGGGCGGAGAAGCAGATGCTCGGCCCCGGCGAGATCGCATAGACGAAGTCGACATGGTTGCGCGTCGCTGCCGCCGCCAGCGTGCCGAGCTGGGTCAGCGTCTCGGCGGGATAGGCTTCGCGCCAGCGGTCGCGCGCATAGGGATCGTCCTTCGGGCTGTAGACGTAAGTGTTGGCCTTGACCGTCGCGAGGAAGTCGAGGTGGCGGGTGCGCTCGGCCATCGTCCATGGCTTGCCGTAGAAGCCCTCGATCGTTCCGCGCACCGGCATCGCGGGATGGTCGCGGATCACCAGCGCGGGGAGCGTGGAGCGCTGAATGAGCTGGCGAAGCGTTTGGACCGCGTGGAACAGGCCGTCAGCGTCATGGCCGGCGAGCGTGATCGTGTTCGTCGCGGGGGTGATCGTGAGCGTATAGCCTTCGGGCGCAGCGTCGGGCGTGGTGCCCGCGAGCGCGGTCCGGATGATCGCCGTGTCCGCGAGGCCCAGGACGATCTGCGGCTGCGTCGGCGCGCGCTCGGCGCGGCGTGCGGCGGTAATCGTCTCGACACCGGCGGTGCGCAGGATCTGCCCGGCGAGCACGACGGTGGCGGCATCGGTGCCGGCCGCGGCGATCAGCGTGACGCGTCGACCCAGCGTCATCGTGTCGGTGCCGAGCGTCAGCTCGGCCGGCGCGGGGAAGATCGCCGGGCGGGTCGCGAGCTGGGCCGCGACCGGGGTGGACGACAGGAGCGTGGCGGCGAGCAGGGGCAGGCCGATGCAGCGGGTCATGTCGTTCTCCGGTATGATATTGGTATTAGGCGCTGTCGTACGGCGTTGCTTTCCCTGTCGCAACCACGCTGATGGTGCGCTCCGACATGGGTTTACGCGTCCATTTCGCCCTTCATCTCCAGCGCGCGGGCGTAGAGTGCCTTGCGGTCGACGCCGAAGGCCTTGGCGACTTCACCCGCGGCCTTGGAGGCGGAGAGGCGGGTGAGCGCCTCGGCGAGCGCGGCATCGGCATCCTCGATCGCAGCGGGGGCCGGCGGCTCGGGCGGGGCGACGACGATGACGATCTCGCCCTTGGGCGGCGTATCCGCATAGCGCGCAGCGAGCGTCGACAGCGTGCCGGTGACCGCCTCCTCGAACTTCTTGGTGATCTCGCGCGTCACCGCCGCTTCGCGGTCGCCGAGACCGGCGGCGAGCGCGGTAAGGCAGGCCGACAGCCGCGGGCCGGATTCGTAGATCACCAACGTCGCGCGGATCGCCGCAACCTCGGCGATCGCGGTGGCGCGCGCCTGTTCCTTCGACGGCAGGAAGCCGAGGAAGAAGAAACGATCGGTCGGCAGCCCCGCGAGCGTCAGCGCGGCGATCGCGGCGCATGGGCCGGGGATGGTGACGACGTGATGCCCGGCCGCGCGTGCATCGCGAACCAGTTTGTAGCCGGGGTCGGAGATCAGCGGCGTGCCGGCATCCGAGACCAACGCCACCACCTCGCTGGCCATCCGCGCGATCAATTGGGGACGGACATGCTCGGCATTATGGTCGTGATAGGGGGTCATCGGGCGTTTGGTACCGATGTGGCGGAGCAATCCGGCGGTGACGCGCGTATCCTCCACGGCAATCACGTCAGCGCCCGCGAGCACCTCGGCCGCGCGGGGGAGAGATCGCCGAGATTGCCGATCGGGGTGGCGACGATGTACAGGCCGGGGTTCAACGGGTTCACGGGAGTAGTCATGGCAGAGGCGATCGGGCGTTCGCAATGGTCGAGCGCAATGTCGCGCGTCATCACGGTCGCGGGGGCGCTGTTGCTGGCGGCCTGTTCGACGGTGGTGCCGCGTGGACCCGTGCAGCAGGCGCCGACCGCGCAGCCCGCGCCGCCGCCGCGCGAAACTGCGCCCGAGGTGGTGACCGGGCTGCCGCAAGACGCCGCGCGCAATCGCGTCGCCTTGCTGGTGCCGCTGACCGGCAGCAATGGCGGGGTGGGGCGGAGCCTCGCCAATGCCACGCAGCTGGCGTTACTCGACACGCGCAACCAGCAGGTGCGGATCACCAGCTACGACACGGCGACCGGCGCGGGAGCTGCGGCAAGCCGCGCGATCCGCGAAGGCGCGCAACTGATCCTCGGGCCGCTGCTCGCCGAAGACGTCCGCGCGGTTGCGCCGATCGCGCGTGCCGCGAAGGTGCCGGTGCTGTCGTTCTCGAACGATACCGGCGTGGCGGGGAATGGCGCCTATGTGCTCGGCTATGCACCCGCGCAGGCGATCGAGCGCGTGGTGGCATATGCCCGCGGGCGAGGCATCGACAATTTCGGCGGGATCGTTCCCAATGCGCTGTACGGTAGCCGCGCGTCGACCGCGTTCCTGCGCGCGGTCGAGCAGGCCGGCGGGCGCGTCGTGTCGCTCCAGACCTATGATCGCGGCAGCGGTGCGCTGGGCAGCGCGGTGCAGCGCATGGCCAAGGATGCGCCATTCGGCGCGGTGCTGATCGCCGACAGTGCGGCGACCGCGACCGCGGCGGTGCCGCTGATCCGGCGCAACAGCCCGTCGACGCAGATCCTGGGGACCGAATTGTGGAATTCGGATGGCGCGGCGCGATCGTCCGCGGTGCTGAACGGGGCATGGTTCGCGAGCGTGCCGGACACGCTGTATCGCCAATATGCGCGTAACTATCGCGCGCGCTTCAACGCCGCGCCGTACCGGCTGTCGAGCCTCGGGTATGATTCGGTGCTGCTGGTCGTGCGGATCGCGCGCGAGTGGCGTCCGGGGTCGCCTTTCCCCGAAAACCGCCTGCGCGATGCCGACGGGTTTGCGGGGATCGACGGCGCGTTCCGCTTCGGACGCGACAATGTCGCCGAGCGCGCGCTGGAGGTGCAGGAGGTCCGGGGCGGCGAGGCGGTGACGGTGTCGCCTGCGCCGTCGGGCTTCGACGGAAAATAGCCGCACGGGCTATGGCATGGCGGTGGCGGTCGTGTAGAGGATCGTGATGCCGATCCTTACCGCCGTCACCCATGCCGATTTGATTGCCGATGTCCGGACGCTCGCCGCGAAGATCGCGCGTGATACCGCCTGGCGCCCCGACCTGCTGGTGGGCATAGGGCGCGGCGGGCTGGTTCCCGCGGTGTACCTGAGCCACGCGGCCGGCCTGCCGATGCAGTCGGTCGATTATTCCGCGCAGGACGCGACGCTTTCCGCGACCGCGATCGAACGGCTGGCGACGCTGACCCGTGAGGGCCAGAAATTGCTGTTCATCGACGACATCAACGACTCAGGGCGCACGATCGCGCAGCTGCGCGGCTTGCTCGAGCAGGCAGGCGCGCCCGCCGGATCGATGCGCTTCGCGACGCTGATCGACAATCGCGGCTCAGCGGCGAAGGTCGACCTTGCCGCGCGCACGATCGACCGCTCGGTGACCAAGGACTGGTTCGTGTTCCCGTGGGAAGCGCTGGCGCCGGCGACGTCGATCGCAGCCGATGCGGCAGAAGTGCCCGAGCGAACGGCCTAGCTTCTGTCTGACCGGCGGTTAGTCACGCTGCGCCGTTCGTGCTGAGCTTGTCGAAGCGCGTGCTGCCGAGGGCACGTGACTCGGCAAGCTCAGCACGAACGGTGGGAAGGGCCGCCGCCGACGTCGGCACGCCGGAATATTCTTCTGCAGAAGGGTAGCCCGCTTACGGCAGCGTCACGATCCCCGTCACATGCACGGTTGCGCCCTCGGCATGGACCGCGCCGTTGACGATGCCAGTGATCGTCACCTCTGCGCCGGGCTCGGCGGTGACATCGCCGCGCACCATGCCCGAGATCGTGACGCGACAGCCCGTCGCCACAGTGATGTCGCCGCTGACGATGCCCGAAACGTCGGCGTCAGTGTCGAGCCGGATCGCGCCGCTGATGATCCCTGCCAGATCCCTCATGCCTTGATGAGCCCGATCTCGACCAGCCGCTGGTGCAGATAACCGTTGGCGGTGATCGGTTCGGGATAGCGGTTCGGGTTCGCGGCGGTGATCGTCCGCGGCAGCGTCTCGATCAGGAAATCGGGCGCGGGGTGGAGGAAGAACGGTATCGAGTAACGCGAATGGCCGCGGCGCTCGGGTGGCGGATTGACGACGCGGTGCGTGGTCGAGGGCAGGACGTGGTTGGTCAGCCGTTGCAGCATGTCGCCGACGTTGACGACCATTGCACCTTCGGGCGGCTTGACCGCCAGCCACCGGCCCGACTGGCGATCGAGCAGTTCGAGCCCTGCCTCCTCGGCACCCAGCAGCAGGGTAATGAGGTTGATGTCCTCATGCGCGCCGGCACGGACCCCCTCTGCATCGACAGGGATCGGTGGATAGTGGAGCAGGCGCAGCACCGAATTGCCGTCCTTGACCGCCGGATCGAACCAGTCGGGCGCGAGGCCGAGATGCCGGGCGATCGCCGACAACAGCTGGTCACCGGCACGGTCGAAGGCGGCGAACAGCTCGATGAAGGTCTCACGAAAGCCTTCGGGCCGCTCGGGCCAGATATTGGGCGCCATGTCCGCGGCGTAGCGGTGTCCCTGCGGAAGCTCGCGCCCGACGTGCCAGAATTCCTTGAGGTCGACGTGGCGTGCGTCCTTGGCGATCTCGGTCTTGAACGGGGTGTAGCCGCGGGCTCCACCGCCGCCGGGGTGTGGTAGCGGCGCTTCTCTTCTTCGGGCAGCGCGAACAGGTCGGTGGTTTCGGCCCAGGCGCGGTCGATCAGCGGCTGTGGCACGCCATGGTCGGCGACGATCGCGAAGCCGAACCGCTCGAACGACCCGCCCAGTGCGGCGGCGAACGCATCGGGATCGTGGGCCTGATCGGCGAGGCTAAGCGTCGGGACCTGAGCGGTGTCGGGGGCGACAGGTGTGTCGAGCATGATTGATCGTCCATGATTCTGAACGTCCAAGGTAGGCGTTCGCGCGTCACGGCGCCAGCCGCCGGAACCGGGTGGGCGCATCTGCCGTTCGTTCCACTTGGACAATGGAGGAAGTGCGTCATGGGCGGGCATCAGGTGCAAGGTCAGGGCTCTGGCGACGACGGCTACGACGAGGACGGCTATGACGAAAGCCAGCGTGCCGAAATCCTCGAGGCGACCCGTGACGGACCGGGCGATGGCACGATCATCGTCGATCTCGAGCCCGATCTCGGCAGCGACGATGACGCCGAGGACGAAGACGAACTGGTGATGACCGATGGCGAGGTCGCGCGGCAGGACGGCGACGTCGACGCCGAAGATAGTGACGTCGCGGAGGACGAAGTTCAGGCCGAGTTCGACGACGGCAGTGTCGGGGAGGACGAACTCGACGATCGCGACGACACCGCGCTGCGGCCGTAGCGCCGGAGAAGGCGCGCCGGATTGACCGCGCCCGATGCACGACGCAGGATACGCGGCGATGTTGATCGTCGCGTTCTTGCTACAGGCAGCGGCCCCGTCGGTGCCGGATAGACATTCGGTGCTGGTGCCGGTCGCTTCGCAGCCGTGCGTGCGCAAAGACGACGCGGAAGAAGTCGTGGTGTGCGCCGATCCCTTGCCGGCGCAGGTGCTGCCTTTGCCGAGTGAGGCAATTTCCACGCGGTCGGTTCCAGTCAATCGCGACATGACCGGTGTCGGCGCGCTGAATGCCGCACAAGCACCCTGTGCGACGATCGTCGGCGGGTGCAACACCGGGCTGAACATCCTCGGTATGGGTGTGGCGGCGGTCCGGGGCGTGCAGAAGTTGGTGGCGCCGGGCAGTTGCTGCGAGCGGGAAGGCGAGGCTACGAACCCCTTCATGTTGGTTGGCGACGCGGTAAAGGGCGTTGCCAAGGCCGGGAAGCAGAAGCCTGACCGGACGAAACGCGTCGCGATCGATCTCGAGGATCCGGTGCTGGCGGGACGGGTGCATCCGTAAGTCGGCTTGAGGTGGTTAGCGGACGTATTGCCGAAGCCGCGCGCGCTCGGCCGAACCTTACCGCACCGGCGTGGACTCGCGTTCGATGATCGCGTGCGGGATGATCATGTCGCTGGCGGCTTCGTCGCCGTCGCCGGTGCCGATCAGCCGCTCGGCGGCGCGGAAGGCCATTTCCTCGGCGGGCTGGCGGACGGTGGTGAGCGGTGGCCAGATACGCGCCGCCAGCGTGGTGTCGTCGAAACCGGTGACGGCAAGGTCGCGCGGGAGCACCAGCCCGCGACGGTGCGCCTCGGCGATGACCCCCGCCGCCATATCGTCGTTGCTGCACATGATCGCATCGGGTCGGGTCGCGCCGGACAGCAGCGCCTGCGCCGCTTCCTCACCCGAGCTGCGGTCGAAGCGCCCCTCGATCACCAGTGCGGGATCGGGGGCGATGCCGTGCGCGGCGAGCGCATCGTAATAGCCCTGCACGCGCGGGGCGCTGTCCGAGTGGCGGGGGTTGCCCGCGATCAGCGCGATGCGACGGTACTGACGCTCGATCAGGAATGCGGTCAGTTCCGCCATTGCGGCGCGGTTGTCGATCCGCACCGTGGCGATGCCGGGCATGACATGGCCGATCGCGATCGCCGCGATGGGAAGTGCGAGTTCCCGAAGCACGCGCGAGTCCCGCAACAATTCGGCGAACGGCGGCACCAGCAACAAAGCGTCCGCCCCTCCACGGGCGAGCGAGCGTACTGCGGTTTCCGCGGCTTCGAGGGTGCCGGGTGGTTCCTCGTGAAGCAGCAACTGCAACCCGCGCGCATTGGTGGCGCGCAGGGCACCAACGAGGATCGCATCGAGGAATGGCGCACGTGCGCCGCTGTAAAGAAGCCCGACGGTGGTGGCACGGGCGCGCGCGAGGCGGCGGGCGACCACGTTGGGAACATAACCGAGTTCCGCGACCGCTGCATGGACCGCGGCGACCGTCGCCGGGCTGGCGCGCCCGGCGCGGTTGATGACGTTGGAGACGGTCATCGCCGACACGCCGGCGCGTTCGGCGACCGAGCGGATCGTGACGCCCTGCCGACGACGCTCGCTCACGGGAAAGCCTCGCGTCGTCCGTCATCGCGCTCCGCAGGGCGGGCTTGCTCCGCCCGTGGGGGGCGCGATGACGGCGACGGCAAGGCGCGGCCTTAGATGGAGCCGGCCTTCATCAGCTTGACCGCATTGTCACAGGCTCGCGCGGTCATCGCCATGAAGGTCAGCGACGGATTGACGCACGCCACGGACGCCATCTGCGCGCCGTCGGTGACGAACAGGTTCGGCGCGTCATGGGCCTGGTTCCACTTGTTGAGCACCGAGGTGCGCGGATCGGCACCCATGCGCGCACCACCCATTTCGTGGATCGCGTCACCCGGGACGTGCTCGCCCTCGCGGCTCTGGACGTCAGTCAGCCCGGCGCCGCGCAGCATCGCTTCGCCCTGTTCGCGTGCGTCGGCCATCATCTTCAGCTCGTTGTCGCGGAAGGTGACGTTGAACACCATCAGCGGCACGCCGAAGCGATCGACCTTGGTCGGGTGGAGCGAGACGCGATTGTCCTCATAGGGCAGACACTCGCCGAACGCAGTCATCCCGAACTGCCAGCCGTTATACTTGCGCATCCCGTCCTTCATCGACTTGCCGAAGCCGACCGGACCGGCGGGCGAGCGATAGGCCGAGCCCTGATAGCCATAGCCGCGCTTGAACCCGACGCCCTCGTCGCCGCCGACGTTGCGGAAGCGCGGGATGTAGACGCCACCCGGACGGCGACCATATTCGATGTATTCGGTCATGCCGGGGATGTTGCCGCCGATGCTGACGCGGAAGATGTGGTCCATCACATACTTGCCGAGCGTGCCGCTGCTGTCGAACCAGCTGCGCCCATCGGGACGCTTCGAGTTCATCATGATCTGCACCGAGGCGAGCGCCGAGGCGCACAGGAACACCATCCGCGCCTTGACGACCTGCGCCTGCCCGGTCTTGGCATCGATGTAGCGGACGCCGGTGACGCGCTTCTTCGTCGAATCATATTCGAGGTTGGTGACGACCGCGTCGGAACGCAGCGTCAGCCGTCCGGTGGCACGCGCCGCCGGCAGGGTGACCGCCTGGGTCGAGAAATACGCGCCGAACGAGCAGCCGTTACCGCATTGGTTGCGATACTGGCATTTCGTGCGGTTCTGGTCGGGCTTGTCCTCGGTCATGTTGGTGAGGCGCGTGTTGATGAGCTTGCGGCCCGGGAACTTGCCCTCGAGCCGCGGCTTCACCCACTTCTCCGCGATGTTCATGTCCATCGGCGGCTGGAAGTCGCTGTCCGGCAGCTGCGGCAAATTTTCGCGCGAGCCCGACACGCCGATGTAATTCTCGACGTATTTGTACCAGGGCTCGACGTCTTCGTAGCGGATCGGCCAGTCGATCGCGACATTGTCGCGCTTGTTGGCTTCGAAGTCCTCGGGCGCCCAGCGGAAGGTCCAGCGGCCCCAGATCAGCGACTTGCCGCCGACCGCGGCCGGACGGATCCAGTAGAACTTGCTGCCTTCGTCATAGGCATAGGGGTTCAGCCGGTCGTCGTTGTAGAACTTGCGGTTGCTGGGCGTGACATAGCCGTGCTTCGTGATGAAGTAGTCGCTCTCCATCAGCGCAGGCGGCATCGAGTTGCGCGCGGGCACCTCGTAAGCGGGCTTGCCGTCGTACGGATAGCCCTCGCCATGTTCGACCATGACGCCGCGGTCGAGCATCAGGACGCGCAGGCCCTTCTCGGTCAGCTCCTTCGCGGCGAAACCGCCGCTGACGCCGGAGCCGATGACGATCGCGTCGAAAGTATCGGTCGCTGCCATATGTAAAATCCTCTCCGTCGGCGCGATCAGAACGTCAGCTTGCGCAACGTGTTGAAGCTGGTGGTGATGTCAGGCAGGTACGGGGCGGGGCACTCGTCGTTCTCGACGTAGAAGTGCTTCACGCCTGCGACGCGGTTCATCTTGAAGATCGCGCCGAAGTCGATCTTGCCTTCACCCACCGCGCACATGCTGCCGTCGGCGCGCTTGTCCTTGACGTGATAGGCGTAGATGCGCCCGGCGTTCTTCCGGATGAGCGTCGCCGGGTCCTGGCCTGCGGTGATCGCCCAGAACAGGTCGATCTCCAGCTTCACCAGCGCCGGGTCGGTTTCCTTGAGGAGGCGATCGTAGAGCGACACGCCGCCGGGCTTCACGGTGAATTCGAAATCGTGGTTGTGATAGGCAAACGCCAGCCCGACCTTCTTCAGATCGCGCGCGAAGCGATTGAAGTCCTTGAGCGCCGTGTTCCAGGCGGCCTCGTTGCGATGCTGGTCCGTCATGTACGGCAGGATGATCGTGTCGGCACCCAGCGTCTTGGCCATCTTTACGACGGCGTTGAAGTCGGCGAGCAGCCACTCATAGGGGACGTGGACCGACGGCGCCTTCAGCCCGAGCCGGTCCTGCGTGCGGCGCAATGCGGCATGGTCCATCTTGTCATAGCCGCCACCGCCATATTCGATCTCGCGGTAGCCGATCTTGGCGACCTTCTCGAGCGTGCCCATCGGGTCCGGCCCGAAGATCTCGCGAATGGTATAGAGCTGGAGCCCGATCGCGCCGAGCTGCGCGGCCTGGGCCGAGACCCCGAACAGCCCGAGCGCGGCGAGGCCGCCGGCACCGGCGAGGACGTTGCGACGGTTGGCGATCATGAGGAATAGACCTTGTTGACGTTGGAATAGGGGAAGGCGCCATCATAGCTGCCGGGGACGGGCAGATATTCGCGCTCCTGCGTGATGCCGATCTCCGACGTATAATAGCCGGCGATCACCATCTGGCGGAACGGTCCGAAGAAGGCGGCGCCGCCGGGGAACTTGTCGTCCATCGCCAGCGTCAGCAGCGCGTCATACTGCGCTGGAGTGAGCTGGTTGCCGGCCTTCTTGTAATCGGCCTGCGCGCGGGCCGCGACCGCGTCGAGCCCGGCGATGATCGGTACGCGATCCTCGGGGGTCGACCAGTCGGCGAGCAGCTTTTCGATATATTCCGGCACCCCCGCAGCGACCGCGCCCGGCGTGTCGGTGGTCGGGATCACCCGGTCGCTGAGCGCGCTCATCAGCGCGCGCTGCGCCGGCGTGAACACCTGCGTGCTCGGCGGTCCCTCGCTGATGACGGGGATGCCGCCACCCTTTGCCGCCGCGGCGGTCGCCGCGCGTGCCAGCGGCGCGTACAAGGACGCCCCGAACATGGCGGCGATGCCGCCCAAGGCTTGTCGTCTGTCGATCACTCACCCTCTCCCGTAATGCTGATGCTGCGCCGGCTCATGCCGCGTCGATCGCGCGGTAAGCAGCGATCAGTCGCTCCTCGCCCATGCGTCCCGCCTGCGATGTGCCATGTTCCATGCCGATGACGCCGCGGTAGCGACGCTCGCGCAGGAAGCGCACGATGTTGTTGAAATTGACTTCGCCGGTCCCGGGCTCCTTGCGGCCGGGATTGTCGCCGAACTGGATATAGCCGACCTCGTCCCAGATCATGCCGAGCGAACGGATCAGATTTCCGGACTGGATCTGCTCATGATAGCAATCGGCGAGTACCTTGACCGCCGGGCTGTTCACGCCGCGCGCCACCGCATAGCCGGCCGCAAACGAGCGCATATAGACGTTGGGATGGTCGGTGCGCGTGTTGAGCGGCTCCATAACCAAGGCCAGATCGTGCGGGGCGAGGATGTCGCCCGCGCGGCGCATTAGGTCGATGACGCGCCCGGTCTGGATCTCGATCGGCACCTTGGGGTCGACGAAGCCGGTGACGACGGTCATGTGCTTGGCGTTCAGGCGCTTGGCGACCTCGACCGAGGCACGCACGTCGGCGAGAAATGCCTCACGCTCCGCGCCGTCGTCACTGCCGAAGATCGGGCGGAACGCAGACCATTTCGGCATCGACGCGACGAACACGCCCATCGTCATCCCGCGCTGTTGCAGCGCCTTGGCCATCGCCTCCTGCTCGGCGACGCTGCGGCTGCGCGCCTCATTGTCCTCCCAGGCGCGGAAGCCCTGATCGGCGGCGAAGGCGATTTGCTCCAGCCTGTCGCCGCGGCTCGCGAAGCTGCCCTCATGCGGGGCGTAGTTGAGCGAGAAGGTCGCGGCGTTGCTCATGCGCGCCTGTCCTTGCGCCGACGACGACAGCGCCGCCGCAGCGGCTCCTGCCAGAACCGTGCGGCGCGAGGGGGTCATGCCGCGGCGACCGTCGCGCGGCGGCGGCGTTCGGACAGCCAGATCGCGCCGAACACGAACAGCAGCACGATCGGCACCAGCGCGAGCTTCGCGAACGATTGCGACGCCGCAGCGTCCTCGACCTGCCGCAGCGCCTCACCGGTCAGTTGCTTGAAGGCGTCCGGCCCGCCCGCGAGCCGCACCTTCGCCTCGTCGAACATCCCCCCGAGCGCCGGGAGCACGAAGAAGCTGGCAAGCGCGCCTGCCGATCCGACCAGCCCCAGCGCCCAGGCTCCACCGCGCGGATAGCGCTCGGCAACCGAGGCGAGCATCGTCGGCCACATCGCGCACACGCCCAACCCCCAGACGGTCGAGGCGACCAGCGCCGCGACCGGCGACTGCGCGCGCGACAGCAGGAACAGCCCGATCGCGGCGAGCAGGCTGGAGATCCACAGCAGCCCCGGATTGGAGAGCTTGCCCGCCAAGCGCCCCGCGAAGTGGCGGAACACGAACATCAGTGCGCTGACATAGACGAGCAGCAGGATGCCACGCATCCCGACACGGTTGGTGAGCGCGACGTCGAGCCACTGGCCCGGTGCCAGTTCCGACGAGGCGGTCAGGAACATCGCGCCGAACCACACGAAGAAGCTCGGACGACGGAACACTTCGCCGATCATCGTGCCGAAGCTCTCGCCCTCCACCGCCGCGGGGGCAGGCGGGAAGGTGGTGGTCGCACCGATGATGACGACGCCGATCGCGGGCAGGAAGACCAGCCCCATGATCGCCTGCCACGGCAGCACGTTGGCGAGGAACACGCCCGCGAGTCCGCCGATGATGAGCCCGCCCGGATACCAGGCGTGGAGCACGTTGAGCCGGTGCGTGGTCTCGTCAGGATAGAGACGCGCGGTCAGCGGGTTGATCGACGATTCGGCCAGACCCCAGCCGATACCGCTGAGCATCATGCCCAGCCAGACCAGCGAATAGATCGTCATGCCAGTCGCGATCGCACCTGCGCCGACGATCAAGGCGGTGCCGAGAATGAAGCAGATGCCCGACCCAATCACGATCCGCTTCGCGCCGATCTTGTCGAGCAACGCGCTGGCGACGAACAGAGTGATGGCAAAGCCGAGGAACGCCGAGCCGAGCGCTGCGCCGATCAGCTCACCGGCCTGTACCGGGGCGATCGGATCGATCCACTCCGCCTTGAGGCTGCTCGCGATCGCCGCACGCAGCGAGGCGCTGACCGCCGCGGTGGTCAGCGCGAGTACGCTCAGCCAGAATAATCGGGACCGATGCTGCCCCGTAAATGCCGCTGCCTCTGTCTGCACCCTCTACCCCTTTACCGCACGATTCTTTTATCTGATTTTTACAGTCTGGCCGATCAGTCGAGCCCGAGCAAGCGCCGGTTCGCAGCCGGATCGGACCCGCCTGCGAAATCGTCGAAGGCACGTTCGGGACGACGGATCATGTGCGCGGCGATGAACGGAGCGCCTTCGCGTGCGCCGTCCTCGGGATGCTTCAGGCAGCATTCCCATTCGAGCACCGCCCAGCCGGCATAGCCATATTGCGTCAGCTTCGAGAAGATCCCGCCGAAGTCGACCTGCCCGTCGCCGAGCGAGCGGAAGCGGCCCGGACGATCGACCCAGTCCGAATAGCTCCCGTACACGCCTGCCTTGCCGGTCGGGTTGAACTCCGCGTCCTTGACGTGGAACATGCGGATCCGGTCATGGTAGAAGTCGATGAACTGGAGATAGTCCATCGCCTGCAGCACGAAGTGGCTGGGATCGTAGAGAATATTGGCGCGCTTGTGCCCGCCGACCGCGTCGAGGAACCGCTCGAAGGTGGTGCCGTCGTGCAGGTCCTCGCCGGGATGCAGCTCGAAGCAAAGGTCGATGCCCTCGTTCTCGAACGCGTCGAGGATCGGGGTCCAGCGTTTGCCGAGTTCGGCGAAGGCGTCCTCGACCATTCCTGCCGGGCGTTGCGGCCACGGATACACGAATGGCCACGCGAAAGCGCCCGAGAAGGTGGCATGCGCGTCGAGCCCGAGCCGGCGGCTCGCCTTGGCGGCGAGCTTGAGCTGGTCGACCGCCCACGCCTGCCGCTCGGCCGGCTTGCCGCGCAGTTCCTCCGGCGCGAAGACATCGAAGGCGGTGTCGTACGCGGGGTGGACCGCGACGAGCTGGCCTTGCAGGTGGGTCGACAATTCGGTGATCGCGACGCCCGCCTCGCGGCAGCGGCCGACCAGCTCGTCGGCATAATCCTGGCTCTCGGCAGCGAGTTTCAGGTCCATGCACCGCTCGTCGCGGGTCGGGATCTGCACGCCTTCGTAACCGGCGTCGGCCATCCAGCGCGCGGCATTGTCGAGCGTGTCGAACGGCGCGGCGTCACCCATGAACTGCGCGAGGAAGACGCCCGGGCCGCGCATGGTGCCGCCGCCGCTCACTTGGTGGTCTCGGACTTCAGATAGGCGATGATCGCGGCGCGCTTGGCGGGATCCGGGGTCGAGATCGGCATCCGGGTGCCCGGCACCTTCTTCTGCGGCGCGGCGAGATATTCGTTAAGCGACGCGTCGGTCCACTTCAGCTGCGCCTTCTTGAAGGCCGCCGAATAGTTGAAGCCCGGCGCGGAGGCCGGTGGGCGCGTGAACAGGCCGGCAAGATTCGGTCCGATGCTGTTGCGCTCGCCCTTATGGAGCGTGTGGCACGCCTTGCACGCCGCGAACGCCTGCTGGCCATTCTGTTGCGCAGGCGCAGGGGCCGAAACCGCAAGCGCAGCCACGGCGACGATCGGGGCGGCGATTAGGCCGGCGATCAATTTCATCGCATCTCTCCAAACCCAGTTAGGCAAAGCCAATTTGATTGCCGCCAGTTTACCGCTAAACCGGGCGATAGCAAGGCGGCTGACGTTACGGTCTTCGTAATGCCGGTATGCGGATGACGGGAGGATGAATGGCGCGGGTAGAACCACTTAAGCTTGGGATGGTCGGTGGCGGCGAAGGCGCGTTCATCGGCGCGGTCCACCGGATGGCGGCGGGCGTTGACGGCGACTGGCGGCTGGTCGCGGGCGCGTTCAGTACCGACGCGGGGCGCAATACGCGCACCGGCGAGCTGCTCGGTCTCGATGCGGGACGCGTCTACGGCTCGATTGATGAGCTGCTTTCGGCCGAGCGTGCCCTGCCGGAGGGCGAACGAATCGACGCGGTGGCGATCGTGACACCGAATCACCTGCATGCACCGATGTCGATCGCGGCGCTCGACGCGGGCTTCCACGTCATCTGCGAGAAGCCGATGTCGCTGAACCTCGAAGAGGCGCAGGCGATCGCCGCGGCGACCGAGCGGAGCGGACGGCATTACGCGCTGGCCTTCACCTACAGCGGCTATCCGATGGTCGAGGAAGCGCGCGCGCGGGTGGCGTGCGGCGACTTCGGCGCGATCCGGCTGGTACAGGTCGAATATTCGCAGGGCTGGCTGAGCAGCGCGCTGGACCGCGAGGGCAATCGCCAGGCCGAATGGCGCACCGACCCGGCACGCGCCGGGCTGGGCGGCTGTCTGGGCGATATCGGCACCCACGCCTTCCAGCTCGCCGAACATGTCAGCGGGCTGCGCGTCGACACGCTGTGCGCCGACCTGACGACGCATGTGCCTGGGCGGCGCCTCGACGATGACGTCAGCGTGCTGTTGCGATTCGACGGCGGCGCACGCGGCGTGCTGAAGGCGACGCAGGTGGCGGCGGGCGACGAGAACGGCCTGCGGCTGCGCATCCACGGTGAGAAGGGCGGGCTCGACTGGGCACAGATGGAGCCCAATACGCTGACGCTGCGCTGGCTCGACAAGCCGGGCGAGATCGTGCGCACCGGCGGACCGGGACTGGCCGATACGACGCTGGGCCGCATCCGCACGCCGGCCGGACACCCGGAAGGTTATATCGAGGCGTTCGCGAATCTCTATCGCGCGGTCGCGGCGACGATCCGCGGCGGCGATACGGTCGCCGAGCGCGGCGCGGCGGCATGGTTCCCGGGCACGGGCGACGGTGTGCGGACGATGGCGTTCGTCGAGGCGGTGGTCGCCAATGCCGGGTCGGATCAGAAGTGGAGCGGGTTGGCGGAGTGACACTAGCTCCGTTCGTGCTGAGGAATGGCTGAGCCGGTCGACGTCTTGTCTCGGAGGGCACGCGCAACAAGCGTGCTTCGAGACGGCATTTCGGCTTCGCTCAATGCCTCCTCAGCACGAACGGAATGGGTGAAGCCTAACGGCTACCGCACCACCTTCGGCAGGATCGCGTCGAGCAGGATCATGCCCGCCTCGGTGACGCGCAGGCGATTGCCATCATGGACGATCAGCTCGGGCAGCGCGGCGATCGCGGGGAGATCGACGATGTCCTCGACACGCATCCCGGCCGCCGCCGCGATCCCCGCCACGTCGACGCCCTCGCGCAGCCGTAGCCCCATCAGCAACGCCTCGCTGACGCGGGTCGGCGCGTCGAGCGGTTCCTCGCTTTCCAGGCCGTGACCGTTGCGCGCCACGGCGGCGAGCCAGTTCTCAGGCTTCTTGCGCCGGAAGGTCGCGAGATGATCGCGTCGCCCGTGTGCGCCGGGGCCGATCCCGGCGTAATCACGGTAACGCCAGTAAGCGAGATTGTGGCGGCTCTCCGCACCCGGCCGGGCGTGGTTGGAGATTTCGTAGGCGGGCAGCCCCGCCGCAGCGGTGCGTGCGCGGGTCAGCTCGAAGAGGTCGGCGGCACTGTCACCATCGGGGATCGTCAATCGCCCTGCCGCCGCCTCGGTGGCGAAGCGCGTGCCGGGCTCGATCGTCAGTTGATAGAGCGACAGATGCTCGGTGCCGAACGACAGCGCGCGCGCCAGCTCGGCATCCCATGCGTCGAGCGGCTGACCGGGGCGCGCGTAGATCAGGTCGAAGCTGACGCGCGCGAAATGGCGTTGCGCCACGTCGAGCGCCCCGAGCCCCTCTTCGACGCCATGTGCGCGGCCGAGGAAATGCAGCGCTTCGTCGTCGAGCGCCTGTAGCCCGAGCGAGACGCGATTGACCCCCGCCGCGGCGAGATCGGCGAAGCGCGCCGCCTCGACCGAGGACGGGTTCGCCTCCAGCGTGATCTCTACGTCGCCGACCGGCGTCCATGCCTTCGTCGCAGCCTCGATCAGCGCCGCGACCGTGGCGGGCGGCATCAGCGAGGGCGTGCCGCCGCCGAAGAAGATCGACCCCAGCCGTCGGCCCGGCAGCAACGCCGCTTCGTGCGCAAGGTCGGCGAGCAGGGCTTCATGCCACTCCGCCTCGTCGACCGTCGCGCGGACATGGCTGTTGAAGTCGCAATAGGGGCATTTGGACACGCAGAACGGCCAGTGGATGTACAGCGCGAGCGGTGCAGCGGCGCGCGCGGCGCGATCCCGTGCAGCGGCATCGCGGGAAACGTGGTCGATCAGGTGCATGGTCGCGTGCATATGGCGGTTCGTCCCGGCAAAGGCCACCGCCGCCATTTCGGGCCGCTAATCTATGTTGCCGTTTATGCCGGTCTTTTGCCAATCGGTGCGCGATGCTTGTTCGCTGGTTCGTCACGCTGCTGCTCGCCCTGACCGTCGCCGCGCCCGGTTTTGGCGCCGGAGTCGAGTGGCGGTCGCGGCGTGTGGCGGCGGTGCGGGACGGATCGTTGCTCCAGCGCGCAATGCTCGACGGGCACAATCGCGCGCGCCGCGCGGTGGGGCTGCCGCCGCTGTCGTGGAGCCCGACGCTGGCGGCGGCGGCAGACCAGCATGCGCAGGAACTGGCGCGCGCCGGTCGCCTGTTCCACGCCGAGCAATCCGTGGCGGGCGCGCGGCAGGGGGAAAACCTGTTTGCGGGCACGCGTGGCGGATATGATTACGGTGAAATGGTCCGGTACTGGATCGACGAGCGCCGCCATTTCCGCAACCGTCCCAGCCCGCGTTTCAGCCGCACCGGCCGCTGGCAGGATGCGGCGCATTATGCCCAGATCGTGTGGCGCGACACCACCGAGCTTGGATGCGCGCTGGAGAGCGGGGAAGCGGAGGATTTTCTGGTTTGCCGTTACAATCCTGGGGGTGAGATCGCCGGGCGGCGGCCGTATTAGTTCAGGGGCGAGGCTGACGGCGTGCCGACGCATGCTTTCGCTCACGTGAACGACACTCTTGCGAAAGCCCGACCGTCATGCCGGACCTGTTACGGCATCATGATCGCACGCAACCGACCCATGTTCGTCATTGCTTCGCTGCGCTCGCAATGACGACTCCTGTTCGAGACAGGTCATGGCGCTGCAACGGTGGCTGGCAGCGGGTGATCAACCCCCGCCTGCGAACGAATACGGCGGTGATCATTCGAACACGCGACACAGGTCGTGAGACCGTGAGGCGGCGGGTCGCACGCGACTTGTTTGGATCGCAATGCCGCCCGCGCGGTTATCGCCCGCAATGACCCAGCGAAACGATCACCCGTGGTGGGAAAGCGGCACCGTCTACCAAATCTATCCGCGCTCCTTTCAGGACAGCGACGGGGACGGCGTCGGCGACCTTGCCGGGATCGAGCGGCGGCTCGATCATGTCGCATCGCTCGGCGTCGACGCGATCTGGCTGTCGCCGATCTTTCCCTCGCCGATGGCCGACTTCGGCTATGACGTTGCCGATTATTGCGGCGTCGCGCCGTTGTTCGGCGATCTGGCGGCGTTCGACCGGTTGCTGGCGGCAGTGCATGCGCGCGGGCTCAAGCTGCTGCTCGATTTCGTCCCCAACCACAGTTCGGACCAGCATCCGTGGTTCGTGGAGAGCCGGTCGGGCCGGGATAGTTCGAAGCGCGACTGGTACATCTGGCGCGATCCCGCGCCCGACGGCGGACCGCCCAACAATTGGATCAGCGATTTCGGCGGGTCGGCGTGGGAATATGACGCGGCGAGCGGGCAATATTACCTGCACGCCTTTCTGAAGCAGCAACCCGACCTCAACTGGCGCAACCCCGCGCTGAAGGCGGCGATGCTGGATGCGATGCGCTTCTGGTTCGATCGCGGCGTGGACGGGTTCCGGATCGACGTGCTGTGGCATATCGTCAAGGCGAAGGGCTTTCCCGACAATCCGGTGAACCCTTATTGGCGGCCGGGGATCACCGAACGCGACCGGTTGATCCAGCAGCATTCGACCGACCAGCCCGAGGCGCATGCGATCGCCGCCGAGATGCGCGCGCTGGCCGACGATTATGGCGCCAAGGGGCAGGGGCGCGTGCTGATCGGCGAGATCTTCCTGCCCAACGATCGCCACGCGCGCTGGTATGGCACGCGCGAGCGGCCGCAGGTGCAGCTGCCGTTCAATTTCCAGTTGATCGAGAATGCGTGGGACGCCGCGACGCTGCGCACGATGATCGCCGCCTACGAAGCGAGCCTGCCGGCGCATGGCTGGCCGAACTGGGTGATCGGCAGCCATGACGCGCCACGGATCGCCGCGCGCGTCGGCGAGGCGCAGGCGCGGGTCGCGGCGATGCTGCTGCTGACGTTGCGCGGGACGCCGACCTTGTATCAGGGCGACGAGCTGGGGATCGGGCAGGTCGAGATCCCGGCCGATCGCGTGCGCGACCCGCAGGAATTGCGCCAACCGGGGATCGGAATCGGGCGTGACCGGTCGCGAACGCCGATGCCGTGGGATGGTTCGGCCTTCGCCGGCTTCTCGACGGTCGAGCCGTGGCTGCCGCTCAATCCGGATTGGCCGACGCGCAATGTCGCCGCGCAGGAGCAGGACGCCGGGTCGATGCTGACGCTGTACCGACGCTTGCTGGCGTTGCGTCGGGAGCGGGCGGCATTGTCGGTCGGCGACTTCCGGTTGCTCGATGCGGCCGACGGGATGCTGGCATATGAGCGGCGGCAGGGCGGCGAGGTGCTGCGCGTGGCGCTGAACTTGACGGGCGAGGCGCGTCCGCTGCCGTTCGGGGGCGAGATGTTGGTGTCGACGCTGCATGACGGTCCGAGCGATCATTTGCGGGCGGACGAAGGCGTGATCTTCGGGTAACCGTACCCCGGCGACGGCCGGAAGGCCGGTCGCGGGTGGCTCGTGCTATACCATGCGGTCACCCAACTGGACCCCGGCGTTCGCCGGGGAACGACGAACGCATGACAGGAACATCACGCATGAAGATCGCCATGCTCGCCCCGATCGCGTGGCGGACACCGCCGCGTCACTACGGGCCGTGGGAGCTGGTCACGCATCTGCTGACCGAGGCGTTGGTCGAGCGCGGAGTCGACGTCACCTTGTTCGCGACGCTGGACAGCCTGACCAGCGCGACACTCGACGGCGTGGTGCCCGCGCCTTATTCCGAGGACCCGAGCATCGACGCGAAGGTCTGGGAATATCGCCACCTCAGCCATGTGTTCGCGCAGGCCGAGCGGTTCGACCTGATCCACAACCAGGCCGATTTCCCGGCACATGCCTTCGCGCCGCTGGTCGATACGCCGGTGGTGACGACGATCCACGGCTTCTCGTCGGATCGCATCCTGCCGATGTACGCGCCGTTCCACGACCGCGTGCACTATGTCGCGATCAGCGAGGCCGATCGGCACCCCGCGCTGCGTTATGCCGCGACGATCCACCATGGCATTCCGCTCGACGATTTCCGCTTCGATGCCGTGGGCGGCGACGACCTGTTGTTCTTCGGGCGGCTCCATCCCGACAAGGGCGCGGCCGAGGCGATCGCGGCGGCGCGGGCGACGGGGCGGGCGCTGAACCTCTATGGGATCGTGCAGGACCAGGGCTATCACGACCGCGCGGTCGCACCCGCGCTGGATGAACGCATCCGCTATCACGGCGCGGTCGGCGGCGAAGCGCGGGTGGCGGCGCTCGGCAAGGCGCGGGCGCTGCTCCACCTCATCAACTTCGACGAGCCGTTCGGCTTGTCGGTGATCGAGGCGATGGCGTGCGGGACGCCGGTGATCGCGACCCGCCGCGGCTCGATGCCCGAACTGATCGCGGACGGCGTCACCGGCTTTCTGGTCGACACGCCAGCGGAAGCGGTGGCGGCGATCGAGCGCGCGGGCGAGATCGACCGTGCCGCCTGCCGTCGTGCGGTGGCCGAGCGGTTCAGCGTCGCGCGGATGGCGGACGATTATATCGCGCTCTACCGGCGCATTCTCGGCTGATCGCGCCTATCTTTGATCGCATGACCCCGACGACCGAGAAGCGCGCTACGCTGTACCGGATGGTGATGCCGACGCACACCTGCCCTTATGGTGTGAAGGCCAGGGACCTGTTGCGGCGGCGCGGCTATGCGGTGGACGACCATTGGCTGCGGACCCGCGAGGAAACCGACGCCTTCAAGGCCGAGCACGGCGTGAAGACGACGCCGCAGACGTTCATCGCGGGCGAGCGGGTCGGCGGCTATGACGATCTGCGCCGCTTCTTCGGCGTGCGCGTGCCGGCGCCCGGCGAGACGAGCTACCGCCCGGTGCTGGCGGTGTTCGCGATGGCCGCGCTGATGGCGCTGGCCGCGAGCATGGCGGCGTTCGGCACGCCGCTGACGCTTCGCGCGGGGGAGTGGTTCATCTCGTTCAGCATGTGCATGCTGGCATTGCTGAAGTTGCAGGATGTCGAGACGTTCTCGACGATGTTCCTCAACTACGACCTGCTGGCGAAGCGCTGGGTGCGCTACGGCTATGTCTATCCGTTCGCGGAGGGGCTGGCGGGGGTGTTGATGACCGCGCACGTCGCGGACTGGCTGTCGGTGCCGGTCGCGCTGTTCATCGGGACCGTCGGCGCGGTGTCGGTGGTCAAGGCCGTCTATATCGACCGGCGCGAGCTGAAATGCGCGTGCGTCGGCGGCGCGACGCGGGTGCCGCTGGGGTTCGTGTCGCTGACCGAGAATGTGATGATGATCGCGATGGCGGTGTGGATGGCGGCGTCCTAGCCGTCACAAATGGCGCTTGCCGAGCTTTCGCGCGAGCGTGCGGCGGTGCATCCCGAGCCGCCGCGCGGCTTCCGACACGTTGAACCCGCAATCCGCGAGCGTCTGGTGGATATGCTCCCATTCGAGCGTGCGCAGCGAGGTTGGGGGCGCGACGAGTTCGACGCTGGCATCGCCTTCACCGCCGGCCTGGAACGCCGCCTCGATATCGTCGGAATTGGCCGGCTTCGACAAATAGTTGGTCGCGCCCAGCTTCACCGCCTCGACCGCGGTGGCGATGCTGGCGAAGCCGGTCAGCACCACGATCCGCATCTGCGCGTCGCGCGCATGGAGCCGCGCGACGCAGGTCAGCCCGGAGGCGTTGCCGAGCCGCAGGTCGACCACCGCATGATCCGGCTGCAGCGCATCCACCGCCGCGTCGAGATCGTCGGGATCGGTGATCGCGCGCACCTGATAGCCGCGCCGCTCGAACGAGCGTGCCAGCGTGCGCGCGAACACTTCGTCATCCTCGACGATCAGCAGCCGCCGCTCGCTCATGCGCCTTCCTCCGGGATCGAGATCGCCGCGATCGGCAGCGTCAGCGTCACCTCGCCGCCGCCACCGTCGCGATTGCGCGCCGACACGGTGCCGCCGAGCGTGCGCAACACATTGACCGCCAGGAACAATCCCAGCCCCGCGCCGCGTCGCGTCTTGGTGCTCATATAAGGCTTGCCGAGCCCGTCGAGGATCGCGGGCGCGAACCCGCGCCCATCGTCGCGGACCGAGAGCACCAGCCGGTCGCCGTCCCACCACGCGCATAGCGCGATCGTGCGCCCGCCCGCCTCCAGCGCATTGTCGAGCAGGTTGGTGATCGTCTGCGCCAGCGCCTTGTCGGCGACGATCCGCGGGTCGCCGGTCATCAGATGTTCGTAGGCGGCGGCGACCTGCGTCTTGCCGCGCCAATCACCGACGATCCCCGACAGGAAGGTCTTGAGCGTGGTGCGGACCGGCCCCATTCCGCGCACTTCGCCCGAGGCGAGCAGCACCTGGCTGAGGATGTCCTTGCAGCGGGTTACCTCGGTACGCATGTCGTCGAGGTCGGCGAGCAGCGCGGGAGAGTCGGCGATCGCAGGTTCGCGCCGCCAGTCGCCCAGCATCACCGCGATCGACGACAAGGGCGTGCCGAGTTCGTGCGCCGCGCCGCTGGCGAGCAACCCCATGCGGACGATATGTTCTTCCTCCGCGGCGCGCTGGCGCAAGGCGGCAAGCCGCGCGTCATGTTCGGAGACGTTGCGGACGATCCGCGTCACGAACAGCGCGAGCAAGGTGGCGGTGAGCGTAAAATTGAACCAGCTGCCGGCGATATAGGGCGTCGACAGCGTCGAGGCCCAGCCGCGCGGCAAGGCGAACGGCGGCGCGGCGTGCGCGAGCCACGCGAACAAGGCGCTGCTGAGCGCGACCATCGCCCAGCTCGCATGATCGCGCAGCAGCAGTGCGGCGATCACGACCTGGAGCAGGAACAGCGTGACGAACGGGTTGGTGACGCCACCGCTGAGATAGAGCTGTGTCGTCAGGCAAGCGACGTCGACCAGCAGCGTCGCGAACAACGCACCATAAGTGATCGGCCGCCGCCCGACGATCTGCGCAATGGCGAGGTTGAGCGCGACGAGCACGGCGACCGCGCCGAGCATCGGCACCAGCGGCAGGTGCACGCCGACGACGAAGTGGACGAACAGGATGGTCGCGAGCTGCCCGCCCACCGCCAGCCAGCGCAGGATCGATAACAGTCGCACGTTGCGCCGCCCGGCGTCCTCGCGCAGCCCGGTCCCGGCGATGATGTCAGATGCGGGCATGCCGGGCCTATACGGCGGATCGGGTGGGGTGCGCTATGCCAAGGTGAGGGCGGGGTTTGAGAAGGATCGGTGACGGGGACAGCGGGAGCAGATTGCGGCGACCGCTTAGCCCACTGTCATCCGCCTTGAGCCTTTTCCCGTCGTCACCCCGGCGAAAGCCGGGGGCAGGTGGGAAGGTCAGTGAAATGAAGCGCAGCGGGCATCATCAGCGTCCCCCAACTGGGCCCCGGCTTTCGCCGGGGAAGCGTTTCAGCTTCGATGGATCAAGATTTGGAGCGCGATGACATCGTGCCGCACCGTGGTCGTCATTGCGAGCGAAGCGAAGCAATCCAGGGCGTCCTGGTCCGGCTCTGGATTGCTTCGCTTTGCTCGCAATGACGAACGTTGGCCTCATCGAGGCCGGATCGACATTCAGGACTTCCCTGCCGCCTCGTCGACGTTCTGAGCTGAACAAATCGCGTCATCGTCGCCACTGCCCGATCACAGGCGCGTGCTGTTGCCGGGGCTTCAGGCGGCCTCCGTCCGCTCGCGCCCGCGTGCGATCCGCCATGCAGCGAATGCCATCATCACCGCCAGCGTGAACCATGTCAGCGCATAGACGAGATGGTTGTTGCGGAAGCGCACCACCGTCAGGCCCCCGCGCGGCCATTGCGTGCCGGGTAGCGCCTCGGCGTCGATGAAATAGGGCGCGACCTGGCCCAGCCGGCGCGCGCGAGCGATGGCGGCCGTGTCGCGCGAATACCAGCGGTCGTCGGCAGGATCGTTATCGCGGAGGAAGCCGCCGTCGGGCTCGGTGACGCGCAGCAGGCCGGTGATGCGCGCCGGGCCGCTCGGCGCGGTGATCGCCTTGCGATCGCCAGTCGGAACGAAGCCGCGGTTGACGAGGATCGTGCCGCCCGCGGTATCGAGCGGGGAGAGGACCCAGTAACCCGCGCCGAAATCGGTGACGGCCTGGGTGAACACCGGTGGCGCGGCGCGCCAGGTGCCGGTGGCGGTGATGGGGGCATAGGCGTCGTCGTCGGTGATCGTCGCCCAGCGGGCGCGGGGCGGGGCCGGTTGGGCCGGAGCGGCGAGCCGCGCCTCGACCCGGTCGATCAGCGCGAGCTTCCACGCGCGCCGTTCGACCTGCCACACGCCGAGCCCCGCCAGCATCGCCGCGAGCAGCAGCGCGACGCCGGCAAGGGCCCAGCGTCCGCGCATCACATGCCGCCGCTCGACATCTCTCCGCCCATGCCCGGCATCATGTTGAGGTTCATGTGGTACATGACCCACAGGGAGCCGGAGATCACGATCAGCACGATGATCGCGGTGAAGATCAGCGCCAGCATCGTCCAGCCGTTCTCGGACTTGGTGTTCATGTGCAGGAAGTAGATCATGTGGACCACGATCTGCACCATCGCCAGCGCCATCACGATCCCGGCGGTGATCCGCGGATCGGAGATGACCCCGCTCATCACCAGCCCGAAGGCCGGCGCGGTCAGCAGCACCGAGAGGATGAAGCCGATCCAATATTCGCGGCGCGAACCGTGCGGCGCGCCGCCGTGATGATCGTGCGCGTCATGGTGGCCCTGCCCATGGCCATGCGCGGAATCGTGGCCGTGGCCGTGCGTATCGGCGCTCATCAGCGGAGCACTCCCAGCAGATAGACGAAGGTGAAGACGCCGATCCAGATGACGTCGAGGAAGTGCCAGAACAGCGACAGGCACTGCAGACGGCGGACATTGGCCGGCTCCAGCCCGCGGCGCGCGACCTGCACCATCAGCGTCACCAGCCAGATGATGCCGAAGGTGACGTGCAGCCCGTGCGTGCCGACCAGCGTGAAGAACGACGACAGGAACGCCGAGCGCCACGGGCCTGCGCCTTCGTGGATCAGGTTGCTGAATTCATACAGCTCGATCGACAGGAACGCCGCGCCGAACACGCCGGTGATGGCCAGCCAGCGCAAGGTCGCGGCCTTGTTCTGCGCGTCGGCGTTGATCATCGCGAAGCCATAGGTGATCGACGACAGCAGCAGCGCGGTCGTGTTCACCGCCACCAGCGGCAGTTCGAACAGCTCCTTCGGCCCCGGCCCGCCGGCATAGCTGCCGCCGTATACGCCATAGGCCGCGAACAGCATCGCGAAGATGAGGCAGTCGCTCATCAGGTACAGCCAGAAGCCCAGCATCGTGCTGGCGCCGGGCGGATGCTCGTGCTCGTCCAGATCGTAATAGGACGGGGCCGCGGTGCCCGGGGCGGTCTGCGTCGTCGTGCTCATCGTGCTCACACCCCCGCCTGCTGGAGCGCGCGGGTGCGCGCATCCTCGCTGTTGACGACATCCTCGGCGGGAATGTGGAAGTCGCGGTCATAGTTGAAGGTGTGCCCGATCGCGGTCGCGATCAGCGCGACGAACGCCACCGTCGCCAGCCACCAGATGTACCAGATCATCGCCACGCCGAAGACCGTCGACAGCCCGGCCAGGATGACGCCGGCGCCGGTGTTCTTGGGCATGTGGATCGCGCGGAAGCCGCTGGTCGGACGCTCGGCCTTCTTCGACTTCATGTCGTGCCAGGCGTCCAGATCGTGGACGACCGGCGAGAAGGCGAAATTATAGGCCGGCGGCGGCGACGAGGTCGCCCATTCCAGCGTGCGGCCGTTCCACGGATCGCCCGTGAAGTCGCGCAGGCGCTCGCTGTTGCGGTCGCGAATGCTGACGTAGAATTGCATCAGCATGGCACCGATCCCGGCGGCGATGATCAGCGCGCCGATCGCGGCGATCACGAACCAGATCTGGAGCGACGGGTCTTCGAAGGCGCGCAGGCGGCGGGTAACGCCCATCAGCCCCAGCACGTAGAGCGGGGTGAACGCGACCCAGAAGCCGACGACCCAGCACCAGAAGCTGATCGTGCCCCAGAACTTGTCGAGCTTGAACCCGAAGGCCTTGGGCCACCAGTAATTCACGCCCGCGAACATCCCGAACAGCACGCCGCCGATGATGACGTTGTGGAAGTGCGCGATCAGGAACAGCGAGTTGTGGAACTGGAAGTCGGCCGGCGGGACCGCGAGCATGACGCCGGTCATGCCGCCGACCACGAAGGTCAGCATGAAGGCGATCGCCCACATCATCGGCAGTTCGAAGCGGATCCGCCCACGATACATCGTGAACAGCCAGTTGAAGATCTTCGCGCCCGTCGGGATCGAAATGATCATCGTCGTGATGCCGAAGAAGCTGTTGACGCTGGCGCCCGAGCCCATCGTGAAGAAGTGGTGCAGCCACACCAGATACGACAGGATGCAGATGACGATCAGCGCGTAGACCATCGACGTATAACCGAACAGCCGCTTGCCCGAGAAGGTCGAGACGACTTCCGAGAACACGCCGAACGCCGGCAGGATCAGGATGTACACCTCCGGGTGGCCCCAGATCCAGATCATGTTCACGTACATCATCGGATTGCCCCCGCCGGTGTTCGTGAAGAAGTTGGTGCCGACGTAGCGGTCGAGGCTGAGCATCGCCAGCACCGCGGTGAGCACCGGGAAGGCCGCGACGATCAGGACGTTGGTGACCAGCGCCGACCAGGTGAAGATCGGCATCTGCATCAGGCTCATGCCCGGCGCGCGCATCTTGATGATCGTCGCCAGCAGGTTGACGCCGGACAACAGCGTGCCGACGCCGGCGATCTGCAGCGCCCAGATATAATAGTCGACGCCGACATCGGGCGAGTAATCGAGCCCCGACAAAGGTGCCATCGCCAGCCAGCCGGTCCGCGCGAACTCACCGACGAACAGGCTCATCATCACCGTGACCGCGCCGCTGACCGTCATCCAGAAGCTGAAATTGTTCAGGAACGGGAAGCTGACGTCGCGCGCACCGATCTGGAGCGGGACGACATAGTTCATGAGCCCCGTGACGAACGGCATCGCCACGAAGAAGATCATGATGACGCCGTGTGCGGTGAAGACCTGGTCATAATGGTGCGCGGGCAGGAAGCCCTCGCTGCCGTTGAACGCCACCGCCTGCTGCGCGCGCATCATCAACGCGTCCGCAAAGCCGCGCAGGAACATGATCAGCGCCAGCACGATGTACATGATGCCGATCTTCTTGTGATCGACGCTGGTGAACCACTCCTTCCAGAGATAGCCCCACAGCTTGAAATAGGTCAGCGCACCCAGCACCGCGGCGCCGCCGATCGCGACCATGATGAAGGTCCCGACCAGGATCGGCTCGTGGATCGGAAAGCTCTCGAGCGTCAGCCGCCCGAAGATCGTCTTGATGAGGTCGTCCGACATAATGTCCTCAAGCCTCCTTGGAGGCGTTGGCGCGCGGCAGCGCGGGAATTTCGAGCTTGGTCATGTCGCGGTTCCCCGCCCCCGGATCGGTCGAGCCCGGCGCCGAACCCTGCGGCGCGGTCGAGTGCGGGCTGTCGCCCTTTTGCGACGGATCGCGGGTCAGCGCGCCTTCCGGCTCGTCGGTGCGCTGCGGTCGATCGTTCACCGCCGGGCCGGCATGCGACATGTTTTCCATGCAGCTGGTGCCCGGCTTCGTGCACATCGCGACGATGCGCTTGAACAAGGCCGGGTCGACCGTGCCGAAGCCGATCGGACGAACCTTCTCGCTCGGCTTCGAAAGCTTGAGATAGGCGGCATTGTCGAGCTGCCAGCGGTTGCGCTTCACGCCCGCGACCCAGTCGTCGAAGCGCGCCGGGCTGACCGAATGCGTCCAGAAGGTCATGTGCGAGAAGCCGGCGCCGGAATAATTGCCCGAACGGCCCTCGAACTTGCCGGTGCGGTTCAGCACGCCGTGCAGCACCGTCTCCATCCCCGGCATCGTGTAGATCATGCCCGCCATCGCCGGCACCCACAAAGCGTTCATCACGCTCGACGAGGTCATCGTGAACTTGACCGGGCGATCGACCGGCACGACCAGCTCGTTGACCGTCGCGACGCCCTGTTCGGGGTAGATGAACAGCCACTTCCAGTCGAGCGCGACGACCTGCACCTCCAGCGGCTTGACGTTCGCCGCCACCGGTTTGCCCGGCGCGGTGCGCGCGAGCGGCCGATACGGGTCGAGCGTGTGCGTGCCGACCCAGGTCAGCGCGCCGAGCGCGATGATGATGAGCAGCGGCGCGGACCAGATCACCAGCTCGAGCCCGGTCGAGTGATCCCAGTCGGGCTCGTAGCTCGCCTCGGTGTTCGACTCGCGATACCGCCACGCGAAGACCACCACCAGCGCCATGACCGGCACGATGATCAGCAGCATCAGCACGACCGACCACACGATCAAATTGGATTCCTGCACCGCAACATCACCGGCGGGACGCATCACGACGGTGTTGCACCCGCCGAGCAGGGCCAGCGCGGCCGCCGCAGCAAGGTGACGGACGAAAGGCGTTCGGCCGGACGCTGGTCGGGTGAAACGACGGGGGGCGGGGCGACGGGTCATGCCGCGCGAGCTAGGCTTTGCTGCGGCGCAGCGGAATAGGACATTTTGTCCCATCCACGCGGCGAATGGTTTAGGGTAGGGCTCCGCCGGAAACCGTCCGTCCGATCGATCGGGAATGAATATGGCCACCGCTTCGTCCACATCGCTAGAGCAGGATGCTCGCGCCCTTCATAGCAAAGGGGATCACGATGTGCGCCCCGGTGAAATCGCGATCGGCGTCATTATCGGGCGCACGTCGGAATTCTTCGACTTCTTCGTCTATGCCATCGCCTCGGTGCTCGTCTTTCCGGCGGTGGTCTTCCCGTACATGCAGCCGATCGCGGCCACCCTCTGGTCGTTCGCGCTATTCCCGCTGGCGTTCATCGCACGGCCGATCGGGACGCAGATCTTCATGAAGCTCGACCGCCGCTACGGCCGCGGCACCAAGCTGACGATCGCTCTCTTCCTGCTCGGCACCTCGACCGTGCTGGTCGCCTTCCTGCCCGGCTATGCCACGATCGGCAGCTGGTCGGCGGCGTTGCTGGCGCTGTTCCGCGTCGGGCAGGGGATCGCCTTGGGCGGTGCATGGGACGGGTTGCCGTCGCTGCTCGCGCTCAATGCGCCGGAGAAGAAGCGCGGCTGGTGGGCGATGGTCCCGCAGCTCGGCGCGCCGCTCGGGCTGATCGTGGCGAGCGCGTTGTTCGCCTTCTTCCTGTCGGTGTTGCCGGCCGAGGACTTCATCTCCTGGGGCTGGCGCTATCCGTTCTTCGTCGCCTTCGCGCTCAACGTCGTGGCCTTGTTCGCGCGGCTGCGGATCGTCGTCACGCCCGAATATAGCGAGCTGTTCCATACCCGCGAGCTGACCCCGTCGCGCGTCACCGCCACCGTCAAGGCACAGTGGCGCAACATCATCATCGGCGCGTTCGCGCCGCTGGCGAGCTTCGCGCTGTTCCACATGGTGACCGTGTTCCCGCTGTCGTGGGTGGCGCTCTACACCCGCGAGGACATCTCGACCTTCCTGATGATCGAGGTGCTGGGCGGCGTGGTCGGGTTGGGCGCGATCGTGTTGTCGGGGTTGCTTGCCGACCGGATCGGCCGCCGCAGCGTGCTCGGCTATACCGCGGCCGGTATCGCGGCGTTCAGCGGTTTCGCGCCGCAGCTGCTCGGCGGCGGACGCGCGGGCGAGATCCTGTTCATGGTGATGGGATTCCTGCTGCTCGGCATCTCGTTCGGCCAGTCGTCGGGCGCGGTGACCAGCAACTTCCCGAAGCGCGCGCGCTACACCGGTGCGGCGCTGACGTCGGACCTGGCATGGCTGTTCGGCGCAGGCTTCGCGCCACTGGCGGCGCTCGCGCTGACACAGGCGTTCGGGCTGGTCGCGGCGGGCGGCTATCTGCTGTCGGGTGCGCTCGGCACGCTGATCGCGCTGGGGCTGAACGTGGAGCTGGCGCGCCGACTCGATTGAGGCGCGGCGGTTTCGGCCACGAAAAAGGGCGGGCGCGGTGGAGACCGCGGCTCGCCCTTTTTGTTTGCCCGTGCCCTTGCCCGCTTCGTCATCCCCGCGAAGGCGGGGATCCAGACGCGCGGGTCTTTCGATAGAGGCGCCACGTCAGAGGTTCTGGATTCCCGCCTCCGCGGGAATGACGGAGGAGTTGGTGGCGGGGCTCGTCAGTCCGGCTTCTTCGCCACGCCGACCAGCGCGGGGCGGAGCAGGCGGTCCTTGATCATCCAGCCCGACTGCATTTCCTGCACGACCGTCCCCGCCGGCTGATCGCTCGGCATCTCGACCATCGCCTGATGCTTGTTCGGGTCGAGCGGCTGGCCCATCGCCTCGATCTTGGTCAGCCCGTGGCGACCGAAGACGTTGGCCAGTTCGCGGCCGGTCGCTTCCAGCCCAGTGACCAGCCCCTTGAACTTCTCGTCCTCGCGGAGGCTTGCCGGGATTGCGGCGAGCGCGCGCTCGAGGTTGTCGGCGACCGACAGCACGTCGCGCGCGAAGCCGGTCGCGGCATAGGCGCGTGCGTCGGCAGCGTCCTTTTCGGCGCGGCGGCGGACGTTCTGGATATCGGCCTGCGCATAGAGCGTCTCCTGCCGCGCGGTGGCCAGTTGCTCCTCCAGCTCCGCGATGCGGGCGGTCGTGGTATCGTGTTCCGCGACCTCGGGAGCGGCCTCGGCGGTGGTGTCGCGCAGGTCGTCGGCGGGGGTAGCGTTGTCGGTCATATCCGTCCTGTTCTTCTACGTCGGAAAGCCGCGCCTCACCCGAGCAACCGGGTAAGCGTCGCGGCCGTGAAATCCACCATGGGCACGACGCGCGCGTAGTTCAACCGCGTCGGCCCGATCACGCCCACCACACCGACCACGCGCCCGTCGCGTCCGCGGAACGGTTTCGCGATCACCGACGAGCCACTGAGCGTGAACAATTTGTTCTCCGCGCCGATGAAGATGCGGGTCGCATCGCCAGCGCGTGCCGAGTCGAGCAGCGCGGCGACTTCCTGCTTGCCGTCGAGATCGTCGAGCAGCGCGCGCACCCGTTCCAGGTCGGCAGTCGCCGCATCGTCGAGCAGCCGCCCATGGCCGCGCACGATCAGCACCGGGCGGCGTGCGCCGTCTTCGCTCCACACCGCAAGCCCGCGCTCGACCAGCGCGCGCGCCGCGGCGTCCAGTGCCGAGCGTCCTTGCGACAGCTCGCGCTCCAGGCGCGCGCGCGCTTCGCCCAGCGTCAGCCCGGCAAGGGTCGCGGTCATGAAATTGCCCGCCTCGACCAGCGCGCCCGGCGCGACACCTGCCGGCACATCGATGACGCGATTCTCGACCGCGCCATCCTCACCGACCAGCACCGCCAGTGCCTGCACCGGGCCGAGCGGGACAAAGCCGATCGAGCGCAACACGGCCTCGCGCTTCGGAACCATCACCAGTCCGGCGCAGGCCGACAGGCCGGACAGCGCGGCGGTCGTGGCGGCCAGCGCTTCCTCGACTGGGCCGCCGGTGCCGGCACGCGCCTCGATCTGCTGGCGTTCCTCGTCACTCGGCTCATGCGCCTGCATCATCCCGTCGACGAACAGCCGAAGCCCGCGCTCGGTCGGCATCCGCCCCGCCGACGTGTGCGGCGCGGTGAGCAGCCCGGCCATCTCCAGCTGCGCGAGCACGCCGCGGATCGAGGCCGGCGACAGGTTGAGCCCGGCCTGTGCGAGCGTCCGCGACCCGACCGGCTGCCCGCTCTCCAGATAGCCGTCGACGACGCGCCGGAAAATGTCGCGGGCGCGATCGGTCAGCTCGGAGATGGGCAGCGAACCACTCACGGGTCCGATGTATGCGCCTGCGCCGCGCGGCTCAACCTCCCGCGCCTTCATCTTTCCGCAACCAGCGGCAGGCAAGGCGAAGATCGGGGAAGATCAACGATGTACGACGTCTCATTCGACCATGACGCGCACCTGCTGGCGATCCGCTGGCACCGGATCTTCACGCCCGACGAGGTGGTGACCTACACCCGAGATGTGATGCGGCGCTTTCTGGTGGAGGGCTTCCGGCCCGGATACCGGTTGCTGATCGACATGAGCGCATGTGGCCCGCAATCGCAGGAGACGCTGGCGGCGCTGGCTCAGCATATGGGGCCGTTTCCCAAGGCCAGCCGGATCGCGATCGTGGCGGTCGGGGCGGTGCTGCGCGGGCAGGTGCGGCGGGTGATGACGCAATCGTATTTGCGCTTGTTCGATGACGCCGCCGTGGCGAGGGGGTGGGTGGTGGAGTAATCCGCGCCGTCGTCCTTGCGTGGGCAGAGGTTTATCGCGACTTCGTTCGGGCGTTCGGGCTGACACAGATGCCGTGGTCGCCGTGATTGGCCGCTCGCGACACTTTAGAGCCATGGGCCCCTGCCTGCGCAGGGGCGACGGCGTTTGTGGAGGGCCGGTCCCCTTCCGTCGTTCCTGCGAAGGCGGGGCTCCAGTATCTCTGACGTTTGCGCGGGGCGACGGCGCTTGTGGCAGGCCGTTCCTTTTCCGTCATCCCCGCTCAGACGGGGATCCAGAACCTCGGACGTCGCGCTTCTATCGACGGACCTGCGCGTCTGGATCCCCGCCTTCGCGGGGATGACGGTCGTGCTTCGCGGGGATGACGATCGTGGGGTGCTGGCTTGACCGCCGTCAGCGCTTCCCGATGAACTCCGCGATCGGCAGGATCGACGGCGCGTCCTTCAGCGCCTGTGCCATCGCGGCATTGCCGGTCCGGCATCCGTAATAGAAATGCAGATGCCCGGCCCCACCGCTGGCCATCGCCCAATTGACGTCGACGCTCGGCATGTCGGTCGGTGCGGGGCCGCAATCGGGCGAGCCCATCTCGACGCGCCGCTCCCCGTCCGCGCGATAGGGTTCGAGCGCGGCGGCGAAGCGGCGGTAGGTGTCAGGCGTCGCGCGGAAGTCGCGGCTGCCCGTCACGGCGGTGAAGCGCTCGCCCTCGAACGTGCCGGTGCCGTCGGGATGGATCGTCACGCGATAGACCGGGCAGGTGCCGTAGCACGGTCCCGTGGCATAACTGATCGAGTCGCCCTCGATCGGCATCGGTGCGCCCGCCGCCGGGGGCGACCGCAGCTCGACGGGGGTGCAGCCCGCCACCAGCACCAGCATCGCCATCATTACCCGCATCGCATCCTCCTGTTAGCCGCTGGCGCCGTCGCACCAACCCCGCTAGGGCGTGGGCGATCCGACCTTGAGGAGAGTTGAATGCGCCCCAGCGGCCGCACCCCCGACCAGATGCGCCCGATCACGATCGAGCCGCGCTTCACCCGCCACGCCGAAGGTTCGGTGCTGATCGGCTTCGGCGATACCAAGGTGCTGGTCACCGCCTCGGTCGAAGAGCGCGTGCCGCCGTTCCTGCGCGGCAAGGGGCAGGGCTGGGTAACGGCCGAATACGGGATGCTCCCGCGCGCCACGCACACGCGCGGCAGCCGCGAGGCCGCTAAGGGCAAGCAATCGGGCCGTACGCAGGAAATCCAGCGGCTGATCGGGCGGTCGTTGCGCGCGGTCACCGACATGACGTTGCTCGGCGAACGGCAGATCACGCTCGACTGCGACGTGATCCAGGCCGATGGCGGCACGCGCACCGCGTCGATCTCGGGCGCGTGGGTCGCACTGCGGCTGGCGGTCGACGGGCTGCTCGCGTCGGGCAAGCTGACCGCCGACCCGATCAAGCAGAAGATCGCGGCGGTGTCGTGCGGCATCTATCAGGGCAATCCGGTGCTCGACCTCGATTACGACGAGGATTCGAACGCCGACGCCGACGCCAATTTCGTGCTGCTCGAAAACGGTCACATCGCCGAGGCGCAGGCGACCGCCGAGCACGCCACCTATGACGAGGAAGCGCTGCTGCGTCTGCTGCGCCTCTCGCGGATCGGCTGCAACGAGATCTTCGCCGCACAGGCGCGCGCGGTCGCATGAGCGGGGAGGGCAAGGAGCCGCAGGCGATCCGCAAGCTCCAGCCCGGCAAGCTGGTGATCGCCAGCCATAACGCCGGCAAGGTGCGCGAGATCGCGGCATTGCTGGAGGGCCGCGGGCTCGACGTCGTCTCGGCGGGGGCGCTCGACCTGCCCGAGCCGGAGGAGACCGGCACCACCTTCGTGATGAACGCCGAGTTGAAGGCGCGCGCGGCGGCGGACCTGTCGGGGCTGCCCGCGCTCGCCGACGACAGCGGCTTGTGCGTCGATGCGCTGGGCGGCGATCCCGGCATCTTCTCGGCACGCTGGGGCGGGCCGGAGAAGGACTTCGTGCATGCGATGCGGCTGGTCGAGGACAAGCTCGCCGAAACGCCCGACGCGCCGCGCGACGCGCATTTCGTCTGCGCCTTGGCGCTGGCGTGGCCCGACGGGCATGTCGAATGGTTCGAGGGGCGCGTCGACGGCACGCTCGTCTGGCCACCGCGCGGCGACAAGGGCCATGGCTATGATCCGGTTTTCCAGCCGGTCGGGCATGACATCACGTTCGGCGAGATGGACGAGCCGGCGAAGAACGAGATCAGCCATCGCGGCGACGCGTTCCGGCAAATGGTCGCGGCGGTCTTCTGAGCGCTACGCCACCGTGGCAACATAACGTTACCGTTACAAAGGAACAAAGCGTCCGTCCCGGCCCTTAATCCACGAATAGGGGTGAGGCACGACGATTTTCAGTTCCGGACGACAATCCGCATTCGCGACTTTCGGCACCGAGGCGGCGTGGCTGGCCGGGCTGACCGGCTGGATGGTGCTGGGCGCGGTGGTGATCGCGGTGGCGGTCGGCACGCTGATGTTCGTCGCGCAACGCAGCCGCGATGGCGCGATCACGCACCAGCAGGGGATGCGGCTGGTGCTGTGGGCGGGCGGAATCATCCCGACCGTGGTGCTGCTGACGTTGCTGATCGCCACGCTGCCCGCGATGCGGCCGATCGCGGTCAAGCCCGACGACCTGCGGATCACCGTCGTCGGCGAGCAATTCTGGTGGCGGGTCCGCTACCAGCCGGCCGGGCAAGCGGCGATCGACGATTCGAACGAGCTGCGCGTGCCGGTCGGCCGCAATGTCGAGCTGCTGCTCGAAGCCGGCGACGTTCTGCACAGTTTCTGGGTGCCGGGGCTGGCGGGGAAGCTCGACATGGTGCCGGGGCGGACGAACAAGCTGGTCGTCCACGCCACGCGCGCCGGGCGGTTTCGCGGGCAATGCGCCGAATTCTGCGGGTTGAGCCATGCGCTGATGGCGTTCGATGTGGTGGCGATGGAGCCGGCCGCGTTCGACGCGTGGCTGGCGGCGCGACGCACGCCCGTGCCGGTCGGTGGTGACGGCGCGCGGCTGTTCACGGCGAACGGCTGCGGTGGCTGCCACACGGTCGCGGGCCTGTCGGACGCGGCGATCGGGCCGAACCTGACGCACCTCGGCGCGCGCGCTTCGCTGGGCGCGGGGATGCAGAAGCTGACCCACGACAATCTGGTGCGCTTCATCCGCGAGGCGCCGACGGTGAAGCCGGGCGCGCGGATGCCCGCCTATCCGCAGATGACGCATGAGGATGCCGCGACGATCGCGCGCTGGCTGGAGCAGTTGCAATGAGCCTCCATGCACAGGACGATCCCGCGCTTCGCGCCGCGCAGGAAGAGCGGCTGCGTGAGGTGTGGAAGCCGCCGACGGGCTGGTTCTTCCGCTGGACCGACACCAACAACAACCAGGTCGGCGTCTGGTACACGCTGACCGCGTTCGGCTTCATGCTGTTCGCCGGCGTGCTGGCGATGATCATGCGCGCGCAGCTCGCCGTTCCCGAAAACGACCTCGTCTCGCCCGCGACCTTCAACCAGCTGTTCACGCTGCACGGGTCGATGATGATGTTCCTGTTCGCGGTGCCGATGTTCGAGGCGGTCTCGATCATCCTGCTGCCGCAATTGCTGGGCGCGCGCGACCTGCCGTTCCCGCGGCTGTCGGCGTTCGGTTACTGGAGCTTCCTGATCGGGGGCGTGTTCGTCTCCGGCTCGATCTTCTTCAACGTCGCGCCCGATGGCGGCTGGTTCATGTACCCGCCGTTCACCACCCGCACCGACCTGAGCGGGCTGGGCGCCGACATCTGGATGCTGGGGCTCAGCTTTATCGAGGTGTCGTCGGTGGCGGCCGCGGTCGAGTTGATCGTCGGGGTGCTTAAGTGCCGGCCGCCAGGAATGCGGCTGAATCTGATGCCACTGTACGCCTGGTACATTCTGGTCGTGGCGGTGATGATCCTGTTCGCCTTCCCGCCGCTGATCGCGGGCGACGTGCTGTTCGAGATGGAGCGGCTGCTCGGCTGGCCGTTCTTCGATCAGGCCAAGGGTGGCGACCCGATCCTGTGGCAGCACCTGTTCTGGATCTTCGGCCACCCCGAAGTCTATATCGTCTTCCTACCGTCGATCGCGCTGTTCGCGATGATCGTTCCGACCTTCGCGCGGCGGCATCTGCTCGGTTACCCGTGGATCGTGCTCGCGGCGGTCGGGACGGCGTTCCTCAGCTTCGGGCTGTGGGTCCACCATATGTTCACGACCGGGCTGCCCAAGATCAGCCTCGCGTTCTTCTCCGCAGCGTCCGAGGCGGTGGCGATCCCGACCGGTATCCAGATCTTCGCGTTCATCGCGACCATGTGGGCGGGGCGCGTCGTGTGGTCGACGCCGCTGTTGTACGTGACGGGGTCGCTCGCGATCTTCGTGATCGGCGGGCTGACTGGCGTGATGGTGGCGATCGCGCCGTTCGACTGGCAGGCGCACGACACCTATTTCATCGTCGCGCATTTGCATTACGTGCTGATCGGCGGGACGCTGATTCCGTTGTTCGGCGGCCTCTATTATTATTGGCCGCTGATCACCGGCAAGAAGCTGTCCGACCGGATGGGGCGCACGGCCTTTTGGTTCCTGTTCGCGGGCGCGAACCTGACCTTTTCCCGATGCATTTTTCCGGGTTGCTCGGGATGCCGCGGCGGGTGTTCACCTATCCTGCCGAGCTGGGAATCGGCGGACTCAACCTCGCCTCGACGATCGGGTCGTGGGTGTTCGCGGCGGGCGTGGCGATCGTGTGTGTCGATCTGGCGCTCAGCCCAAGGCGTGAAAAGAGCCGGCGCAATCCATGGGACGCGGGGACGCTCGAATGGCTCGCGCATCCCGACGACGAGGACTGGGGCATCCGCTCGGTTCCGCTGATCGAAAGCCGCTATCCGATCTGGGACCAGAAGGATTTCGTGAAGAAGGTCGACGAGGGTCGCTTCTTCCTGCCCGACGCCGAGGAAGGCCGCCGCGAGACGATCATCACCAGCGTGCTCGACGCGCGGCCGGTGCAGGTGGTGCGGTTAGGCGGGCCTAGCATCAAGCCGATGCTGACCGCGATCGCGCTGGGCAGCGTGTTCATCCTGACCACCTATCATCTTTATTGGGCTGCGCTGGTGGGTGCGGTGGTGACGCTGGGGATGGTGCTGCTGTGGCTGTGGACCGGCACCGCCGAAATCCCGGAGAAGGACAGCAAGCCGATCGGGCACGGCATCGAACTGCCGCTCTATATCTCGGGCGTTTCGGCGAGCGGATGGTGGGCGATGTTCATCACAATGATGGCGGACGCGACCGCTTTTTCGGGGCTGGTGTTCGGTTACTTCTTCTTCTGGACGCGGCATGAGGACTTCCCGCCGAGCGGCGCGGGGCTCGACGGGCCGGGGGCGTTCTGGCCGATGGTGGCGCTGGCGGTGTCGCTGGCGGCGTGGCTGATGACGATTGCGGCGCGCGAGACGAACAAGCGCGGTGCCGTCGGAATGGCGCGTGGGTTGCTGGCGCTGGGCGCGGTCGCGTCGCTGGCGGCGATCGGCGCAGGGCTGGCCGGACCGTGGCTCTCGGGGCTCGCGCCGAAGCTGCACGTCTATCCGGCGATCGTCTGGACTCTGGTGATTTGGACCACGGCGCACGCGGGCGTGGGGGCGATCATGCAGCTCTACACGCTGGCGCGCAGCCTGGCGGGGAAGATGACGCCGAAGTATGACGCCGATATCCGCAACATCACGGTCTATCAGCATTTCATGGCGCTGACCGCGCTCGTTACCTACGCCACGATCGGCCTGTTTCCGGGGGCGGCATGAAGAACGAGGCGCCTCACGGCCCCGAGCGGCGCGGCTTCCGGCACCGGCTGCGCGAGCTGCGCGTCACGTTGTGGACGTTGATCGTCCCGCCGAGCGTGTGGGCGGTGCACTTCCTGTTCTGCTATCTGTGGGTTGCCGTGAGTTGTGCCAAGCTGGGGGCGTTTCCGCGGTTCACCACGGCGTTCGTGATCGGGACGCTGGTGGCGGAGGCGATTATCCTGGCCTCCGGCTGGATCGCGTGGGTGCAAACGCATAGCTCCGGCGACCCGGCGCCGCACGATCAGGGGACCGACATCGACCGGCTGCGATTCCTCGCGATGTCCACGCTGTTGCTGGCGGGGCTGAGTTTCGTGGCGGTGATCTTCACCGCGGTGCCAGCGCTGATGCTGACGGATTGCCGGTGATGATGGCGCTGGGGATCGTGTTCGCGGTGGCGGCGACGTGGCTCGGGTTCGTCGGGCTGGGGATGAGCGGGCATATGGCGGCGCATATGGTTGCGGTGGCGGTGGCGGCGCCGGTGCTGGCGTGGGCCGTGCAGTGGCACCCTCTCGCACCGTCATTCCCGCGCAGGCGGGAATCCAGAACCTCTGACGGTTGCGTTTCTTTCGATGGACCCGCGCGTCTGGATTCCCGCCTGCGCGGGAATGACGGTCTTGTCGGGGCCAGCAGCCCGTTGGCGTGGGCGACCGTCGAGTTCGTCGTGGTCTGGGCGTGGCACGCGCCCGCGCTACGCGCGTTGGCCGATGGTCATGTCGCCATCGCGCTGATCGAGCAGGCGATGTTCCTAGTCGTCGGGGTCGGGCTGTGGCGGGCGGCGATCGCGCATCCGGCGGGCGGGGTGGCGGCGTTGTTACTGACGTCGATGCACATGACACTGCTGGGCGCGCTGATCGGGCTCGCGCCGCGACCGCTCTACGCGATGATGGCGATGCATCCTGCGCCGGGATTGTCGCCGCTCGCCGACCAACAGTTGGGCGGCGTGGTGATGCTGGTGGTCGGCGGAGCGGCTTATTGTCTGGGCGGGCTGGCGTTGCTCGGCACGATGTTGAGGGAGCGCGCGGCGGCATGACGATCCGGCTGACATGGAAGCGCGTGGTCGCCGGGTTGCTCGGGATCGTGCTGGCCGGGTTGCTCTTCGCCTGGTCGGGCGTGTTCAACATCGCCGCGTCGTCGGGGCATTGGGCGGTGACCGAATGGTTCCTGCATTGGACGATGCGCAACTCGGTCAAGACGCACAGCTTCTTCGACTCGCCCAAGGATCCGATCGCGACCGACGGCGGGCTGGTGAGCGCCGCGGGGCATTTCGCCGCCGCCTGCGCCAGTTGCCATGGCGCGCCGGGACAGCGGCCCTCGCCGGTGATGCAGAAGGCGATGCCGCCCGCGCCCGATCTGGCGATCAACGCGCGGCAATGGACCGACGGGCAGCTGTTCTACATTCTGCGGCACGGCGTGAAATATTCGGGGATGCCGGCGTGGGCCGGGGCGAAGCGCGATGACGAGATCCGCCGCATGGTGGCGTTCGTCCGCCGCCTGCCGGGGATGACGCCAGCGCAATATCGCACCCTGAGCGGGCAGGCGCAGGGGGCGGGCACCGCCGACGTCCGCGCGTTGGGCAGCAACATGCTCGCGGGATGCGTCGCCTGCCATGGTGCGGACGGACGCGGGCGCGGGCAGCCGGATATCCCGATCCTCGGCGGGCAGCATCCGCGCTATCTGGCGGCGGCGCTGGCCGCCTATGCCGACGGGCGACGCGCGAGCGCGGTCATGGCGAATGCCGCCGCTACCCTGACCGCCGAGGAGCGGCAAGAGCTGGCGGCGCATTTCGCGGCGCTGCCGGGCCTGCGCGCGGATGCCGTTCCGCGCGACGATCCGCGCGCGCGGGTGATCGTCGAGCGCGGTCTGCCGGCGCGGCAATTGCCGGCGTGCGCAAGCTGCCACGGCGCGGGCAAGCCGCAGCCGTTGCTGGTCGGGCAGCGCGCCGATTACATCGCCGCGCGACTGCGTTACTGGAAGGGCGACGGCAAGGAGATCGACGCGCGCCTGCCGCAGAACGTGATGCCCGTCATCGCGCGGCGCATCCCCGAAGAGCTGATCGACCCGCTCGCACGCTATCTGGCGGGCGAGGCGCGCTGATTACGGGTCGCTAAGCTGCGCGCTTTGGTCCAGAACCCACCGCGCGAACGGCAACCGGCAGGGGAGGCGACGGTGAAGGCCGAGATGCATGACGAGACCGACCTCCTCGAAACGCTCGCGCGCAAGAATGCGGTGCTGCAGGCGATCAACCGCATCTTCCACGAGGCGTTGGGCGCGACCACCGACGAGGCGCTGGGAAGATTGTGCCTTGCCGCCGCGGAGGACCTGACCGGCGCGTCCTTCAGCTTCATGGCGGAGCTGACCCCGGCGCGCGATCGGTTGCACGATCTGGCGATCAGCGATCGCGCGTGGAAGGTCTTTCGGGAGGCGTGGCCGGACGGCGCCGAGAACATGCTGCCCACCCATCTCGACCTGCATGGCCTGTACGGGCGCGTCATCCATGACGATGCCAGCCTGATCACCAACGATGCCGCGGGTCACCCCGATTCGATCGGCACGCCGCATGGCCATCCGCCGCTGGACTCGTTCCTGGGCGTGCCGCTTCGTCGGCAGGGCAGGTTGATCGGCATCATCGGGCTGGGCAATCGCCGCGGCGGCTTCCGCGATATCGACCGCGAGGCGGTGGAGGAACTGGCACCCGCGATCGTGCAGGCGTTGACGGGCAAGCGCGCCGAGCTGGCGTTGCGCGAGAGCGAGGACATGCGCCGCGTGAGCATGGAACTGGTCCCGGCAATGCTGTGGCGCACCGACCAGAGCGGCAACAACAAGATGAGCGAAAGCCAATGGGCCGACCTCACCGGGCAGAACGAGGAGGAGGCGGCCGATTGGGGATGGCTCGCGGCGGTGCATCCCGACGATCGCGCGACGACCGAGGCGGCGTTCCGCAGATCCTATACGCATGACGAGTCGCTCGAGCAGCAATTGCGGCTGCGCGATCGTGACGGCGAGTATCGCTGGTTCCTGATGCGGCAGGTGCCGCGGCGCGCCGAAACATCGGCGGTGACGCATTGGTTCGGTGCGGCGACCGACGTCCATGAGATGCATCTGCTGGAGCAACGGCAGCGACGACTGGTCGCGGAATTGCAGCACCGCGTCCGCAACATCCTGACCGTGGTCCGGTCGGTCTTTTCGCGCACGGTCGAGGCGGGCGGGGCGCTGGACGACGTCGCGGATCATTTCCGTGGGCGGCTCGATGCACTGGCGCGGACGCAGGCGATCGTGACGCAGACCGCGAGCGGGCAGGTCGACCTGCAAAACCTGATTCGCGACGAATTGCTGAGCGTCGGTGTGGCCGATGGCGAGGCGGTGACGATCGCGGGACCGGACGTCACGCTGCCACCGCGCGCCGCCGAGGCGATCGGGCTGGCCATCCACGAACTGGCGATCAATTCGATCAAGTACGGCGCGCTGAAACGCCCCGGCGCGATGCTGCACGTCGCATGGTCGACCTATGTCGAGGAGGATGATACAAGGGGCGTTCGGCTGACCTGGACGGAGAAGGGTGTGCCGGCCTTGTCGATTTCCCCTTGCCGTCAGGGCTTTGGGACGGAATTGATCTGTGAGGCGTTGCCTTATCAATATGGTGCGGAAACGCAGCTGACGTTTGTAGGGGTGGAGTGCGATGCGAGATCGCCCTGCCGCTGCAAGAGGAAGGACGATCATTCTGACCGATGCCACGATCCTGACCGGCCGACGCCTTCTTATCGTCGAGGACGAGTATTTCATCGCCTCCGATCTGAAGCGCGCGCTCGAGGCGCAGGGCATGGTGGTGGTCGGTCCGGTGGGGCGGGTGGCGGACGCCTTGGCGCTGATCGAGCGCGAGTCGATCGACGTCGCGACGCTGGACGTCAATCTCGGCACCGCGATGTGCTATCCGATCGCCGAGCAATTGAAGGCGCGCGGCGTGCCGTTCCTGTTCCTCACGGGCTATGACGGCTGGACGCTTCCCGAGTGGCTGCGCGACGTGCCGCTGCTCATCAAACCCTTCGACAGCGCAGCGGTGATCGCCGCGGTCCGCGCCTTGTGTGAACTGGAGAGAGTATCATGATCCGAGCACAGCCGCGCAGCGACGCGCCCGGCATGGCGGTGACCCGCCTGATGGCGCTCGCGCCGCTCGACTCGGATGCGGTGGCCGCGCTGGAATATGCGATGGAAGATAGTCGCGCGGTGCGGGTCCGACGCGATATCATCACCGAGGGACGCGAAATCGCGCAGGCGCAACTCCTGCTGTCCGGCTGGGCGGCGCGGGTGCGGTTGTTGCCCGACGGGCGGCGGCAGTTTCTCAGCTTCCTGCTGCCGGGGGACCTGATCGGCGCCTGCGACCATCCGGACGCGCTGGCGGTGTCGACGGTCGTGGCGATGTCCGACGTGCTGGTCTGTCCCTTGCCCGAGGCGCAGCCGGGATCGCCGCTGCACGTCGCCTATGCGATCAGCCGCGCGATGGACGAGGGGCATCTGCTCGCGCAGATCACGCGGTTGGGGCGGCTGAACGCGCAGGAGCGGATCAGCGACCTGTTGCTGGAATTGCACGAGCGGCTGACGCTCAACGGCAGTGCGACCGGCAATGGCTTCGACCTGCCGCTGACGCAGGAGACGCTGGCCGACGCGCTGGGGCTCACCTCGGTCCACGTCAACCGCATGTTGCAGCAGGCGCGGCGCGAGGGCGACCTGCAATGGCGCGTCGGGCATGTAAAGCTGACCGACCCGGCCGGACTGGCGCGCAAGATCGGGCATGTGCCGGTGCGCGTCACCGCGCAGTGACGGGCATGGCGCGACGCTGATCGGCATTCCGGATCGATGATCGACGACGCGACGACCGGCCCCCGCACGATGCGACGCGACGCGCTGGCGCGGCGCGGGGCGCTGATCGAGGCGGCGCGCGGCTGTTTCGCGCGCTCGGGCTATTTCGTCCCGCTTGAAGAAGTGGCCGATGCCGCCGGGGTGGGGCGCGGCACCTTTTACCGCAACTTCAAGGATCGGATGGCGCTGGCGCTGGCAGTGTTCGAGCGCGAGATCGACCGGATGGCGCCGTTGATCGACCCGACGCTGCCGCTCGACCGCGCGCTGGCCAAGCTGGTGACGGAGGGTCGCGAGACGACCGCGCTGTTCGCGCGGCTGGCGATCGACATGCCGATCGACGGCGAGAATCGCCAGGCCTTCGACGATCTGCGCGCGCGGCTGGAGTGCCTGCTGGTGCCGCTGGCCGAGCGCGCGCATCGTGACGGGACGCTGGCGCCGACGATGGGCGCGCACGAACTGGCGATCGCGATGCGGATGCTCGGCGCGCTGGTCAATCCCGCGCCAGTCTGCCGCCGCCAGACCTTGCTGGAGGAGGCATTGGCGCTGGTGATGTCAGGATTACGGCCGCGCTGATCCCGTGAGATCGGTCCAGCCGAGCCCGAGGCTCTTCTGCACCGCGATGTAATTGTTGGTGAGTTGCGCGCGGCCCTGTTCGGCGCCGATCGTGGCGGAGAGCCGCTGCCGCTCGATATCGAGCTGATCGACCAATGTGCTGGTGCCGGCATCGACGCGCTGCGCGTTCAGCGTCGCGGCGCGGGCCGCGGACTGCTCGGCGAGCAACAGTTGCGCGAGTTGCTGGCGCGCATTGCCGAAGCGCGAGAGGCTGGTCTCGGCATCCTGCAACGCCTCGAGCACAGTCTGGCGGTATTGTGCGTCGGCGGCGTCACGCTGCGCCTCGGCCTGGCGGACCGCGGCGCGATTGCGGCCGAAGTCGAGGAACGACCAGTTGAGCATCGGCGCGGCGACCGTCGCCAGCTTCGACGGGTCGAGCACGTCACTGATCCCGGTGCCGCCGAGCCCGATGATGCCGAGCAGGTTGAGCGACGGGAACTTGCGGGCGGTGGCGACGCCGATCTTCGCATTTTCCGCCGCCAGCGCGCGCTCGGCGGCGCGAATGTCTGGGCGGTGCTGGATCAGCGCGGCGGGATCGCCGATCGGAACCTGTGCGGGGGTAGCGGCACCGCGACGGCGGTGGCGAGCGTCGCGTCGAGCGCGCCGGGCGCGCGACCGGTGAGCACCGCAAGCTGGCCCTTATATTCGTCGATCTGCGCGGCGAGCGGGATGGTCTGCGCGTCGGTGCTGTTGAGCTGGTTGCGGAGCCGTTCGACCTGGAGCTGCGAGGCGGTGCCGGCGGCGTAGCGCTGCTCCACCAACGCGAGCTGGCGGCGTTGCAGTGTGCTCGATTGCGCGTTGAGGCGTGCGCGTGCCTGTGCGTCGCGCAGCGCGACATAGGCCTGCGCGACCTGAGCCGACAGCGTGACCTGCGCATCGGCAAGCTGCGCGAAACGCTGACCTTCTACAGCGCGCTGCTGTTCGAGCGTGCGGCGGCCGCCGCCGAACAGATCGGGCTCCCACGACGCCATCGCGCCGAGATTGTAGAAGTCGAGCGTGGTGTCGCCGCTGCCGCCGCCTTGCTGCCCGTCGCCGAGATTGGTGCCGGGCAGTCGCGCGTTGAGATAGACCGCGCTGGCACTGACCGATGGCAGGCGCGCGGCGCGTTGCTGGCGATACTGCTCCTGAGCCGCACGCAGGTTCGCCTGCGCGGCGTCGATCGTCGGGCTGTGCGCTAGCGCATCGTCGACCAGGGTGTTGAGCGTCGGGTCGGCGAGCGTCTCCCACCAGCGCGCGAGCCCCGGGGCGGTGGTCAATGCGGGATCTGCGGCGCGAACGAAAGTGCCACGCGTCACCGCGTCGGAGGCGACCGCGGGCGGGCCTTTATAGTCGGGACCGACGGTGCACGCGCCGAGCAGCGCGAGAGCGAGGAGCGGGAGAGCGTGGCGCATCAATGCATCGCCGCCGGCGCGGCGCCCTTGGGAAGCGGACGAAGGAAGAAGACGAGCGGGAGGACCACCAACGTGCCCATGCCCATGATCCAGAAGATGTCGTTGAAGGTCATGACCAACGCCTGACCCTGGATTTGCTGGCCGAGCGCCCGGATCGCGGGCTGCGGCCCGCCGAGCGCACCGGCGGTGGCGGTCATGTAGTCCTGCACGCGCACCGAATTGGCGTCGAGCGATTCCTCGATCCGCCGCGCGTGGAACCACGAACGCTGGTCCTGAAGGATCGCGATCCCGGCCAGCGCGAAGCTGCCGCCGAGATTGCGCATCGCGCTGAACAGTCCGGAGGCGTCGCCGGCTTCGGCAGGCGGGACCGAGCGGATCGCGGCCTGGCTGAGGAACAGCATCGCGAGGATCTGCCCGACGCCGCGCAGCAATTGCGACTCGGTGAAATCGCTGCCGACCGAGTCGATGGTCAGATTGGCATCGAGCAGCGCCGACGCGCCCATGATGAGCAATCCCGCACCGACCGCCAGCCGGATGTCGACACGCACCAGCAAAATCGGGACGATCGCCATCATGAACAGGCTGGGGATGCCGGCGAGCAGCACGACCTTGCCCGATTGCAGCGCGTTGTAATTGGCGACCGCGGCGAGGAACTGCGGGATCGCATAGGAGGTGCCGTAGAGCACGACGCCGAGCACTAGCCCCATGATCGCCACCGATCCGAACTGTCGATCGAGCAGCAGCCGCAGCTTGATGACCGGCCTTCGCGAGAACACCTGCCCCGCCAGCAACAGTCCGAATCCCAGCACCGTCACCGCGAACATCCAGCGGATCAGCTCCGAGGAGAACCATTGCTCGCGCTGTCCTTCCTCGAGGAAGACGGTCAGCCCGCCGAGCCCGAGCGCGAGCCCGGCGATGCCCAGCCAGTCTGCCTCGCCGATCAGGTGCAGCCGCGACGGTTCGTGGCGGAGCCCGATCAGCAGCAGCAGCACGAGGATGCCGCAGATCGGGACGTTGAGGAAGAAGGCGTAATGCCAGCTGATGTTCTCGGTCAGCCAGCCGCCGATCAGCGGGCCGAGCACCGGCCCCATGATCGCGGTCATGCCGAAGGCGGCAATGCCGATCGCCTGTTGCGACCGCGGCAGCCGCTGCGCGATGATCGTTTGCGCGGTCGGAATCATCGCGCCGCCGGTGAACCCCTGACCGATCCGGCCGACGATCATCTGCGGCAGCGTGTCGGCCGCGCCGCAGATGACCGAGAAGATCGTGAACAGGATCGCGGCGATCAGCAGGAACGTGCGTAGCCCCAGCAGTCGCTCCAGCCACGCCGCCATTGGAATGATGACGATCTCGGCGACCAGATAGGCGGTGGCGATCCACGTCCCCTCGGTGCCGCTCGCGCCGATCTCGCCCTGGATCGTCGGCAGCGCCGAATTGACGATCGAAATGTCGAGCGTCGCCATGAACGCGCCGAGCGTGCCCGCCGCGACCGCCAGCCACGCTGCGAGATCGGCGCGCTCTGCGCCGCCCGCGGGCAGATCGCTGCGCTTCGTGGCCGAGGCGCCGGGGGCCGCGCTGGCCATCGTCAGCGCTCCTGCCGGTTGGCCCTGCGTTGTTCGTCGCGCAGCCGCTCGATCTCGCCCTTGGCCGAGCGCGTGTCGACCGTCACCTCGACCGACAGGCCGGGAACGAGCAGGCGGCGGGTCTGTGGCGTCGCCTCCAGCGCGATCCGCACTGGGACTCGCTGCGTGATCTTGGTGAAGTTGCCGGTCGCGTTCTGCGGCGGCAGCAGCGAGAATTGCGCGCCCGTGCCCGGCGAGAAGCTGGCGACGTGGCCCTTCAGCGTGATCCCGTCGAGCGCGTCGACCTTGATCTCCGCAGGCTGGCCGGGACGCATCAGCGCGAGCTGCGTCTCCTTGAAATTGGCCGTAATGTAGAGCTTGTCGAGCGGGACCAGCGACATCAGCCGCGTGCCGGTGCCGGCATATTGGCCGATGTTGACGGTCTTGTCGCCGACGCGCCCGTCGATCGCAGCGCGAATCAACGTGGCATTGAGGTCGACGCTGGCCGCGCTCTGCTGCGCGCGGGCGGCCTGTGCCTGGGCGAGGCCCTGCTTGATCTGTGTCTCGAAGGTGGCGACGCGGCGCTGCTGCATCGCGACGGCCGCTTCCTGCGCGCGCACCGCCTGTGCGGATTGCTGCGCGGCGAGTTGCAATTGCGCGAGTTGCTGGCGGGTCTCTGCGCCCGAGGCGGCGAGCGGGCGATAGCGCGCGACCTCGGCCGCGTCGTGCGCGTCCTTGTCGCGCGCCGAGGCGAGCTGCGCGCGGGCCTGATCGATCGCGGCATATTGTTCGCGGACCTGCGCGCGGGCGCTGTCGGCCTGCGCATCGGCGACCGCGATCTGCGCTCCGGCCTGCGCGGCCTGCGCCTGCGAGTTGCGCGGATCGATGCGGACCAAGGGCTGGCCGGCGCGGACGTCCTGATTGTCGGTGACGAACACCTCGGCGACGTAACCGGCGACGCGCGGTGCGACGACCACCATATCGGCGCGCACCTGCGCGTCGTTGGTGTCCTGCATATATTGCCCGGTCGCCTGGTAGCGCAGGTACCAGATCGTTCCAGAAACGAGCAACGCGAGCGCCACGACGATCAGGATCGCCTTGGCGCGGCCGCTCAGCTTGCGCCGCTTCGGCTGGTCGGCCGACGTGTCATCGGCGGGATCGTTCGGGGGGCGGCCGCTTCTGCCATTTATTCAATTCCGCTTATGCCGACTCACGCCGCTATGCGGCTCGCGTCACCTAAGCGGACAATATGTCCGCTTAAGGGCGTATCGCAAGCGGGAATGCTGCACCGCACACGCCAATGATGAGATAATTGCCGATTATGCTGGGACTGTAGGACGCACCGCGATACGTTGCGTCGGCGCGGCGAAATGACGCCGTCGGCAAGGGGAGAATGTCGTCGGTGCAGCATGCGTTCGGTCGTAACCTGACCTATGGCCTTCACGAGATGCTGGGCCGGGCCATCGTCGTTGGCGACTATGCCGACAAGCCATTCCCCAACGAGGCGGATATCGTGCGCGAGCATGGCGTCAGCCGCTCGGTCACGCGCGAGGCGGTGAAGATGCTGGCCGCCAAGGGGCTGCTCGGCGCGCGACCGAAGCAGGGCACGTTCGTGCTACCCGAGGAATCGTGGAACCTGCTCGATCCCGATGTGCTGCGCTGGCTGCTCGAGCGCGAGGCGTCGATCGATCTGTTGCGGCACTTCAACGAACTGCGGGTCGGGGTCGAGCCGGAGGCGGCGGCGCTGGCGGCGCGCGGCGCGACCGAGCCACAGCAGGCGGCGATCGCGGCCGGGCTGGCGCGGATGATCGCGGCCGAGCGCGGCGAGGACGATACGCTGGATGCAGACATCGCCTTTCACGTCGCGGTGCTGCGTGCGTCGAACAATCCGTTCTTCCTGCAATTTCGCGAAATGGTGAGCACCGCCTTGCGCACCTCGATCCGCTTCACCAACCAAATCGCGGGCCGCAGCGCGAACATCGCCGAACATACCGCAGTGCGCGACGCAATCCTTGCCGGGGACGCCGACGGGGCACATGCGGCGATGCGCGGGTTGATCGTCAACGTGCTGACGCTGATCGAGACGCCGGCGGCGGGGTAGAGGGCGGCAACGTCCTGGCGATGCGCGTAGGAGCGGTCGCCCTTTCAGAGCGTCCGCAGCATCTGGGCCGGTCGCGCGCGCAGCGCCGGGATGCTGCCCGCAACGCCGATCCCGAGCGTCACTGCGCTCGCCAGCCCCAAGGTCGCGGCGACGCGCAACCAGTCTGGCGCGAACGTCATGTCGAAGACGTGGGTTACGACGTACCAGCCGGCCGCGCCGCCCGCGATCAGCGCCACCACCGACAGCAGCGCGGCGAGGAGGGCATATTCGATCGCCTGCGCCGCCAGCACCTGCCGCATGCTCCCGCCGAGCAGCTTGAGCACGACCGCGTCATAACGGCGCGCGCGACCGGACGCGGCAACCGCGCCGACCAGCACTGCCAGCCCCGCGAGCACCGTCGCCGCGGCGGCGACGCGCACCGCGGTCGTGATCTGGCCGAGCAGCGCCGATACTTGGCCGATGACGTCGCCGGTGCGGATCAGCGTCACCGCAGGCATCGCCTGCGCGACGCTGCGTGCGATCGCGCCGTCGCGCGCCGGCGGGGCATAGATGCTGGCGAGCAGGCTGTGCGGCGCCTCCTCGATATAGCCAGGCGAGAAGACGATCGCGAAGTTGAGCCCGAGTCCGCGCCAGTCGATCTTGCGCAACGCGGCGATCCGCGCGGGCACGTCGACACCGAGCACCGAGACGGTGATCGCATCGCCGATCCGGAGCCCGAGCGCCTGCGCCGCGCGATCCTCGATCGAGACGAGCGGCGGTCCGTTGTAATCGGCGGGCCACCAGCGGCCTGAGACGACCTCATTGCGGGGCGGGACGGTTGCCGACCAGGTCAGCGTGCGGTCGCCGCGGAGCACCCAGGCGTCGGCGGGGAGCGTCTTGAGCTGCGTCGTCGGAATACCCTTGATCGCGACGATCGCGCCGCGCAGCGACGGGACCGCCTCGATCCGGGCGTTTGGCGCGGCGCGTAACACCGCGGTGCGGAACGGCGCGGCTTCCTCTGCGGGAACGTCGGCGGCGAAAAGCGTGGTGCGCGGGCGGGAGCGCTGCCGGCGAGCTCGGCGGACAGGCTTGCGTCGATCACCGCGAGCGCGACGAAAAGCGAGAAGCCGAGCCCGAGCGCGACGACCAGCCGATCGGTCGCCGCGCCGGGACGGTGGAGGTTGGCCAGTGCGAGCCTTGGCAGCGGAGCGCGCGGGCGCGGCAGCCGCGCCAATAATCGGCGCAGCGCGATGCCGACCAGCCACAGCAGCAGCACCAGCCCGGCGATCGCGGCGACGAACCCGGCGGCGAGCAGATGGTCGGCCGCCGACCAGACCGCGAGCGCGACCAATCCGCCGAGCAGCGCGGTCATCGCCGCGAGCACGCGCCACGATGGGCGACCTGTCTCTGCGAGGGCGTCGCGCAACAGCGTTGCGGCGGGGACGCGACGCGCCTGGGCAAGCGCAGGGAGCGCGAACAGCAGCGCGACCAGCGTGCCGAGCACCGCGGCGGTGACGAGTGGAAGCGGGTAGAGCGCCAGCCGCGGCGTGATCGGCAGCGCGTCGCCTGCGACCCGCGCGACGATCCACGGCACCATTGCGCCGAGCGCCAGCCCCGGCAGCATGCCGCCTGCGCCGACCAGCGCCAGTTCGATCAGGAACAGCCGTGCGATCAGGGTCGAGCGCGCGCCGAGCACCTTGAGCGTCGCGACCATCTTCGTGCGCGCGGTGAGATAGGCGGTCACCCCGCTGCCGACCCCGACGCCCGCGATCGCCAGTGCGGCGAGGCCGACGAGCAGCAGGAATTGCCCGAGCGTCGCGATGCCGCCGCGCAGGCCGCGTCCGGCGTTCTCGGTGGTGCGTGGGGTCCACCCGGCGTCGGGGAAACGCGCCGCGAGCCGCTTGCCGACCACCTCCGCGCGCGCAGGATCAGGGAGTGCGATGCGATAGCCGCTGCGATACAGGCTGCCGGGCTGGAGCAAGGCACTGGCGTCGAGCCCGGCCATGTCGACCAACGCGGGGCTGCCGAGCGAAAAGCCGGCGCCGAGCCGGTCGGGCTCCTCCACGATCAGCCCGATCACGCGAAACGGCTGCGTGCCGAGCCGGATCGTGTCGCCGATGCGCGCCCCGAGCCGATCGGCGAGCGCGGGAGCGATCGCGACCTGTGTGCCATGGGGGCGTGCGGCGAGCGCGCTGGGCGCCAGGCGAAAGCGCCCGACCAATGGCCAGCGATCGTCGACCCCGCGCAGCTCGACCAGCGTATCCTGATCGCCTTTGTGTGCCATCGCGCGCAGCGACACGACCTCCGCGACCGGGCCGGCGGCGGCGAAGGCGGCCAGCTCCGCAGGCGTGGCGCGGCGTTGCGAGACGACCAGCTCGACGTCGCCGCCCAGCATCGCGCGCCCCTGCGCATCGAGCGCGGCGAGCATCGCGGCGGACAGGCTGCCGATCCCGGCAAGCGCGGCGGTGCCGAGGAACAGGCACATTGCGAGCAACAGCAACCCGCGCCCGCCGCGCCGCAGGTCGCGGAAGGCGAGGGTGGAGGCGATACTCACGCGCGGGGCGCGTAGGCGACGATGCGGCCGTCGGCCAATTCGACGACGCGCGCACAGCGGGCCGCGAGCGCGGGGTCGTGGGTGATGACCAGCATCGTCGTCCCCGCCTCGGCGGCGCGCGCGAACAACAGGTCCATGATCGCGGCACCCGTCGTGGTATCGAGGTTGCCGGTCGGCTCGTCGGCGAACAGGAGGGCGGGACGTCCGACCAAGGCGCGCGCGATCGCGACCCGCTGTTGCTCGCCGCCAGAGAGTTGTGCGGGATAATGACCGGTGCGTGCCGCCAGACCGACCGCCGCCAGTTCGGCGCGGGCGCGATCGAAGGCATCGGGCTCGCCGGCAAGCTCCAGCGGCACCGCGACATTTTCGAGCGCCGTCATCGTCGGGAGCAGGTGGAAGGCCTGCAAGACGATCCCGATCCGCCCACGCCGCGCGACCGCCAGCGCGTCCTCGTCCAATCGGGTGAAATCGAGCCCGGCGACATGGACCTCGCCCGCGCTCGGCCGCTCCAGCCCGGCGAGCACCGCCATCAGCGACGATTTGCCCGACCCCGAGGCGCCGAGCAGTGCGACGGTTTCGCCGGTTCCCACCGTCAGGTCGATACCGTGGAGGATGTCGACGCGCGCGGGCGGCTTGCCGAGCGCGAGCCGCACGTTGCGCGCCCGGATCGGTACGCTATCTGAAGCGGATGGAAAGCCGGTCACGAAGACGTCGATACGGAGGGTGGTGGTGGCTTGTCCATCCGATCCTGCTGCTGCTTCTCGCGGCGCCGGCGTCGGCCGACCCGCACGCGCCGCTGATATGGGCGTTCGGCGACAGTTTGACGGCGGGCTATGGCTTGCCCCCGGCAGAAGGCTTTCCCGCGCAATTGCAGGCCGAACTGCGGCGGCAGGGCGTGGCAGCGACGGTGCGCAACGGCGGCGTGGCGGGCGACACCGCGGCGCAAGGGCGCGCGCGGCTGCGCTGGGGACTGCGCGGGTTGAAGGTGAAGCCCGACCTGGTGATCGTCGAACTGGGGGCGAACGACATGCTGCGCGGGCTGCCGGTCGCACAGGCGCGGGCGAACCTCGACACTATCCTGACCGAATTGCGGGCGCGCAACATTCCGGTGCTGCTTGCAGGGATGCGCGCCGCGCCGAACATGGGCGGCGATTATGCGCGCGCGTTCGAGGGCATGTATCCGGCGCTCGCGAAGAGGCATCGCGTGGCGTTGTATCCGTTCTTCCTCGACGGGGTGGCGGGCCAGCGCGGGTTGTTTCAGGCCGACGGATTGCACCCCGATCCGAAAGGCGTGGCGATCATCGTTCGACGGATCGCGCCGGCGGTGCGACGTGCGCTGAAGTAGCGGGGATCGCTTGGCGTTGCGGTCGGTTGGTGGCGGGCAAGGAGACGCGACCATGATGACCGATCCCGAAAAGCACGACGACGACGATCAGGCGCAGGCGATGGAAGAGGCGCAGGAAGAGGCCGCCGAGGAACGCGAGGAAGAGGGCGGTTATCAATAAGCTTTGTAGCTCTCCCCTTCCGTCGTCGTCGTGGGCTTGATCCGCTGCCCCGCATCTTCTTCGGCGTGGAGAAGAAGCGGGATCCCGAATCAAGTGCGGGATGACGACAGACGGTTCAGGTCGTCCGGTGTGTTGATGTTGGTCAGCACAATGCCCGGCGACACCGCGCTGGCACCGATCGTCGCCGCCCAGCGGCGGATCGCGCGGGGTTTGTCGGCGAGCAGATGCGCGAGCAGCGATGTTGCGAAGAGCGTCGGCCATAAGCCGACCGTAGGAGCTTCTGCCGCATAGGCCGGTGCCGCGGCTCGTAGCGCTGCGACCATCTCGTCAGGCAGGAACGGCGTGTCGCAGGCGGTGGTCAACACCGCGTCGAATTCATGATCGGCGGCATAGGCGAGCGCCCCCGCGATCCCGCCGAGTGGGCCGAGGTCCGACAAGGGTAGGTCAGGGACGCAGGTGACGGGCGCATCGGTGCGGCCGACGACGACGATGGTGTCGCAATATGGGGACAGGCTGGCGATCGCATGATCGAGCAGCGCGCGGCCGTCGAGGGCGGCCAGCGCCTTGTCGCTGCCGAAGCGGGTCGCGCGGCCACCGGCGAGAACGGCGCCCAGCAATGTCACGAGGCGGAGAGAAGCGGCGATCCGCCCCCCGTCAGAGGGGCGGTATGCCGATGGGTCAGAGCGTGGTGAACACAACGCCGACCACCAGCGCCTGAGCCGCGAGAACCAGCACGGTGCTGGCCGCGGTTTCGAACATACGCATGGGGTTGGTCTCCGTTTGCCGGGTCATACCGGCGAACGGGCAGATGGAGTTTATTGCTCGTCCGCGCAATAATCGAACAACGCATTCGCACTTGCACAAATTGCACTGGTCTAAGTGACGGAAATTTTACCGATGTCTTTTGTGGTCGGTCTGCCACGATCCCGCTCCTCGTCGCCCCGGACTTGATCCGGAGCCCCGCTGTGTCTGCAAGTCGGTGAGAAAAGCGGGATCCCGGATCAAATTCGGGATGACGGAAAAGGGGTATTCACCCGCCGAACACGCGGTCGAAGATCGTGTCGACATGGCGGTAATGGTAGCCGAGGTCGAACTTCTCGTCGATCTCGCCGGTCGACAGCGCGGCGGTGACTTCAGGATCGCCCTTGAGCAGCTCCTGCAACGACAAGGCGCCGTCCGATTCCCATACCTTCATCGCGTTGCGCTGAACGAGGCGATAGGCGTCCTCGCGGCTGACGCCGGCCTGCGTCAGCGCCAGCAGCACGCGCTGCGAGTGGACCAGTCCCCCCATGCGATCGAGGTTCTTCTGCATCCGCTCGGGGTAGACGAGCAGCTTGTCGACCACACCGGTGAGGCGGGCGAGTGCGAAGTCGAGCGTGATCGTCGCGTCGGGGCCGATGTAACGCTCGACCGACGAGTGCGAAATGTCGCGCTCGTGCCACAGGGCGACGTTCTCGAGCGCGGGGGTGACATAGCCGCGCACCATCCGGGCAAGGCCGGTGAGGTTCTCGGTCAGCACCGGATTGCGCTTGTGCGGCATCGCCGACGAGCCCTTCTGGCCGGGGAGAAATATTCCTCCGCCTCCAGCACCTCGGTGCGCTGCAGGTGGCGGACCTCGGTCGCCAGCCGCTCGACCGAGCTGGCGATCACGCCCAAGGTCGCGAAGAACATCGCGTGACGATCGCGCGGAATAACCTGCGTGGAAACGGGCTCGATCGCGAGGCCGAGCTTGTCGGCGACATGCGCCTCGACGCGCGGGTCGACGTTCGCGAAGGTGCCGACCGCGCCGGAGATCGCGCAGGTCGCGATATCCTCGCGCGCCATCGCGAGGCGCGCGCGGTTGCGGCGGAATTCGGCGTGCGCCTGCGCCAGCTTGAGCCCGAAGGTGACCGGCTCGGCATGGATGCCGTGGCTGCGCCCGATCGTCGGGGTCAGCTTATGCTCCTTCGCGCGGCGCTCGAGCACCTCGAGCAGCCGGTCGAGGTCGGCGAGCAGGATGTCCGAGGCGCGCGCGAGCTGCACCGACAGGGTGGTGTCGAGCACGTCGGACGAGGTCATGCCCTGGTGCATGAAGCGCGCTTCCTCGCCGACTTGCTCCGCGACCCAGGTCAGGAAGGCGATGACGTCATGCTTGGTGACCGCCTCGATCGCGTCGATCGCGGCGACGTCGATGCGAGGGTTGGTCGCCCACCATGTCCACAGTGCTTCGGCTGCGCTCTTCGGGACCACGCCCAGTTCGGCCAACGCGTCGGTGGCGTGCGCCTCGATCTCGAACCAGATGCGATAGCGCGCCTCCGGCTCCCAGATCGCGGCCATGTCGGGGCGGGAGTAGCGGGGGATCATGCGCGCGGTCCTTCAAGGAATAAGGGAGTTGGCGCGCGGTTAGCAGCGTGGCGGCGGGCGGGCAAATGGGAGGCAAGTCTCAACGGGCAATTCCCTCCGTTCGACCTGAGCCTGTCGAAGGGCGTGCCAAGGACACGTGCTTCTACAAGCTCAGCACGAACGGGGGAAAAGGACTATACCAACCGGATCGTCTTGCCCTCGCGTGCCGAGCGGTAGATCGCCTCGACGATCCGGATGTCTCGCAGGCCCTCTTCGCCCGAGACGATCGGTTCGCGCCCGTCGACCACGCATTGCGAGAGGTGGTCGAGCTGCCCGGCGAATTGCGTCTTGCCAAGGCCGGGCGGGGGCGAGATTTCCTGTTCGCGCCCGTCGCGACCGGTCCACAGTCGATTGCCGTCGTAGCGGGTGGCGGGTTCCAGCTCGACGCGGCCCTTGCTGCCCATCAACAGGATGCGGTTCTGATTGGCCGAATACATCGACTGGCAGCCCGCGAGCGCGCCGGACGGGAATTCGAGCGTCCACTCGATCATATCCTCGACCTCGCGGAAGCGCGGATCGTTGCGGTCGGTCGACTCACGCGCGGTGACCGCGATCGGCTCCTCGCCGGTCATGTAGCGCGCGGCCTGGAGGCTGTAGACGCCCATGTCCATCAGCGAGCCGCCGCCCGACAGCGCCTTGCGCAGCCGCCATGCCTTCGGATCGCCGGCGTTAAAACCGTGTTCGGAGCGGACGTAGCGGATCTTGCCGGTGTCGGGCTGTTTGGCGAGCCGCATCGCGGCGATGTTCGTCGCCTCGAAATGGCAGCGATAGCCGATCATCAGCTTGCGGTTTGCCGCCTTGCACGCCGCGATCATCGCCTCGCATTCGGCGACCGAAATCGCCATCGGCTTCTCGCACATCACATGCTTGCCAGCCTTGGCGGCGCGGATCGTATATTCGGCGTGCATCGAATTGGGCAGGCAGACATAGACGATGTCGACGTCGGGGTTGTCGCGAATGCTGTCGAAATTGGCGTAGGAATAGATCGCCTTGTCCGACAAGCCGTACTCGCCGGCGACCTTCTTGGCCTTGGCCGGGTCGCCGCTGACCACCGCGGCCAGCCGGCTGTGCGTGCAATTCTTGAACTCGGGGATGATCCGGCCGAGGCCGTAGCCGCCGAGCCCGACGATCGCATAGCCGAGCTTTCGCTGCGAGGCTTGGGCGCAGGCCCCGCCCGCCACCAGCAACGGCGCGGCCGCGATAAGCGTGCGGCGTCCGATCTCCATCCGTACCTCCCTGATTTATCGCGGGCAGGCTGAGGATCGCGAGCCGCAATGTCAACGCGTTCTATTTCAATGACATAGGTAAGCCGGCCACCACCAGATCGACACGATCGGCGGCGGCGGCGATGCGCTGGTTCACCCTGCCCGCCACGTCGCGGAAGCGTCGCGCGAGCGCATTGTCGGGGACGATCCCCCAGCCGACCTCATTGGAAACGAGCACGATCCGCGCCCGTGATCCGCCAAGCGCGGCGACGAGTGCTTCGGTGGCGGCATCGATGTCGGCGTCGGCGAGCAACAGGTTCGACGTCCAGAGCGTTAGGCAATCGACCAGCAGCACGCCGTCATCGACCGCTGCAATCGCCTCGGCGAGCGCGAGCGGCACCTCGATCGTCGTCCATGCTGCGCTACGATCGTCGCGATGGTGCGCGATCCGCTCCGCCATCTCCGCATCGAACGCCTGCGCGGTGGCGATGAACCGCCACGGCGCGGCGCACACCTCGGCCAGCGCCTGCGCATGGCGGCTCTTGCCGGATCGCGCGCCGCCCAGCACCAGGCGGATGCGCCACGGATCGTCGGTCATCTTGGTCCTTGCCTGTCGATACGCGATTGCCGATGGAGACGGCCTTGCCGCAATTCGAGGCCCATGTCGCGCGATCTGACCTTCCACGGCGGCCGTATCGAGGCCGCAGCCCGGCTGTACCCCGATGCGCCGCGCCCGTGGCTGGACCTGTCTACGGGGATCAACCCTTACGCGTGGACGCCGCCGGCGGGGCTCGCGGTCGATCAGCAGCGGCTGCCGTCGGGGGAGGAGCTGGCGGCGTTGCTGGCTGCAGCGGGCGCGGCATTCGGGTTTGGGGGTGCACTGGCGGCGGCGCCGGGGAGCGAATTGGCGCTGCGGCTGATGGCGACGCTCGATCTGCCGCGGCCGTGGCACTTGGTAACACCCTGTTATCGTACGCATCGCGACGTTTTGCCGGAAGCCGAGGCGATTGCGGCGGATCGGATCGGCGAGGTGGCGGCGCGCGGCGGCACGGTGCTGCTCGCCAATCCCAACAACCCCGACGGGCGGCTGATCGCGCCCGAGGCGTTGCTGGCGGTCGCACGGACGTTGGGTGAACGCGGCGGGCTGCTGATCGTCGACGAGGCGTTTGCGGATGCGCTGGCGGGGACGAGCGTGTTGCCGTTGGTGAGTGCGGATGATGCGGTGGTAGTGCTCCGGTCGTTCGGGAAGTTCTACGGACTGGCGGGCGTGCGGCTGGGGTTCGTGGGTGGCGCGCGGTCGATCGTGTCGGGACTCGCGGCGCTGCTCGGCGACTGGCCGGTGTCGGCAACTGCGCTGGCCTACGGCACGGCGGCGTATCGCGACCTGGCATGGGCGGAGCGGATGCGGTTGCGGCTGGTGGCAGAGGCGGTCAATCTGGACGCCCTGCTGGCCTCACAGGGGCTGGTAGCGCGGGGGGCGTGTCCGTTGTTTCGGCTGGTCGAGCGCGACGATGCGGGGAAGGTGTTCGAGCGGCTTGCCTCCGCCGGGATTCTGACGCGACCGTTCGACGACCGGGCGGACTGGCTGCGGTTCGGGTTGCCGGGCGCGGAATTTGATCGATTGGAAGCCGCCTTTGCCGCTGGTGGTTGAGCCGGTCGCGCTGGCCACGCTGGCGATCGACGTTGCGCTTGGGTGGCCGGCTTGGCTCTATGCCCGGGTCGGACATCCGGTTGGCGCAATCGCGCGGGTTCTCGGGGGCTTAGAGAAGCGGTGGAATCGTCCGGACCTGCCGCGTCGCCTGCTCGGCGTCGCGACGATTGCGATCGTGGTCGCGCTGACGGCGCTCGTCGCGCTGCTCGCCGGACGAGGCGTGCGGGCGCTCGGGTTCGGCTGGGTCGGCGTGGCATTGCTGGCGTGGCCCGGGCTGGCGCAGCGGAGCCTCTACGATCATGTCCGACCGGTCGCGACGGCGCTTGGGCGCGGCGATCTGCCCGCGGCGCGGGGCGCGGTGGCGATGATCGTCGGGCGTGATACCGCGACGCTCGACGGGGCGGGGGTGGCGCGCGCGGCGATCGAAAGCCTGGCTGAGAGCTTTTGCGACGGCATTGCTGCGCCGCTTTTCTGGTTGCTCGTCGGCGGGTTGCCGGGATTGTGGGCGTATAAGGCGATCAACACCGCCGACAGTCTGATCGGACATCGCGAGGAACGTTGGCGCGCGTTCGGCTGGGCGGCGGCGCGACTGGACGATGTCGCCAATTGGGTCCCGGCGCGGATCGGGGCGGTGCTGATCTGTGTGGCCGGCGGCGGTGGGTGGCGGGTGATGTGGCGAGATGCGCGCAATCACACCTCGCCCAATGCCGGCTGGACCGAGGCGGCGATGGCAGGGGTGCTGGAGCTGCGGCTCGCGGGGCCGATCGCCTATGACGGTGTGGTCGCCGACAAGCCGTGGATCGGTAACGGGCGGGCGGCGGCGACGGCTCAGGATGTGCGGCGGGCGTTGGCGGTGTACGGGCGTGCGTGCGGATTGTTGTGGGTTTTGGCGGGGATAGCGGCATGGGCAAGCTGATGCTGCAAGGGACCGGGTCCGACGTCGGCAAGTCGGTGCTGGTTGCGGGCTTATGCCGTGCCTATGCCAATCGCGGGCTGACGGTACGGCCGTTCAAGCCGCAGAATATGTCCACGAATGCAGCGGTTACGGCGGATGGCGGCGAGATCGGGCGGGCGCAGGCGACGCAGGCGATCGCCGCACGGGTCGCGCCGCACGTCGATATGAACCCGGTGCTGCTCAAGCCGCAGGGCGACCGCACCTCGCAATTGATCGTGCGCGGGCAAATGCGCGGGACGCTGGCGGCGGCGCAATGGCGCGAGGGGCGGGAGGGATTGCTCGCCGAGGTGCTGGAGAGCTTCAACGCCCTGGAACGACAGGCCGATCTGGTGCTGGTCGAGGGGGCGGGGTCGCCGGCCGAGATCAATTTGCGCAGCGGCGATATCGCGAACATGGGGTTCGCGCGCGCCGCCGACGTGCCGGTGGTGTTGGTCGGCGATATCGATCGCGGCGGAGTGATCGCGTCGCTGGTGGGGACGCGCGCGGTGCTCGACGCCGAGGATGCGGCGATGGTTCGGGGCTTTGTTATCAATCGCTTCCGCGGCGATCCGGCATTGTTCGAGGATGGCTATCGCGCGATCGAGGCGCGGAGCGGGTGGCGCGGGTTCGGGATAGTGCCGTGGCTCCACGAAGCAGCGAGATTACCGAGCGAGGATGGGGTCGTGCTGGAACGGTCGCGCAGGCGGCCCGGCGAGCGGGTGCTGGTGGCGTGCCCGGTGACGCGGCACATCGCCAATTTCGACGACCTCGACCCGCTGCGGCTCGATCTCGCGATCGAGGTGGCGATGATTCCACCGGGATCTCCGATACCTGCGGAGGCGGCGCTCGTCATTCTACCGGGATCGAAGGCGACGATCGCCGACCTCGCCTTCGTGCGCGAGCAGGGGTGGGATGTGGACCTGATCGCGCATCGGCGGCGCGGCGGAGCGGTGCTGGGCCTGTGCGGCGGGTATCAGATGCTGGGGCGAACGGTCGCCGATCCCTTGGGGCTGGAGGGGCCTGCCGGGAGCGTGGCGGGGCTCGGCCTGCTGGCGGTCGATACCGTGCTCGGTGGCGACAAGATGCTGCGCGACGTCCGCGGGGTGGCACGCGGGGCGCCATTTCATGGCTATGAAATGCACCTCGGTGCCACGACCGGCGCGGATACGGCGCGGCTGGTGGCGCGCTATGACGACGGGGGACACGATGGCGCGACAAGCGCCGACGGGCTGGTCTCGGGGACCTATATCCACGGGCTGTTCGGGCTGGCCGCGCAGCGGCGCGCCTGGCTGGCGGCGGCGGGGGACGGGCCGGATCATGCCGCGTCGGTCGATGCCGCGCTGGATGCGATCGCGGACGCGTTGGAGCGGCATCTCGATCTGGATGCGTTGCTGGCGGTCGCGCGCGCGTCAGCCGCAGAGTAAGGCGGCGAGCAGCGCGCTTTCGAGCAGTTCGATCCCCGCGCCATGCGCGTCGCCGTTGATGCCGCCGAGGCGCTGGCGGCACCACCCGGCATAGATTGCGGCGAACAGCGGCGCGGCGAGCAGCGGCGGGGCGGCGACCATTGCCGGCGCGAGCAGCGTAAGCCAGCCGGTCAGGTCGCGCGTGCGGACCGCCCCCGCCACATGGGCACCGAGCCCGCTGCCGAGCGGGGAAGCCAGCGTGCCCAGGCGAGTGGCGCGATGCGCGCGGCGAAGGGGACCAGCGCGACCCGCCAATCGCCGGCGAGCGCATGAAGCAGGATGAGCTTGGCGATCAACTGGAGCGCGATCGCGACGGTCGCGAAGCTGCCGACATGCGGGTCGCGCATCACCGCGAGCAGGCGGGTGCGATCGCCATGCGCGGCACCGACCCCGTCCGCGACATCGCCGAGCCCGTCGAGGTGGAGCGCGCCGGTGACCGCCACCCAGGCGACCAGCCCGGCAAGCGCGCCGGTCCAAGGATCGTGGCGCGCGCCGAGCCAGGTGGCGGCGGCGACGAGCGCGCCGATCACCACGCCGACCAGCGGGTAATAGCGGATCGCCGCGGCGAAATCCTGCGCGGTGCCCGAGGTGCGCGGCACGGGTAGGCGGGTGAGGAAGGCGAAGGCGAGCCAGAGGCGGGTCATTGGTTCAGTCCGGTCGATCAGGATCGCGACGCACGCGGCGGCACCTTGAGCTTTGCATGTAGCTACTGCCGGCCCGCTTCATTTCGGTGTTCAGCCTTGATCGAGGGTACGTCTGTCCCGATAGCCCAGCTTTGATCGGCCGTTGCTGGAAAAATGGATTCCGGGAAGCGCCGCCTTGCTGTGTGGTGCAGCCGCGCGAGAACGGCTTGTTTTTCAGTGCTGGTCCCTTGAGAGAAGGCCAGATTGACTGAAGGCGCTGCAACGCAAGGCGGCACGGCCATAGCGAAGCGCGGATTCGCCGCTTCAGGACGCAAAGACTTTGACGATCTCCGGTCTGCGGCACTAAGTGCGTGAGAAGTCGTCCTGAGGTGGCTTGTTCTTGCAGATAATTGCCGCTCGAACTTCAGGAATCATGTCCAACGGTTCGTCGCCGCGATCCTTGCGCGCGATGACAATCTTCAACTTCTGCAAATAGGTCGCCAAAGCCGGACGAGTGGTTTGCGGAATGGCATCCTCCGCGCGTTCACGCATCCGCTCAGCTGCGGCAAACTCACCCATTTCTCGGAGAGCGTTGGCCGCTTGTCCTTGCAGCCACACTCGGTCGTCTACGGACACGTTGGCAGTAGCTGCCTCGACAGCGGCGATAAGAACCCGTTGATAGCGGGATGTTCGTGGACGATTGGGGGCGTCCCGGTCCTCCTCCTTCGCGCTCCAGATGGCGGGCAGTAGAAGCTCAATCGCATCAGCGTCCGGACGACCAATCTTCTTTGCCAGCCAGTACGCCCGGTAGAAGGGCGACTCCGTGGTCCGCATTCCTTGGTAGGTCGGGGTCGCGATCCACTTGCCAACTTGCTCTATCTCGGCGGGTTTGAAGCTGTCGAACATGACCAGTCCGTTGCCGGGACATTCCGGCATTGGTCGAGGAAAGGGTAGTTCAGAGTAGGGTTTTTCGTCCGGACGGCGCCCCATGATCGAGTACATGAGAGTAGTGACGGCGCTAAACCGCTCGCCTCCCACAGGGCAGGTCATTTCGGCCGAACCTTGGTGAAGTGGTGGCGGCATCGGGGCTGCGGTTTGCAGGGCAAGTGCTACGAGAGCGGCGATCACGAACGTGCCTTTCGAGAACTGATGCGAGTTTCGTTGATCGAAAGAGCAACTGCAAGTGAGGAACTGCAACGACCGCTATATTTCCAGCAGGGCGTCCGCGTTATGCGTAATCCACGCTTCTCCGGTTGCTTACTGCGCCACACAGGCGGGGTTTAGAGAAGCCCTCTTCTTTCCCAATCAATCATACCTTTAGAGAAAGCGAACGTCAGCAATCAGCCGGTTGGTATGTCACGTTCGCAACCCGACGATCTGCGCGCTGTCAGGCCAGATTCGCAGCGTCACCATCGCCGCGCACGGCAGGTCGAACGCCCACACCTGTCGCGCGTCGAACCCGCAGGCGCTGGCGAGCGCGGCGCGTAGTGCGCCGCCGTGCGTGACGACCAGCGTCGCGTCGGGAAGGTCGGCGAGCGCGGCGGTGACGCGGGCGATCAGGGCCGACCAGCGTTCGCCGTCCGGGGGCGGGGCCTGATCGGGATCGCGCCAGAAGGCGGCGAGTGCGTCGGATGGGAGCGTGGTGGGATCGCGCCCGTCCCAGGCGCCGAAATCGAGTTCGCGCCAGCGTGCATCGTGGCGGACCGGCGCGCCGAGCGCGGCGGCGCACTCGGCGGCGCGGGAGAGGTCGGAGCTGACCACCTGCGTGAAGGTCGCCCCGGCGGCGACGCGGATGCAATCGGCGATGCCCTGCGGCGTCACCGCGACGGCGACGTGTCCGAGCAACAGCCCCGGCCGGACCGTCGCGCCGTGGCGCAGCAGGTGGACGGTGCGCGCGCTGCTCACGCCCGCGCGACGCCTGCCTGATCGAAGGTCGCCATCTGGTCGTGCGCAGCCAGCGCGGCGCGGACGAGGCTGGCGGCGACCGCGGCACCGCTCGCCTCGCCGAGCCGCATATCGAGGTGGAGCAGCGGCGCGAGCCCCAGCCGGTCGAGCAGCCGCGCATGGCCCGGCTCGGCCGAGACATGGCCGGCGAGGCAATGGTCGACGATCCGCGGGCGCGCGGCGGCGAGTGGGGCCAGCGCGGCGCCGACGATGAAGCCGTCGAGCAGCACCGGGATGCGCGCATGGCGCGCGGCGAGGATCGCGCCCGCAATCGCGGCGATCTCGCGTCCGCCGAGCCGGCGAAGGCGTTCGAATGGTGTCGTGGCCTCGGCATGGCAGGCAAGCGCCGCGTCGACCGCCGCGATCTTGGCGGCGAGCGCCGGGCCGTGAACGCCGGTGCCGGGGCCGACCCAGTCCGACGCGCGGCCGCCGAAGCTGGCGGCGCACAAGGCGGCGGCGGGGGTGGTGTTGCCGATCCCCATGTCGCCGGGAATCAGCAGATCGGTGCCGGGCCGCACCGCCGCCGCGCCGGCATCGAGCGCTTCGAGACATTCCGCCTCGCTCATCGCGGCGGTCTGGGTGATGTCGCCGGTCGGCTGTTCCAGCGCGAGCGGAACGACGGTCAGCGACAGGCCGGCGGCGGCGGCCAGCGCGTTGATCGCCGCGCCGCCCTCGCGGAAATTGGCGACCATCTGCGCGGTGACGGAAGGGGAAAGGCGCTGACCCCGAGCGCCGCGACGCCGTGATTGCCCGCGAAGATCACCACGCGTCCGTCGTCGAGCCGCGGGCGCGCGTCGCGCTGCCATCCCGCCATGAACAGCGCGATCTCTTCGAGCCGGCCGAGCGATCCGGCAGGTTTGGTCAGCCGCGCCTGTCGCGCCGCCGCCGCCGCGCGCATCGCGGCATCGGGCGCGGGCAGCTCGGCGAGCGACGCGTCGAACGCAGCGACGCTGTCGAAACGCATCATGCCACCACCTGCCCGGCGGGGGGCACGCGGACGATGAAGTGCCCCTTCACCGCATCGGGCCAGAGCGCATAGGGCACCTGTCCGGTGGCGCTTTCGACATAGTGGCGCATGAAGGTCATGATCCCGGTCGCGGCGTCCTCGTCGGGGGTGAAGCCGCCGAGGACATAGCCGATCTTGCCGGGAGCGCGCAGGTGGATCGTGCAATGCCGGTCGCACGCGAAGAGGCACGGCATCTCCTGCACGGCGATATCGGCGACAAGCGGGTCGCGCGCCTGCACCGTCCGGAGCGCGGCGGCAAGCGCTGCGCCGCCGCGTCGACCGTCCGCCCCGTCGCGCGCGGTCGCCGAATGGCGGCAGCTGTTGCAGGCGACCACGGCAGGGCCGTCGGTGACGGGGATGAGGGTCATGTCAGCGGCTTTCGGGTGGCGTGGTGTCGATCGGATTGCGTCTCCGCTCGCAATGACGGCTGATCATCCACCGTGCCGTCATCCCGGACTGAATCCGGGATCCCGCTTCTTACCGCCACGGCCAGGAAGAAGCGGGGCCCCGGATCACGTCCGGGGCGACGGAGGGGGTGGGCGGCGCGATCATCCGATCAGAAGCGCCCGCGCAAGCCGGCGTAGACGCTGCGTCCCAGCGTGCCGTAACGGGCGATCGTCTCGTAGCGCTCGTCGAACAGGTTTTCGACGCGCGCGAACAGCCGGACGTTGCTCGACAGCGGCAGCTCGCCGCGCAGGTCGACGAGCGTATAGCCGCCGAGCCTGGTGGCGTTGCTGGCATTGTCGAACGACGTGCCCGCGAAGCGCGCCGCGACGCCGAACGAGCCGGACTCCGCGAACGTGTAGGTCGCGGCGACGTTGGCGGTATCGCGCGGGCGGCGCGGCAGCCAGTTGCCGAAGGTGCGGCCCGGCGAGCGGTCCTCCGAGAGCACCCAGCTGTAATTGCCGTCGAGGCTGAGGTGTTCACCGACCTGCGCGCGGGCAACCGCCTCGACCCCGCGCGCGAAGGCGCGGGCGACGTTCTGGTAATAGCCGAAGCGCTGCTCGGTGGTCGAGCCGGGGACGAAGCACAGCGGATCGGTGGTGCCGGGGTTGCAGCCGGTATAGACGATCTGGTCACGGCTGCGGCGCTCGAAATAGGTGCCGCCGAGCGCGAAGCGACCGTCCATGAAGCGCTGCTCGGCGCCGGCCTCCCAGCCCTTGGCGCGCTCTGGGTTGAGCGCCTGATTGCCGTATTCCGAGAAGAGCTGGTACAAGGTCGGCGCCTTGAAGCCCTCGCTGTAGCTCGCGCGCAGCACGGTGCCGGTCGGCAGTACCCAGTTCGCGCCGCCCGCGAACAGCGTCTGCGTGCCGAAGCGGCTGTGGTCGTCGTGGCGCACGCCGCCGTTGAGCGTCAGCCCGTCGAACGGCGAGACGTTGAGCTGGCCATAGAAGCTGGTCAGCTCGGCGCGGCCGCGCGCCGGGGTGCCGAGCGCATAGGGGGCCACGAAGTCCGAGGAGGCGGTGCTGAAGCGGCTGACCTCATTCTCGACGCCGAACACCGCGTCGACGCCTTTGGTGAGCGCGAGCGTGCCCTGATATTCGAGCCGGTGGTTGCGGCCGAGCGCGGCGAAGGTCTGCGTCTGCTCGACCTGGTCGGGGTTGTAATTGTCGCGATCGGTGTCGGTATAGCCGTAGCCGAAGCGGTTGCGCAGCCGCGCGTCGAACAGGTCGATGTTGAGGCCGGCATAGCCGACGAACTCGCGCGTCAGGCCGTATTCGGGGGTGTCGCCGCTGAAGCCGTCGAAGTCGTTGCGGCCGTTGGCATAGGAGCCGCGCAGGTCGGCGCTGATGCCCGGCGCGATCGTCAGCACCGCGCGCGCCTGCACGTTCTGGTTGGTGTAGCCGTCACGCTCGGTGCCGGCCTTCAGCGCGGAGATGCCGTCGGTGGTGAAGCTCTGCGCGCCGACCCGCCACGCGAGCGGCCCGGTGGTGCCGCCGAGCGCGGCCCGCGCGCTGACCGTTTCGCGCGAACCGCCCTCCAGGTCGATGCTGCCTTCGAGCGCGGCGGTCGGCAGCGGGGTGACGATGTTGACGACGCCGCCGATCGCCTGGCTGCCCCACAGGATCGACTGCGGTCCGCGCAGCACCTCGATCCGCGACGCGTCGCCGATCAGCAGGTTGGCGAAGTTATAGCCGCCGCCGGGCGAGGACGGGTCGTTGATCTTGACCCCGTCGATGACGACGACGGTCTGGTCGGCCTCGGCGCCGCGGATACGCAGCGAGGTGCTGGTGCCATAGCCGCCGTTGCGCGACAGCGAGACGCCGGGGGTGCGCAGCAGCAGGTCGGCGACCGACAGGTCCTGCGCGCGGTCGATCGCGGCCTTGTCGAGCACGGTGACCGAGGCGGTGACGCGGTCGGCGTCGACCGGCGCGCGATTGGCGGCGACGACGATGTCGGCGCCGGTGTCGGTCGCGGCGGCGTCGGGGCGCGGGGCTTCCTGCGCGAGCGCGGCGGTGGAACAGAGGAGCAGCGGAAGGGCGGCGAGACGATGGAACATGGTGGGTAACCCCTTGTGACGACGTAAAGCCGAGGGCGGGCCGCCGCGCGCGAGCATCCTCGCGGCGTCGACCGCCCACGGCGGTGGTTATCGTCACGCTGGGCTCGTCCGCCGGATGTGCCCCGTGCGGCCTTCCCGTCCGTTCGGCGCACCCTGGCCGAGCGAAGGACGATCGCGAACAGGCAGGTCTCCTGGCTCACGGGTCATCACCGATGCGCGCCGCCTTCTCAGCCCGGTGAGGGGCCAATGGCGTGTGGCGCGCGGGCTCGCCGCTTACAGTTGCAGGGGCAGCCGGGGTTTACCCGTTCCCTTTTGATCCCCGGTCAGAGGGAACCTGTCGCGGCGCGCGCCCTAGCCGGGGGCGGCGCGCGGGTCAATCGGGGGTGGGGTGCCGTAACACGAGAACCGTCATTCCCGCGGAGGCGGGAATCCAGACGCGCAGGTCCGTCGATAGAGGCGCAAGGTCAGAGGTTCTGGATTCCCGCCTTCGCGGGGATGACGGAGGGGGAGGCGGGGATGACGTCAGCCAGCGGCGTTAGAATTCCACCCCCGCCTGCGCTTTTACGCCGGCGCGGAACGGGTGTTTGACCTGGGTCATCTCGGTGACCAGATCGGCGGCCTCGATCAGCGCGTCGGGCGCGTTGCGGCCGGTGATGACCAGATGCTTCATCGGCGCACGCGCGGCCGCCACCGCCACCACCTCGTCGACCGGCAGATAATCGTAGCGCAGCACGATGTTCAGCTCGTCGGCGATCACCATCGCGATCTCGGGGTCGGCGAGCATCCGTTGCACCTCGTCCCAGGCCGCGCGGGCACTCGCCACGTCGGCAGCGCGGTCCTGCGTGTCCCAGGTGAAGCCATCGCCCATCGCGCGGAATTCGATCAACTCGGGAAAGGCGTCGAAGATCGCCTTCTCGCCGGTGGTCATCGCGCCCTTCACGAACTGGACGACGCCGACCTTCATCCCGTGCCCCATCGCGCGCACCGCCATGCCGAAGGCGGCGGTCGACTTGCCCTTTCCCGCGCCGGTGTGGACGATCAGCAGGCCCTTCTCGACGGTCTTGCCCTTCATCATCACGCGCCGCGCGGCCTGTACGCGGCGCATCTTGTCATTGTGGCGGGCGTCGCGATCGTCGGTCATGCGCCGCGGCGTAGCGGCAAGATCAATCCGCGGCCAGCACCGCCTCGATCTCGGCCACCGACACGCCGAACACCGCCGCCAGCGCCGCGGGCGTCGCGCCGCGCGCCGCCAGCGTGCGGATGCGCGCCGGGTCCTTGTCGGTGGCATAGTGGCGCGTGTCGCGCTCAAGGCGTTGATCGCCGGTGCGGGCGAGCGCGCCGGTGCTCTGGCGGCGGCGCGGGCGCGCCTCGCGTTCCTCGACCAACGTGGCGCGGCGCTGTTCCTCCTCGACGCGGCGGGCGGTGCGCGCCTCCTCGCGCAGCCGCGACGCCGCCTCGCGGTCCACGGCGCGTTGTTCGGTGCGGGCGAGCGCGCTGGCGACCCGCTCCTGCGCGCGCCGCTCACGCTCCTCGGCGCGGCGTGCCGCGCGTTCCTCCCAATCGTCCATCTCGGCCCTCATCGAAAGCGCGGCGTCAAAGCGCCGCGCGCCTATCAGGTCAAGTCAGCCGACGTCCTCGACCTGATCGAGATAGGCGCCATAGCCCTCGGCCTCCATCGCCTCGCGCGGGACGAAGCGCAGCGCGGCGGAGTTGATGCAGTAACGCAAGCCGCCGCGATCGCGCGGGCCGTCCTCGAAGACGTGCCCGAGGTGGCTGTCGGCGCCCGCCGAGCGCACCTCGGTGCGCACCATCCCGTGCGTGGCATCGTGCAGCTCGGAGACGTGTGCGGTGTCGATCGGGCGCGTGAAGCTGGGCCAGCCGCAATGCGATTCGTACTTGTCTGCGGAGGCGAACAGCGGCTCGCCCGAGACGATGTCGACATAGATGCCGGCGCGCTTGTTGCCGAGGTATTCGCCGGTGCCCGGCCGTTCGGTGCCGCTCTGCTGCGTCACGTAGAATTGCTCGGGCGTCAGCTTCGCCAGCGCTTCGTCGGTCTTGGTATAGTCGGTCATGCTGCAGATCCTTCGCGTCGACTGATCGATCCGCCATGTAAAATAGGGAGCGGGGCGGGCAGATACATCCGCGGCCGAGGGGCGGCGTGCCGTCACTCTGGCGCTGGCGGGGTCCTGGGGGCCATCGCGACCTTTGCGCGGACGGCAGCAGGTGGCGCGCCCGGAGGGACTATAACTTTGTGTTCGCCTTTGTTCGCCACCATTCGCCGCGCCCTTCACGTTCCCGATTGATTCACGTGGGCGTTCCGCACTTGTTCGTTGACGTTCGCACCTATCCGCGCGAAAGTGTGGGAGTTGATGTGGGAGTGTCATGGGCAAGCTAACCGCCTTAGCCGTCAAGAATGCGAAGGCTGGGCGCCATGGCGATGGGGCGGGGCTGTACCTGCTCGTCAGCTCGACTGGTGCCAAGTCGTGGATGATCCGCATACAGCAGAACGGCAAGCGCCGTGACATTGGTCTTGGGTCCGTGGCGGCGCTCAGCCTGTCCGAAGCGCGGCAGCGTGCGGTCGACTTGCGCAAGCATGCGCTGAACGGGCGCGATCCCATCGCCGAGCGCGATCGTGACAAGCGAGCGACCCCGACCTTCAAGGAAGCGGTCAGGTCGACGCATGCCGCGCTGAAGAAGGGATGGGTTGAGAAGAACGCCGCCGCCTTCCTGACGTCGCTCGAAACGTACGCCTACCCGACGCTCGGCAATCTCCAAGTGGACACCATCGAGGCGGGGCACATCCGCGACATGCTTGAGCCAATCTGGACGACGAAGCCCGAACTGGCACGTAAGGTTCGGACGCGCGTCGGTCAGGTGCTGAACTTTAGCCATTCGAAAGGCTGGCGTGCCACCGAGGCGCCAGGCCGCTCGATCACCGTAGGCTTGTCGAAGCAGCCCGCTGGTAAGAATTTCAAGGCGATGCCCTATGCTGCCGTGCCCGCGTTCGTGCAGTCGCTGCGCGAAAAGGCGGCGACGGTCGGCCGTCAGGCGCTGCTATTCCAGATCCTGACCGCCGCTCGCCCAGGCGAGGTTCGCGCCGCCCGCTGGGGCCAGATTGACGTCGAGGGGCGTGATTGGAACCGGCCGGCTGAGACGATGAAGGGTGGAGAAGCGCATACCGTCACCCTCAACTCGGCCGCGCTCGCGCTGCTGGAGGAGGTGAGGGAGGGCGCACTACGAAGCCGGACGAATTGATCTTTGGCGGGCAGCGTGGGGCAATGCTGTCTAATATGACCATGAACAAGGTGCTGCGATCGGCTGACCAGCCGTATGATGCCCACGGTTTCCGCAGCTCATTTCGGGATTGGGCGGCGGAGAAGATGCCGGACGTGCCCGACCCTGTTGCTGAAGCGGCACTGGCGCACGCCGTGCCGGACATGGTGGTGCGTGCCTATAAGCGCACGACTTTCGTCGAGATGAGGCGAGTGCTGCTGGAGGCTTGGGCGCAGTTCGGGATGGCTAATGCGGGGAGCAAGGCTGCATGAGCTGTGAGCCGAAGCTGCCTCGTCCGTTGGAGGCTGACTTCCGCTTGGCCGCCGCTGCCGCACGTCGTGAGCGGCACGAGCGGGGACCAGCGAAGACCGAGCCTGCCGCCGCTCTCGAGGCCCTTCACGCACAACTGGTTGAGGCGAGCGAGATTTACGCTGACGGGAACACGGCTGACCAACGCCTTGCTGTCCTTCTGGCAGTGTCCGGCGTGTACGACATGCTCATCAACCAAGGCTTCAGCCCAGTCACGCTTGATCCACTGTTTCGTCCGATCGACGCGCTTGAGGCGCAGTTCCTCAGGACACCTGATCCGCTGTTCGCCGAGAAGGACAAGAGAGGGGGCGTCCGGTGAGCACCGCCAATCATCATCGCCGAACTGGTACGCTCGCTGCCCTTGCCAATTTCTGGATTGAACATCACGATCACGGCGAGAAGCTCGATCGAAAGCTGAGCAACGCCACTCGCCGCTTTCGCGGTCGTTGGTTCGGCAGCGTGACGAAGGCACAGCTGGTTGGCGCGCGGGTGATCGTGTCTCAGGAAGGTTCCGAGCATCCATCGGTCCAGACGGCCGCCAAGGTAAAGGCCTTTCTGGACCGAACCGCAACTGAGTTCGGCGCCGAGCATGCGCTGGCTATCGTGATACGCACGCTGAATGACGCCCCGCGGTCAGCGGCGATAGGGAATTGGGACCAGTTAAGCGATCCGCCTGCGGACCCATGATTTTGAGAAACCCCCATGTTTCTCCATCGGCGTTCCGCCGACGACCGTGCTCACCCGCTGGCAAGTGCCGGCACAATGGGAGACACGGGATGGAACCGCTCACTGTCAGCATCACGAACGCGGGCAAGACGCTCGGGCTGGGCAAGACCTCGATTTACGAGCTGATCAATGAAGGCAAGCTCGCCACGGTGAAGATCGGCCGCCGCCGGTTGGTCAAGGCGGATAGCATCCGCGCTCTTGTGGATCAGGCTGCGTGACCCGCAGTGGCCAGCGCAAAGGTTGCGCTTCGTCCTAAAAACGAAGCACCCCGCATGACCTTGCCGGGTCTGCGGGGCACCACGGAATTCATCAGCAGCAACGCCACCGCGAATACCACCTCTTCCATTCGGCTTCAACGCCTGTCCTCGCTTTGCGGCCTCGTCGGGAGCCGCGCGTTGCTGATTAGCTCGCTCATTTGGGGAGAGGCTGCATGATGCCTTTCTCTAATCACCGAGCGGCCGCGATGGCGCTGCTCACGAGCGGCGCAGCGCTTCGACAGCGCGAAGGCCAGTTCCTCGGTGGCATGGCGTTTGATGCCAACCTGCCCACCGAGAAGCAGGCGAACTGGCTGCGTATCTTGCTGAACAAGCATGGTTTGCCGTCGCTGACGATGGAGGCGACCGATGAGTGACGCCTTCGACACTGCCGGCAATCATCGCGGCGTAGATACCAGCATTGCCGCTGCCGAGATGGCGGCTCTTACCAGCAACCACCTGCGCCACTTGGTCCACAAGACTCTTTGCGAGCAGGGTGATCACACGGTTGACGAGGTATGCGCCCTTGCCGGCTACCCCCGCTACTCGCTCCAGCCCCGCTTCACGGAGCTGCGCAAGAAAGGGCTGATCCGGGATACCGGTCAGCGTCGCCGCAACGTGTCCGGTGCCAACGCCATCGTCTGGCATGCGGTGTTCCGGGACCGGAAGGCGGTGGCGGCATGACCGGCTCCGACATGGACAGGCTTTACGCCGCGGCGGTTGCGAACGTCCGACAGCCGCATCTGGATCGCATGAGACAGGCTGGCGTCGCACCGGCTACTATTGCCCGCATCGGGGAGGCGTACCCGCCATTCGGCGTCTTCGCTGGAGAGGTGGAGAAGTCGTGCCGCTTCTTGCCCGGCGAAGGGCACCCGCACGTCATCCAGCCCGTTGTGGATGGATGCGAGCTGATTGATCTCGTCGCCTGGAGGGTCGGTAATCCGGCACGATGGGGCCTGATCAACGGCACTGGCTGGCTGCTCAACGCCGATGCCTGCTTGAGCTCCCGCTGGGACGCTGAACGGCTCACTCTTCATGCGACGCCGCTGGACTGGCTCCGGGACGACGCGGTTGGCGGGGTGGTGCTCGACTGGGATGCGCCGGACGTACTGATGCTACGTGGGTTCGATCGGATCGACTGCGGCAACGATATGCTCGCCGGAACTCTGCGGCGCGCGCTCACGAAGCCGGCACGCTTGCCGACGATCAGGGTGGCGGAGGCTCGTCATGTCGCGTGACCTCGCCTCAATGCTGGCTGACGAACCCGTTCCGCATCCGGCGATCAACGCCGCGATCAAAGCGACGCCATACCGATGGAGGAGCCCGGAAAGTATCCCGCCTCGCGATTGGGTGTACGGGCATATGCTGCTCAGGGGATCGCTGACGGTCGTCGTTGCACCGGGCGCCACCGGCAAGACGGCGCTTATGATCGGCATGGCCATGGCCTTGGCAACAGGCCGTTCTCTGCTGGGGCCGAAGGTTTGGGGTGGTCCTAAGCGCGTATGGCTGTGGAACCTGGAAGATGCCGGGGAAGAGATGGCGCGTGGTCTTCAGGCGGCTGCCATTCACTGGCACATCTCGCCCGAGGACATCGGTGATCGCCTGTACGTCGATAGCGGAATGGACGGCGCTGAGCTGAAGACCGCGCATGAGACCAAGGATGGCACGCGCATCAACGCGCCGGTGATCGGTGCTCTGCTGGCCCAGCTTCGAGAGCAGAAGATTGACGTGCTCATCGTTGACCCGTTCGTGTCGTCACATAGCGTCAACGAGAATGACAACGGCGCGATCGATCTTGTCGCCAAGCAGTGGGCTCGCCTGGCCGCTCAAGCCGGCTGCGCGCTCATTCTGGTTCATCACGCCAGAAAGCTGGCCGGCGGCGAGGTGAGTGCCGAGGCAGCACGCGGCGCCAGCGCCTTGATCGCCGCGGCCCGGTCGGTGCCGACGCTGAACCGCATGACCGACGAGGAAGCGGCCAAATACGGGGTCGAGGGGGAGGAACGTCGCAGCTACTTCCGGGTGTACGACGACAAGAACAACCGTGCCCCGCCATCTGACAAGTCGGACTGGTATCGGCTGCACAGCGTCCCGCTCGGCAATGGCCCGGATGGTGGCGACAGTCTGCCTGTTGTGGTTCCTTGGGCTCCGCCCGACGCCTTCGACGGGGTGACGTCCGCCAAGCTTCGTGAGGTTCAAGATGCGCTCGCGAGCGGCGATTACAGGAAAGACGCGCAGGCAAAGCCGTGGGCCGGTGAAGCCGTTGCGGCGGTGCTCGGACTCGATCTGGAACGCAAGCATGATCGGGCACGGGCTTCGACCATGTTGAAGACCTGGGAAGCGAACGGCGCCCTTAAGGTCGAGATGAAGAAGGATGGGCGTCGGGAGCTGCGTCCGTTCCTCGTCCCTGATCAATGGGTGGAGGATGCCGCACCTGTTGAACGTGCGGTGCGGCAAGGTGCGGCGGTACGGCACTGACGCTGCCGCACCACCACCCCCTATAAAAGGGGGTGGGGTGGTGCGGCGCGGCACGGCAGCCTGAAGGGGGTGCGGCAAAATGGAGGATGGAATGAGCGACGAACACGACGATCAGTCGACGAACGGGTCAGTGCCAGCACTTACGGACGCTGGCGAGACGCTATCGCGCGGCGCGCTGGAGTCGATCGCGTCGATGAAGCCCGCATTCCGGCATTCGCTCGTCGGCGGCACGCTTGCGCACAGCACGACCGGCACCGAAACGATGGAATGGAAGCACGTTCAAGACGCATACGTGGCTGAGTGCACGAAGGCTCGGGATGGCGATCTAGGCGCCGCGTCGAACATGCTGACGGCGCAGGCGCTCACGCTGGATGCCGTGTTCACCGAGATGCTGAGCCGGGCCACCAAGAACGTCGGCCGGTATCCGGACGCCATGGATCGCTACATGCGGCTGGCGCTCAAGGCTCAGGCGCAAAGCCGAGCCACGCTGGAAGCTTTGGCGAAGATCCACCAGCCGCGCGAACAGACGGTCAAGCACGTTCATATCGACAATCGCGGCGGGCAGGCCGTTGTCGCTGAGAACCTGCACGCCCGGGGAGCAAAAACCGATGACGACGGACAATCCTATGGACCGACTTACGCCAGCACGATCGGCGCCACGATGCTTGGCCAAGACGCGGCGTGGCACGGCGTGCCAGTGCCCGGCGATGCACGGCCGCAACCGTTGCCGCATTCACGGGGGCAAAGCCGGCGCACCGAAGGGCAATAGCAATGCCTGGAAGCATGGCGCCCGATCGGCTGAGGCTGCACAGCTTGCGGCGATGCTGAAGCGCTACGAGGTAACCACCTAGCGCTATTCAATGCCTCTAGAATGTGCTACCAGCGACATATCTGGTGTTGATCACAGCACCGCCCGGCTGACTTCCTTCACGGGTATCCGACGATCTTGGATACGGAAGGACAGCGCGTGCAGACCAACGAAGCACCCGACAGCGTAGAAGTGCCGTCACGCATCGCCGGGCAGCGCTGCGCCTTCGACCCAAATGCTGGCGCTGGTCCGATGGCGCACCTGCTTACCGGCGCGACACGGGGCGACCTCGCCGCCCATCGCGCGCTCCGCGAAAGGTTCACCCTGATCGCGGTGATCCCACCCGAGGCACCGCACGCGATCATGGTCGGCATTGAGGCGATCCCATATGCCCGCTTCTGTGCCGCGCATGATGAAGCCGAGCACGACGACGCTCGCCGCCTCGCTGGCGCGCTCTGCTTCACGTTCAGCGCGAGTGTAATCGCTGGATATGGTGATCGCCTGAAGTCTCTCATGGGCGAGGCGGTCAGCATCCTGGAGCAGCTGGCGGAGGAAGGCGACGAGGTGGCATCCACCGCAGCGCTGGATCTGGTCGGCTTCTACCCGCCCGCCGCAGAGATTGCCCTCCGCCTCATGCGTGAAGGGGCGAACTGATGCTTTTCGGTCTTCAGGCGCCCGCGCTGCTTCAGGCGGATCAGATCGCGCAGGCGCAAGCCCGTCTCCAGAAGCGCATGGAGGATGACCCGTCCGTCCCAAGCATGCAGCCGGGCGGGCAGGCCGTTCTGCCAGCACCTGCCTTCGTGAACGGTCCTGGTGGCGCGCGCATGTCGCCTGACGAACTGGCCTTCCGGCGCAGGCAGAACGCTGAGCAGATGGCGGTCGGCATGGACTTCTCGCCGGTCCAGAGCTGGACACAGGGGGCGGCGCGCATCGCTAACTTGTTGGTGGCCAGCGGAGAGCGCCGGAAGCTCGATCAGGCCGCTGCTACGAATGAAAACTCACGCGCCACGATCTTGCGTGAACTGTCCCGTGGCACGCCGAGCGCCGAGGCGGTGACCGCCGCCGTGTCCGATCCCAACCCGGCGGTGCAGTCGCTGGGAGAGAAGGCATGGGCGTTGCAGCACCCTAAGCCGCAGGGACCATCTGACCTCCAGCAGCGTGTCGAGTACCTCAACACGTTCGAGAACGGCTTAGGCGCGACCTACGCGAAGAACTATGCCGCGAATGGTGGTGGCGCTCCCCAATTCGTCAATACGTCGCAGGGCACGTTCATGGTGCCGCGCACTCCCACAGCGCCAGCCGCACCAGGCGGTATTCCTGACGGCGCGGTGGCGTACCTGCGCAGCAATCCAGCGAGCGCCGCGCAGTTCGATGCCAAGTACGGAGCGGGCGCGTCGAGCGGCTATGGCCGCACCCCATATTTCGGACGTCGCGGGACGACGGGAGCACGATGATGCAGCAGAACCCCTATGATCAGTTCGACGCTCCCGCAGTCCCGGCGGGGCTTCCCGCGGGCTCGGTGATGATTGCGCCCCCGCCGGCTGCGAACGTCTATGACGCGCCACAGGCCGCAGCCACGCTGAACAAGACGACCCAGCAGATCGCGATCGATGCCGCGTCCGAACAGCGTGCTCGCGAGACGGCTGCGCGCCAGCAGAAGGAGTTTGAGGCGAACCTGTACGCCAAGGGGCTGCGGATCGGAGCAAATGGCCAGCCCGAACCGATCCCCGGCTGGGTCGACCCTACGAAGGCGGCGGACGCCTCCGGCAAGCCAGACCTCGCTTCGGTGCGGGCGGAAGCGCTCGACAAGATCCGGCTCGCGCGGACCCTTCAGCAGCGGTCGCGCGATGGCTGGTTCACGACCGGCTTCGGCGCCAACGTTGCCCGCTTCGTCGGCGGTAGCCCGGCCTATGACGTTCGTCAGGACACCGAGACGCTGAAGAACGCCGGTGCGCTCACCCGCATCATGGAGATGGCCAAGACGAACGGCGGCAAGAACCCGCTGACGCCGCTCTCAAACAGCGACTTCCAGGCGCTCGCCAGCAGCCTGTCGAACCTCGACACCGGGCAGAGCGACGACCAGTTCCAGAACAACGTGCAACGTGTCATCGACATGTACAGCCGCGCATACACCGGAGCCGGCGGCACTGACCTCGAAGGCGACCTTGATCCTGCGCGCAGGAAGCAGGCCGCAGCGCCGATCGCATCGACTAACCAGCCGCTCACCATCAACAACGCCGCCGACCTCGCCGCCGGGCTCAGCGGGGGCACCTACAAGTTCGATGACAGCGGCCTGCTTACCTACAACGGCAAGCCGGTCGACGTTTCGGCCGATGTGGCGAACAGCGACCAGTATCGCGCGGCGTACCAGCAGCGCTTCGGCAAGCCCGCGCCGCTGGCGGTCGATGTCGTCGGCGGACAGGTGACGCCGGAGGCTAAGACCGAGCTTGAGAGGAAGCGCGACACGCTGGGCGGTGGGATCGACGCGGCGGTTCGTGGTGCCGCTGACATGGCTTCGCTTGGCGCCGCGGACCCACTGGCAGCACTCGCGCGATCCGCCTTCAACGACGATGGCTTCGCTGCAAACCTGACCCGCGAGCGTGCGATCAGCGGCGCGGATGAAAAGGTGAATCCATACTGGCGGTTGGGCGGCCAGATTGCTGGCGCTATCCCGACCATGACGGGGCTCGCCAAGGCGGGTGCTGCATTCTCGCCAGCACGCCCGTTCCTCGGCACAGCCGTCGCCGACACCGCCGGCGGCGCTGTCTACGGCGGGTTGTCCAACATGGAGAAAGACCCTCTAACCGGTGCGCTGATCGGCGGTGGCGCAGCGCTTGCGGGCAATCAGATCGGCCAGCGTGTGATCGGGCCGATGGTAGAGCGGGTGCTTGCGCGTGGCGCTGGTGAGATCAGTCCGGTTGCTCGGTTGCTGACGTCCAACACAAAGCCGTTGCAGATCACCAATGCCCGTGCCGCCATCGTGGATGGCTTGCGTCTGAAGCTGCCTATTGCGCTTGCTGACGCCGATCCGCAGCTCCGGACTATCGCGGGATCGGCGACGCGTATCTCTCCCGCGGCACGGGAAACGGCAGAACGCCTGCTGGAGCCGCGCGGGCGGGGACAGGCCGAGCGCGCTGTGGCCGGCATCGAGCGGGACTTCGGCCCGGTGGTGAACATCGACGAGACGGGTGATGCGCTGATCAACAAGGGTCGAGCTGCAGCCGGCAGCCTGTACGATGAAGCGTATGCGGCGCCCGTCGTCGCCACGCCCGAGCTTGATGCGATCCTTGCCACGCCAGCCGGTCGCCAAGCGCTCAGCCGAGCTCGTACGATCGCAGCGAACGAACGGCGTGACCCGAGTGCCCTCGGCTTTGCCCTCGACCGTGACGGCGACGTGGTGCTCAACCCTGTCCGCCTCGATCCCTTCCAGGCGCAGGCAGAGGCAAAGAGCACCTTCGATGCCGCGCAGGCAGCGCACAAGGCAGCGATGCGCACTTCAGGCAGCAATACCGAGACGACCCGCCAGTCGCTGCTCGCCGCCCGTGACCAGCTTCGCACCGCCAACGCCGCGCTTGAGAAAGCTCCTACGCCCGGCACCGCGGCCACGTCGCGTGGCTATACGACGCAGACGCTCGACTATGTAAAGCGGGGCCTCGACGACATCCTTGAGCAAAGCCGCGACCCGGTGACCCGCCGGCTTCATCTCGATGAGGCAGGACGCGCGGTGAACGACGTGCGCTCGTCCCTCGTTCGCGAGATGGACAAGCTCAACCCGCGCTATGCGGAGGCACGAGCCGCGTACGAGGGGCCGGCGAAAGAGCGTGAGGCGCTGCTGGCAGGTCGTGGTGCTATCGGTCCGCAGACCACCCCCGATCGCATAGGCCGGATGACGACGGGCCGCACGGAGGGGCAGATGGATCAGTTCCGCAGCGGCTATCGCAGCGGGATGGCAGAACAGGTGGACCGCATGCGGTTCAGCGCCAATCCGTATGACGGCGTTTATGGCACGCCGGATCAGGTCGCGAAGGTGGATGCCCTATTCCCCGATGGCGTGCCCAACTTCGCTCGTCAGGCCGAGCTGGAACGGCAAATGGGCAAGACGCAGTACGAGACGCTGGGTGGGTCACCGACCGCTGCGCGCGCCGCTGCCGATCGTCAGTTCGGACCGGGGCTCGGCATGCAACTGGCGGGCGAGACAGCGCTGGGCGTGATGACCGGAGCTCCGCCGATCGGTGCGCTCACCACGGCGGCGCGCGCCACCTTCCGCGATCGTCGTGTGCTCGGCGCGGTAGGACGCCGGCAGGCCGACAGCATTGCCGAACTGCTGCTCAACCCTGTGCCGACAACCGCGCTATCGGCGATCGATCAGATCACGGTCGCGCGGGCGCTCGCGTCCCAGGCGAAGTCGGTGGGTGGAAGTGTCGGCGCCGGCCTGACCTTGCCGCTGATCGGGGTCGAATAGCTCGGGGTTGCGCCGAACGGCGATCGTGGTGCCGATAGCGCTTCCGATCGCCAGCGCGATGATGCCGGTCATGCTCATTGCGCTGATCTAAGATAGCTGGGTGGATAGGTCCACAAGCCCGTCGTCAAACATTTTGTACCCAGCCACGATACAAGGGATTGTATCGCCGGCCGATACGTGTCATATAGACCGGACCTAAGTGGGAGACCAACCAATGATGAACGCTATGAATTATAAGAAAGCACACCATGCCCATCACTATCATCTCGGCCAGTAAGCCAATTGCAGATCTTCTAAGTTCGCCTCCGGGCAAGTCGATGCCGGATCTGCAACCCAAGGAAGCCAAGAAAATCCGTCGTCAGATTAGCGTTATCACCGCTGCTAATTCGATGGTCGAAATTAAGAAAGCGCACCCCGAGTGGAGGGTGCATCGTTACAAAGGTAACGTAGCCACGTGGTCCTTCGACGTTGGTGGGGCCACCCGTCTCCTCATGGAGTGGGACGACGTCCGCAAGGAGGTTTCGAACGTTCGGTTTGAAAATTCTCATTGATCCGGAGGGGCCTTGTGCCCCTCCCTTATACTAGGGTTTATTCTTATATGTCTCTCGAGCTGGCTTATCCGGTTCATCCAGGGGAGGTTCTGTCTGAAGACGTGCTGCCGCGCTTTGAGATCACTGTGACCGAAGCCGCAGCGCGGCTTGGTGTCGCTCGTCCTGGGTTCAATAACGTGCTGAACGGCAAGCGTTCGGTAACGCCTGAACTCGCGCTTAAGGTGGAGCGGGTGCTCGGGTATCCTGCAGGTTTGCTGCTTGCGCTCCAAGGTCAGTTTGACTTGGCGGCCGCAAAGCATGATGTGGCGCTTGTCGACAAGCTCTCCTCGCTGCAGCCCCTGTGCCCGGCTGAATGATGGACTGGTTCTGAGCGCGCTGCTTACCTCGGCTGGGCGGGCTTTGATCTGCCATCATCCCTACTCGAGTAGCCGTCCCGCGCCTCGGCCGACAGCGCCTGTCGATGCATCCTGTCGGGCCGTCATCAACTGCGACGGGAACGGCTTGGCCAGCGCAACGGCATCGTCGAACGAGCACGTCAGCCATCGCTCCTCGTCTTCCTCGTCGAGCAGCACCGGCATGGCCTTAGGGTGGACCGGTGCCACCAGCGGGTTGGGATCGGTCGTCAGGAACGCAAACACGGCACCGCCCTCCGCCGGCCGCCACACACCCGCGAAGCTGACGATCGGTCGGCTGGGAACGTCGAACCAGAACAATGGGCGCTTACCAGCAGGACCGGGCCCGTACTCGCTGAAGCTAGTGAACGGGACGAGGCATCGTCGCTCCGGGTTGGTCAGCGCCGACTTCCAGAACGGCGACGTGTAATTGCGCACGTTGGTAACCTTGGTGTCGAGCAGCACGGGCTTGCCCATCACCTTATCGATGCGCTTGCCCGGCACCTTTCGCGGAAAGCCCCAGCGCATGACGTCGAGCGTTCGGGCTCCGCCCTCCTGGCGCACGACATAGGCCGGCTTGTCGGGGAACAGCTCAGACGGCGGGATCGTGTGATCGGGCGGAAAAGGTGCCTCGATGCCGTAGCGGGCGGCGAGTGCGATCTGCGCCTCGGTCATGCGGTAGCGGTTGCACACAGCCAGCCTTACTCTGCTGCCTGCAAATCGTCGGTGTCCCTGATGAGCACGGGGTCGGGCCGTTGCAGCCGATCGGTGAAATAATAGAGTCCGACCATCGTCGACACAAAAACGTGGCTTAACCAAAAGGTATAGAAGAGCAGGAACGCCAGCGATGCGACGGTTCGAGCTGGGCCGGCGAGTATTTCCCGTGCACCGGGCGCCAAAAGAGTCGCGATGAACCCAAGCGCATATAAGCCGAAAGCCGAGAATGCCAGATAACCGAAGAGCAGACACAAAAAGCGCCGACGATCTAAGGGCACCGTCTCGGTGCCAAATTTAGGCGGCGGCGAACCTGCGAGCGGCTGCCGAAGCGCCCTTGAGTCGGCGGTCGATAGGAGGGTCAATGCCGCGACAAAAAAGCCGCCAAGAATGGCGTACAGGTTTTGCAGGCCACCGAGGAAGCCAGTGGCGCCGTATGGCGATGGGATTGCAGGCCACAACATCAATGCGGCTGTCAGGCCGACAGCGCCTAGCGCGGGAAACAGGAAGTCCCACATCCCCTTCACGGGGTGGCGAACGCGCCAATAGTTGAGCGGTGCGAGGAGCATGACTGTCTGTCGCAACCTACACGAATTCGGCCATCATGGCCTCCACAAACTCATCTGACAGCGAGCCAGCGCACTCGGTTAACCCATGCTCGATATGCACCAACTCGCGGTGTGCAAATAGGGCCGTGCCTAGATCGGCCAAGTCGGTCGACATCTCCGACGTGCCGCCGCGCTGTTGACCCGGGAGACGCCACGAGACCCGCATCCGATCATAACCGTTGTCACGCGCTGTGGCAGCCAAATCGCTCACAGCCTGCCGATAGGTACGGCCAGGCGCTGGCTTGACCTTGACCGTTAAGACATGGCGGCGGACCTCATATTCTGGGTTCTCGTCGAAGGCCGGGACTGCGCTGGTGTCAAACAGATCGACCGGTAGGAAGGAGCCCTCGTCCAACGCGGCAGCCATCTCACGGGATCGTCGTGGGTGTACTTCAACGATCGGCCTGAACTTGTTTTGCCTGCCGGTTCTTTGGTTCACGTACCGCTCACCGCGATCCTCGGCGATCGTCGTCAACACAGATCCAAAAAGGCGCGTAACCGGCGTCCGACCTATCCCTCGTGTCTCTTCAAGAAACATCCGGTAGCGTCCAACCGCTTGCGGATCTTGAACCAGAGACACGACGCAGTGGGCACCGACGCCTTTCACTTCACCGTCGAGCTTTTCAGCATCACGGGTCAGCCCTTCGTCGAAATGGATGAACGCAGGATCAGCGCCGCGCCGGTCACCGAGGGTGATCAGCATAGCTATGGCAGGTGCCCCATCGGGGAGCGTAACGCGCCTCGCTCCGGCGATACGCGTCACCCTATTTTCGTTCTCGAACACACGCTTCGCCGTGCCCGCCTCGGCCATGGCTATAAGCGGATCAACATAGTCGTCTAAAAGGGGCTGTGGCGCACCCTCACCCGGCGCATGAACTTCGAAGTCACAAAACAAGCACCATCGATCAAAGACATCGACCACGATTCTCTCCCCTCGGGGCGGAGGCTGCCCGCGCGAGGACAGGTGAGTCAACGCCACTCAAGTCATGCCCTGTTTGGCTCATCCACCTCCGCTCCTTGTTCAATCAGCCGTTGTGCAATCCACCGATATGGCAGGTGGCAGCTCGTCCAGGGGTGTTGCGGCTCGGCCGTGGCAGCCTTCCAAAACTCGGTCAGCAGGCGCTGATCCCGCACGAAGGGGCAAAGTACGTGCAACGCAAGGCGGACCTCGATCGTGCCGACCGCCTCCCGCGCTGACCGCTGCGCCGCCGCCCGCAGCACCTGGAGCGACAGGTTGATCAGCGCGTGACGATGAGCGCGGCGCCGGGCACGCTGCTTGCCATAGGGCAGCGGTAGCAGATCGATCCGTGGTGCCGCGCAGTGCCGCGGGCATTTCAGCGCCGATCGCGCCGCCCGCCAATCGGTGTTGCCGCCGTTCGCTCGCACCTCGGCGATCAGCGCATCCAGTTCCCACACCTCGGTTGCCTTGCAACTCCGGCACGTGACGCGAACCTGTGCCTCGACGCGATACAGGTCGTGCAGGGTCTTCGGATCGCCAACCACATCCGCTGATTACGCAAGCGCCGGAAGCGGCAACTGCTCACCGCGCACAGCCAGCACGGCCCGTGCCTGAAGCGCCGCGTCGACGGCCTGCCGGTAATGCACCGTCCCAGACCGCTCGGCCTCGTCGAACCCCACCGGCGACCAGTCGTCGCTGGGATAGCAGGCGTCATAGATCGCGCGCGCAGCCGCACGCAGCAGGAAGTCGTGCTCCATGCCAAGGCTCCTTCAATGTCGGTGCGCCGTCGATCGGCGGTGGCGGCAAGCTACGCCGACGCCGCCGTGATCTCGCAAGAACATTGCGGGAACATGGGTTTGCTGAGATGACGCCCACCATGATCGCCACCCCGCCGCCACCGATCGTCTGCCAAGTCGTTCGCGTCCATGATGGTGACGGCCCGCTGTGGTGCCGATCGGGCGTGAAGATCCGCGTGGCTGGTGTACAGGCGCCGGACTTCGAGAGCGCGCGCCGTGCCGGCGGCCCCCATCGCAGCGGCGTACGTATGTCTGTGACGATCGTGCCGCGGAGCGCAGCCGCCAGATCATGGCGCGGCTGACTCTCGGTAAGCGGCTTAGCTGCCAGCCGGTGGGCGCCAGCTATACGCGCGTGGTCGCCCGGTGCACGTTGCCGGACGGGCGCTCTCTGTCCTGTGCGGCAATAGCCGCAGGAGCAGCTACTCGCTGGGATCGTTATTGGCGTCAGTACCGGATGGGTGAGTGCAGATAATGGCGGCAAGCCGTCCCCCGCCAGACATCACACGTGGTTGCTAGTGATAGCTATGCGCAGTAAGCCAGCTTATCAGAGCGTCGCTTCACGGACCGCGACGATCGCTTCGTTGGAGATCAGGTATGATCAAGCTGTTTCTTGCCGCCGCTCTGCTCGGCACTTCGACGCTGGCCGCTGCGCACGAGGTGTGGATTGAGCGCGACGGAAGCGCGACAGCTCGAATCTACCTGGGCGAACCGGCGGAGCCGGTGCCGGCCGGCGGTGACCCGGAATTTACGAAGTTGAAGGCGCCGCGGCTGGTCCCGTCTTCGCGGGCTGCAATGGTACGCCGTAACGATCACATCGAGGTAGCTGCGGTCGCTGGCGATGTTCGTGCCTGGGACGACAACGTCTTTGCTCCATGGGGACCCGCCACCAAGCGAGAGGCGGTGGTCTACTATGCGCGCGCCGGGCGAATTGAGCCGAAGGCGGTCCTGCCTTTCGAGATCGTGCCCGTGGCGACTGACGCTGACAGGTTCACGGTCATTCGCGATGGCCGTCCGCTGGCCGATACTGAGGTGACCTTCGTGACGCCGGCTCGTGAGACACGCAAGCTGCGCACCGACGCGCGTGGTGTGGTGGTGGTCCCTACTTCGGGTTCGGGGCGCTACCTACTGAGCGCTGCTGCCAAGGACGAAGGTGAGCGACAGCACGGTGGCATGACGGTCCACACGCTGCACTACATCACTACGACCAGCTATCATGCAGGGTGACGGGGCCGCGGCTTAAACTGTCGAGGTAAGTCACGAAAACGCCACCTTGCGACGGCAGGGGCACGCCATGCGTACCCTTGCTGCTGCAGCTTTCATCTTCTCCATCATCCCCGCCCCCGCATTCGCCTGGGGCAAGACCGGCCATCGCGTCGTCGGTCAGATCGCTGACGCGCACCTGAGCAGCAAGGCGCGATCGGCCGTGAAGCGCATCCTCTGCACCGAGACCATGGCCGAGGCGTCGAACTGGCCCGACTTCATGAAGTCCGATCCATCGCCGTTCTGGCAGAAGACGGCCAGCCCTTGGCACTATGTGACACTGCCAGGCGGCAAGACCTACGATCAGGTGGGTGCACCGCCCGAAGGCGACGCCATCACCGCGCTCGACCGCTTCAGCGCCACTCTCCGGGACCGCAAGGCCTCGCCCGACGACAAGCGCGTGGCGCTACGCTTCATCATCCACATCGTCGGCGACCTCGCACAGCCGCTCCACAACGGCAACGGCACAGATCGCGGCGGCAATGACCTGAAGGTGACGTGGTTCGGCAAGCCGACGAACCTGCACAGCGTCTGGGACACGCTGCTGGTCGACGACGAGCAGCTTTCGTATTCCGAGATGGCGGCTTGGCTGAACGCCCGCATCACGCCGGCCGACGTCAAGGCATGGTCGTCGGCTGATCCTAGGGTATGGATGGCCGATAGCGTGATCGTGCGGGATCAGGTGTACCCGCCCTCCGGCGACACCGCCTTGGGCTACCGCTACGTGTATGAGAACACCCCGCGCGTGGAGCTACAGCTCGAAAAGGGTGGCGTTCGGCTGGCGGCCTATCTCAACAAGGTGTTCCGCTAATCAGCGTTCAGCCTGCGCCTCAGTACGGGGGTAGAAGTGCTCAATCACGTCCTGCGCCAGCCGTGCGGGACGCATCGTGGACGCATCTAGGCAGCACCAGCTGGATTTGACCTCGGCCAGCACCTCTTCGCCGCGCTTGATTACGGTCTCGTAGAAGGCGCGAGCACCATGCACCTTCTCAAGTAGCACCGTGGCGATCACATCATCCTCAAGAAATGCGGGCTTGCGGTACGTGATCTCGTGCTTGAGCGCGACCCATAGGTGCTGCGCTGCAATCTCGGCGGGCGCCAAGGCACGCCAGTGATCGAGTACAGCCGCCTGTACCCACTTCAGGTAGCTCGCGTTGTTGACGTGTCCCATGAAGTCGATGTCGACCGGCTCGATGCCGATGGAGAAGCGATGCGGTGCAGCGTTGGTCACGCCTCTCCGTACCACATCCTTCAAGCTTCGCGCAGCGGTTCCCAGCATGAGTTACAGACCACCACGCGGTCGCCTCCAGCTCGCTGCGCACGATAGATCCTCCGATCGGCCCGTTCGAAAACGACCGGCAGGGTCGCCTGCGATCTGTGCAGTGCTACCTGCTCATCAGCGTGACGTGAGATAGGTGGTTTGATGTCGACCCCACGCCAATTTGAGCGCACCCTAGCCTCTACTTGCTGGGGAAAATCGATGTACCGAGTCGTTTTTACCAGCAGAGCCGCCTCAAATTTTAGCCGGGCCGAGATCAAGGCCCTGTGCGAAGCAGCGGCGGTCCGGAATGAGGAAAATGGCATCACTGGCCTCTTCCTCTCTGACGGCACCCGATTTTTACAAGTGATTGAAGGCGAGGAGAAGGACGTCGACGATCTTATGGGGCGCATCGTGCGCAATCCGCGGCATCACGATATAATCATCGTCAGCTCGCAAAGGATTGAACGTCGTGAGTTTCACAATCGAACGATGAGCCAGCCGCTGTATGGGGTCGGTGATGATCCAAACGAATACGTAGAGCGCATAAAAGAAGAGCTTAAAGATGTGTCAGATGATCACCTGAAAGCTATGTTCATCGGTTTCGCTTTTCTTGCTCGCAATGCGCGCTTTCGTTATGAATAAGACCGTGGGCTGCATTTCACCTCAACTATTGAACGCTGCCGATCCGAATGAATCGGTGCCGGTCTATCGGGCACGTTGAAGAGCCAACGCGTATCCTACTCTGATCAACTCAGTGGTAGTTTAGCGAATATGCTAAGTCGCGCCGCCATACGATGGACCTCCTCGGCCTCTCTGCCGAGGCTTGCAGCCAGCGACTTGATGTTCGCACCGCCAGCAACCTCTCTGCGCAGCTCATTGATGTCCGTTTGTGTCCAACGCCTCTTTTTATGAGCGTCAGACATCATCCGACCAGATGCCGCAGCAGCCACACCCGAAAATGGTGTGAGATCATCGACCCGGCAAGAAGAACGAGAGCGGTTCCAATCGGGGCAAGCCAAATCAGGCTGACAAGGGTCCACATCCAAGTCACCGGTTTGCCGTAGCCAGTTGTGGATCCAGCAAGGCGCGCAACGACAATGCTTCGTCATCTATGATGCCGGCTTGTGGCGAGTGGGTGGGCGAATACCGCTCCTCTCCGCTCGCATCATAGTTTTCTATGCGATCGGCGTAGCTAGCGGCCAATTCCCTATGCGAAAGTTTTGCCTGTGGCGAAGTGGCTGCCGCTGCCGAAGCCGCCGCAACACGTTGACGAAGATAAAGCTCTTTGAGATCCATCGACAACGCTCCCTGGTAAGCGGGAGCACGGGGTCTCTCTGCCGCTGGCGCTTACGGTAGTAAGCCAGCGATCCGCTCTATGTGGGGTTGGTTGCGGAAACTACAACGGGTCCACTGACGTGCGCTTCTGCGTAACCGACAGCTTGTCCGACGCTCCACGACATCCCATATACATGGCACTGCCTGCTTCCAGATTGCGAGCGCCGGCAGCTGAGAGACAAGGCGCTCCCGCTTGCCAGCAAGGAGCCGGGTCATGGACATGAACGAGCTTTATCGCCTCCACCAGGTGTCGATTACGCAGGCAGCAAACGCGGCAACGGTCGAGGCTAGGATCTCACATGCGGGACGGGCCAGCGGCTACGCGGCGCTGATCGCGGGTAAGCAGCTCAGCTTTGGCGTCGATCGCCCGACTTTGGTCTCTTCGTCATGAGCGATGAGGAGGCAAAGTGGCACACACCTGCCAAGCCGCTCCGCTTCCGGTCTTCGTCAAGCCGGCCGCAAATCTCTCGCGAGGCGGCTGCTCGAGAGGGATCGATCCTCAGGGTCGCAGTGGCAGCACTTGGCTTGCAAGGGGCCCAAGCCTTTCTCAACGGCCACAACGAGCAGCTCGATGGTCGACCACTTGCGATCGCGGCTAACAGCATAGAAGGCTACATTGCGGTGTCGGCTGCGATCGCTTCGATCACGCCAGTCGCTCCGACGATAGCGGCTTAGCCGACGTCGCAGGAACGACGCTCCGCGTGGCTTGCATGGCCAGTGCCGATCATGCCAGGCGCTGAAACACTAGATCATTCTCGATCACTATCGGCGTAAGTCGCGGCTAACTGGAAGACAGTGGAAAGACCGAGCTAGTTCTCGTCCGGAATGTGCATGTCGCCGGTGCAAAGCGCAGGAGATGTTTGAAATGGCTGACAAAGAAAAGCTTCTGAACGCGGCCAAAATGACGCTGGTAAGAACGGAAGATCGGGACATCCTTGGAAAGCGCCAGCAGGATCTGACCTCCGACGACCTCAAGGGCGACGCACGCGATAGCAAGGTCGAGTAGTTTGATGTGTGTGGCGCCTTGCGACCGCCATCCACATTTCTGGTCAAGTCACACTGTGCCAGCGAACCCTGCTGCGACCGCGACAGCCAACGTGGCTATGGCGACCAGCACAAGGTACAAGAAACCAAGGGTGATCTTAAACGGGCCTGGAAGATCACCCAGAACCTGGTGCCTCCTCGTCAGACGCATGCTGTCCCTCGACACCAGTCATCCCTGACGCCTCAGCCGCGGCGATCCCGGACGTATCTTCAACCTTGATCGTGCGACCCTGCATGACTTCGGTCCGGACGCGCGATCCGTCGTCGTCTTGATCGGGGCCACGTGGACCCGGCTTTGGTCCGGTCTCACCCTGATCGCTGAAGTCGTCGTCGCCCTGCGCGGCGGCGTTCGGGTTGGCGCTGCCGTCCTGGCCGGCCTGTCCACCGCCGTGATAGCCGATGTTGGACTGGCCGCCGTGTTTGGGGAAACCTCCACTTCGATCGTCGCCGTTCTCGCGCCCATTTGGATAGCTACCACCCCGCTCTCACCTTCCTTGCTCCGGCCGCTGGGATCGGTGTTCACGCCGTCCGGGGCGCCCTTCATGTCATCACCGCCTGCGGCGGGCATCGGCTTGCGATCGCTCATGGTCGTTCCTTACGCTATTGTAGCAAACAACGCATCGGGCGGGTGATCAGGCACTGGGTGCGCGATGACAGCAGGCCACCATCTCCACGCCATCTTAGATTATACGTCGATGTTGCCAAGACGGCCGCACGCAGCCAAGATGACGACAGGTCTCTACGGACCTGCCGCGCCTCGCTCTTAAACCCATCTCCCTTGAGCGAGGCGCGCTTTCCTCAAACGCGCCATTTCATATTGACGATTGGCTGCAATACGCACTTACGGGCCAATCCCGCCTGCAGACAGAAGGTCGCGCCGACTGCGCCTAGGTGTGGGTAGCCCGACTTATCGTTGACGGCGCTAGGCCTACGTTCAAGGAGCGGGCGGGTATCCGCCCCATGGTAGCGGCCTTTGTGCAAGCTGCTCACGATCCGTTGGTGGTACTCGAATCCGATCCTCTGTCCCTTGCGGCTGACAGCCAAGAGCCTGAAAAATATCGTGTCCGTTCGCGAGACGCGGGTGGGCGCTGAGCATATCCTGCTGGATGGTGAGACACCTACGGTCGTTCGCCTTCGAGATGGTTGTAGCCCGGTCTCCAGCGCGGAATAGGATTGCGGCGCCTACCAAGAAGAAGGCACCCCCGATCCATCCTGCCCACTCCGCCTTGATGTCGACTGTCGCCCACAGGAGGATCAACGCCAAGCCAAGACCTAGGCTATAACCTCCAGCCCAAACCCAGGTCGGATCGGCGAAGCGGATCAAGGGCGAAGATGCAAAGGCGATCACCGCTGCAAAGGGGATCGCGGCGGCTGCAAACGGGCGAAGGGTACTTGGTAGCTCCACGATTTTACCGCACGCTGAGGCGGACGCCCGCACCGCCGTTAGGGGAGGGCGCGCCTGCGGGGATCAAGCTGATACCCGCCGCATTTAGGGCCTTGGTCATGGCATCCACGGAGGTGTCAGCGACGGTGCTACCACTTTCGAAACGGCGCACCGTGGCAACGCCTACACCAGCATACTCGGCTAATTGCTGCGCCGACCAGTCGAGCAAGGCTCTAGCAGCCCGGCATTGCTCAACTTTCATCATGTGATCGCATTTATATCAGTTCGCGCTTGTTCGCCACCGTTAGTGGTGATATGAAAGCAATCAGAACGGCCGGAAGTGAAGATTGAGCCCTTCACGCCCGGCCTGACCCAACCACCTGGATAAGAGGTGATAGGCTATGAACACCGTAACGCTGGGCGTTCGCCCGGCCAAGGCCCCTTGCGTCGTCTGGACGCAAGATCCCCGCGCACTCAAACTGCTGGCGTCCTGCGCCAAGAACCCGCCGAAGGGCGGCTATGTACACGGCGGCTTCGCCCTGCATCGTGAGCAGGACTGCTCGTACCGCTACACCGGGTACCGCGCCGACGCCCTGACGGCGATTCGCGAGGAATACGGATCCGCAGCGCTGAAGCATGCGCAGGACAGCGACGACTATGCCGCGTTCGAAGCGTGGACGTCGCAGCCCACCGTCACCGGTGCAATCGATGCCGCCGGTTTGGCCCTCAGCTACGCCATCGCTGCCACCGGGCTGCACGCCTCGCTGATGGCGGTCGCGCTCGCACCCTTCCAGATGGCGGAGGCGGCATGATGGCCACCACACCTTTGATCGAAGCTCGCAACGCGCTCGCTGGTTGGGAAATGGACGGCAAGCGCCCGTTCGCCGTTGTGAACAGCGTCGCGCCAGCAGAGCGCAGCCGCGACATGCTGCACGAAGCCACGGCGATCCTGACCGTGATGGCCTCGGCCTGCTTCGACGCCGATGCCGTTGCCCAGCGCGGCTCCACCAGCGAGTTCAAGGCGGTGAACCCCACCGTCATGGCCGGTGCGCTGAACGGCGTCGCCACGCTCGTCGACTTCGCCACCTTCCTCTTGGAGGACTGACCATGGCTGCCGATACGAACATGATCCACATCGCGGACAAGCGCCTGTTCGCCGCGGCGAGCACCGCATCGTCCATCTCTGCCTTGTGCGCGCTCGTCAGCGACTCCTTGGGTGCCTCGCCGGAGACGTCCGTCGCAGCGGAAGCGGTCGACGGCTTGGGCGAGATGGCGCAGGCCCTCAGCAATAGCCTGCATGAAGCAGCGCAAGCGGTGCCAGTACGCGCCTACCGCACGGCGCCAGCCGAGAACCGGCATGCCACGTGGCTTACGGAGCGCAGGGCACTGCTGACCCGCGCCGAGACGCTGACGGATGGCACGGCTGCGCATGACGCGGCCTGCATCGCCATCAACGAGCTGGATCGGCGCATTATCTCGACGAAGGCAGACACTGAAAGCGAAATGCTCGCCAAGCTGATGCTGACCGTCGTCGTCAACGTCGAAGGTGCAACGGTCAGCGAGCGAGATGCGGCTACCATGCTCGCCGAAGCCGAACCGTTCCTGACAAGGGAGGGGTGATCATGAACACTCAGCAGCGAGACGGCGTGTTCTTCGCTTCGCATGATGCGGCCACCATCCAGATGCTTGCCTCGTACATCGCCGATCAGGCGTCCGCCGAGAATGATGACCGCCTCTGCGCCGCCATGAACGGGCTCACCAGCCTCGCGCGGCAGCTTTCCGAAAAGCTGTTGGCTCTCTCGCGCGAAGGGAAGGACGCATGACGACGGTCGCAACCACGATCAGCGGCGGCTTGCGTCGCTTCATCGCCGCCGTCGAACCATGGTATGATTCGGGCGAGATCCACGTCGAGCGCATGCAGGAGATCCGCATCAATGATGGCGGGCGCCTGCAAACCGGCGGCGAAGGACCAGTGCGGTATTTGCAGATCCAGTGGCTTGGCATCCACCTCGGTTTCCAGATCGGCCGCACGCCCAAGCCGGAGGGCCGCTGACATGGCCACCATACTGAAGCACCTCGACACCTTCGACCCGGCCGCGTGGCTGGCGGCAATGGCGCAGATCGGTGGCGGCTATGCGCTGATGTCCGGCCGGCGGCTTGCCCTGATGGTCGACGAGTGCCATCCGGAGGACCTGACCAGCGTCATGTCGCCGCTGATTGGACGACCTGACCGACAGGAGGCGATCAAGCTGGCGATCGAGCAGCGCCAGTTGGGACAGGTCGCCTGATGGGCCACGCCTTTCACACGCCCGCGCCGCCAGCGCAGCGCCGTTCCCGGTGGCGGCGGGAGCGACGACGAGCGTGGAGCCGTCCCAGCAATCTGCCCGGCACGGGGTCGCTGTTCGCGGCGATCCCGGTTTTGCCGCGTGACGTGCTGGTCCGCCTGACGGAGCGCATGATCGACCGCATGGACGAGATCGACGGCGATCCGGACCTGGAGGATCTGCGCGACGACGACGAAGACACCCACGACCGTGAGGACGACCGTGATGGCGATCAATAACACCGGGACGTGGCAGCCGGCTTCACCCGGTCGCGTGATCCACCAGCCTGTCGCTCGCCACGCGCGGACGTCAGGCTTCAACCGCGTGCATCGGTTCGAGGACAGCCACGCCTTGGCGGCGAGCTACGGACCGGATTGGTGGCTGCCGATCTACCGTCGAGCGTTCCCCACGCTGATGTCCGCGGTCGCGGTTGAACACGACGGTTGGGCGCAGCGTGGCGGCATCGATCGCCTGCTGACGCTGGCGTGTGGGCGGACGTACACCGTCGACGAGAAGATCAGGACAGAGGATTGGCCGGACGTCTTGCTGGAGCGATGGTCCGACGAGGTGCGGAAGTCGCCCGGCTGGGTGCAGAAGCCGCTAGCTGCTGACTTCATCGCGTACGCTCATGCGCCCGCCGCTACGTGCGTGCTGATGCCGGTGGCGGCGCTGCAACGAGCATGGCGGCTGCATGGGCGGTCGTGGATAGGGCTCTACGGCCTGCGTCGAGCGCAGAACGTCGGGTGGACGTCGGTCAGCGTACCCGTTCCACGCGGCGTCCTTATGCAAGCAATTGTTGAGGCAATGTTCGTTTGCTGACGAGGCGGTCGGTTACTGGCCGCCTCGTCAATCAACCGCCGGCAGCCGCTGCACGAAGGGGGCGACGGAAACTTGAAGGAGCCCGATCAGTAGCCAGCATAGGGGCCGACGTGACCGATGCCGTGATCCCCAGGCGAAACCGCCCCGCCTCCGCCGACATTCGATCTGTCTGTTGGGTCAAGCTGGCGGTCGCGGCCATCGTTTCTTCGACCATCGCAGCATTTTGCTGGGTTACCCCGTCCATTTCAGCGACCGCCTGATTGACCTGCTGCAGCCCAGTAGCCTGCTGATCTGCCGCCAAGGCAATGCCTGAGACAAGAACGCTGATGTTGCCGATGCGGTTGGAGATGCGATCCAGCGAGGCACCTGCTTCCGCCACCAGCTTCACGCCAACCTCCACCTGCTGACTGGACGCGGTGATCTTTGCCTTCACGTCCTTCGCCGCATCGGCCGATCGCTGTGCCAGGGCGCGAACCTCACTGGCAACGACCGCGAAGCCCTTGCCAGCGCCGCCGGCCCGGGCAGCTTCGACACCGGCGTTAAGCGCCAGCAGGTTTGTCTGAAAGGCGATGCCGTCGATAACAGCGATGATCTCGCTGATCTCAGCCGAGGAACGCTCAATGCCGTTCATGGCTTCGACCGCGCGCAACACGACCTCGCCGGATTGCCCGGCGTCTTCCCGCGCCTGTGTGACGGCATCGTTGGCGCGGGCGGCACTGACCGCGGTTTCCTGAACGGTCGTCGTGATCTGATGCATGGCGGCGGCGGCCTGTTCCAGCGACGCGGCCTGCTGTTCGGTGCGGCGCGACAGATCGTCTGCTGCCTGGTGGATGTCGTGCGCTCCGTTTGCGATGCCGAGCGCGCTAGTGTTCACCACCGACAAGGCCGATGACAGCTCGCTGGCTGCGGTATTAAAGTCATCCTTCAGCTCGGCGAACGGTCCGCTGAGTTCCGCCGTGATCCGGTGCGACAGGTTCCCGCTGGCAATCTCTTTAAGTCCTGCGCCCATCGCCAACGCCATCGCCCGCTGGGTATTGCACTCGGCGGCGGCGAGAGAGCTTTCGCGGAAGCTCTCCATCGCGGTCGTCATCCGTCCGACGCAGTCGCGGTGCTGCGTGTAGGCGACCGGACTGTCCAAATCTCCGGCGGCTAGCGCTTCCATCCGCAGAACTGTGTTGACGTACGGCGTGCAGATGAGGTGCGCCGCGATCAGCGTGACGACGATGATCAAGGCGAAAAGCGCCAACGCGCCGGCAACGAGCGGTGATGTTGTCACGCCGGAAGAATGGGCCGCGGCGTAGCAGACCAGCGCGGCAAGCGATCCCGATAGGGCTCCGTACACCGCCACAAGAACCCGGAACTTCAGACGTATCGGTGCAATCTCTTTGAACCATTTCAGCATGGCAGGCTCGGCTTTCCGACGAAGCGACTAGATGCCATGTGGCTGATGAAGCTGGGTAAAAGGGCGATTAACGTTGTCGAGCGCGTCGGCCGAACACGACTAAAGTCGAACGGATCATCGGCATATCGTGGCCTGCCATCAATTCACTGACAGCGTGGCCCTATAGTAGGAGATCGCTGCCGGCTCAGCGACAGCGGGTGAGCGTCTGCCGGGCGAGATCGATGTTCCCGCCGTTCATGGCCACTTCCGCCGCCTCCCGGCACTGGCCGGAGGCGGATAAACTCTCCACTCGCCTTGGCAGCACGCGCGCAGCGTCCGCCTGACTACTCGTTGCCGCTCTGGTCGCGTCAGCCTGCCGGTCGATCAACTCGCGCTCGGCTTGCAGGCGCTGAGCCGCCATCCGCCCAGCTTCCTGCTCACTGTAGGTTGGCGCGCGGCCCAGATTGCAGAGATAATCCGCAGGTGTGCATTGGGCGGCTAATGCGGCTTGTGTGAGCAAGGCGATCATGGCGGTCCTGCGATCATGGAGGGGTGGCGGGCGCAAGCTGAAGATCGGGATCATCGCGTCGGATTGTTAGGGCCGTCGGAGCGTCATCCCCCTGCGCACGTTCCCTGTAATGCAAGGGAGACGCGTGATGTCAGGAGTTTGGGCGGCCGGGTTCTGGGGGCTTGTCGGCGGATCGGCCCTTATCCTTGGGGCCGCCATCGCCTGGTTCGCGAAACTGCCGCAGCGTCTGATCGCTTCCATCATGGCGATCGGCGCTGGCGTCCTGATCTCCGCGGTCGCCTTCGACCTGATGGACGAGGCCTTCCATCAAGGCGGCTTTGACTCCACGGCGATCGGCTTCCTCGGCGGCGCTGTCGTCTATACGGCGGCGAACATCATCGTGTCTCGGCGCGGTGCTAAGCACCGGAAGCGGTCGGGGTCGAACCCGCAGGAGAGGCAACCCGAAGCGAAGAGCGACTCCGGCGCCGCCATCGCGATCGGCGCATTGCTCGACGGCATACCGGAGTCGGTCGTGATCGGCGTCAGCCTCCTCAGCGGCGCGGGTGTCAGCGCGGTGACGGTCGCTGCTGTGTTCCTGTCGAACGTTCCCGAAGGACTGTCGAGCGCAGCGGGCATGAAGGCTTCGGGGCGCTCGCCGGTCTACGTCTTCGGCGTATGGGGCGGCATCGCGGTCGCCTCCGCTATCGCCGCGATGATCGGCAACGTCGCGCTGGCAGGTAGCAGCCCGGACCTGATCGCGGGCGTCACTGCGGTAGCGGCGGGTGCCATTCTCGCGATGCTGGTCGACACCATGATCCCGGAGGCAACCGAGGCAACGCACGACTATTCAGGTCTGATCGCCGTTGTCGGGTTCTTAATCGCCTTCATCCTGACCAAGAGCGCGTGAGCGATCCACGAAATGTGACGCTGTCTATGCTCGCGTCCCGAGCGCCCGATAGCACGATCTGCCCAAGCGAGGTGGCGCGCTCCATCGCACAGGACTGGCGCTGCGCCATGCCCGAGGTCCACGCCGCGATCGACGAACTGGTGCAAGCGGGCTTGGTACAATTGAGCTGGAAGGGGCAACCACTCGCGACGCGATCAGGACCTTACAGGATCGGGCGATCGAGCTGAGATGGAGGCGCAAGCTGAGAGTGTACCCGCCGTTCGGCGGGCTCTGACCTACTCGAAACAGAGATGGGGAGCAGGAACCGTCGATGACGAGCGCACCGGCTTAGCGCGTTGATTGAATGAGTACGCACACACCCTACGCAAGCCTCGCGTGCAAGAAAGGGCGCATTTCTGCGCCTCTGTGGACGCTGGCCGGCCGATCCCAAACGACTAGGTTTTGATCCCAATCGATCCCCTCGGCCAAGCCACTGACAAGACGGGCAATTTCTGTATTCGGTCGGGATCATCAGGTACGCAGATGCTCGCCTCAAAGCGGCTTGTTCTTTGTCGCGGAACCGGCTTATCTTCCCTGTGTCGCAGAGCCCACCAGCCTCCCTGCTAGGAGTCTGGTTTATGAAGAGCATCCGGGAGCCGGTTGGCTCCCCTCCATATCGCACCCTCTCACCGTCACGGTGAAGGAGGCGCTTGCCATGATCGGCATTGGTCGCACATCCTTTTACGAGCTGGTCGCGGATGGCGAGATCACAACCGTGAAGATCGGCCGGCGCCGGCTGGTGAACGTGGAGTCGCTGCGCCGGTTGGCAGCCGAGGGCTATGTCGTGGCACCGCGATACGTCCACCCCGAGCAGATAAGCCTCGACATCTGACCCACCGCGACAGACCGCTGAGCAAGCCCGTTCGTCCGGCGCTGTTCGCGGACATCCGCGTACAGTCGCAATCAAATGTGGGAGCAGGTGAGGGAGGATCAAGAGAAAGCGAGGCAAAAAGCCGCGATATTTTAATGCCTTACGTAGAAGAAAGTGGCGCGCCCGGAGGGATTCGAACCCCCGACCAAGGAGGTAGAAGCTCCTTGCTCTATCCATCTGAGCTACGGGCGCTCGCCGGTCCGCCTAGCGCGGATTGTCGTGCGAAGGAATGGGGGCATGATCGCGGCATGGCCGACGAGATGCGCATAGCCCCGATCGCAGCCGACCGGGTCGAGGCCGGGCGCCTGCGCTATTACGACATCGTCATGGCGGCGTTCGTCGCGATCCTGTTGCTTTCCAATGTGCTGGGTGCGGGCAAAGTCGCGCAGGTGCGGCTGCCAGGCATCGGCGACTGGCCGTTCGGGGCGGGGATCCTGTTCTTTCCGATCAGCTATATCATCGGTGACGTGCTGACCGAGGTCTACGGCTATGCGCGGGCGCGCCGAGTGATCTGGGTCGGCTTTGCCGCGACCCTGTTCATGGCGGGGATGGCGTGGGTGGTGGTCGCGCTGCCGCCCGCGCCCGACTGGCGCAACCAGGCGGCGTACGAGACGGTGTTCGGGCAGGTGCCGCGGATCGTCTTCGCCAGCATGTGCGCCTTCTGGGCAGGCGAGTTCGTCAATTCCTACGTGCTGGCGCGCATGAAGGTGCTGACCGAGGGCAGGCACCTGTGGATGCGAACGATCGGGTCGACGGTGGCGGGGCAGGCGGTCGACAGCCTGATCTTCTACCCGCTGGCGTTCTGGGGCGCGGAGGGCTGGACGCCGCACCTGGTGTTGGTGGTGCTGTTCACGCAATGGGCGCTGAAGGTCGGCTGGGAGGTGCTGCTGACGCCGCTGACCTACTGGGTAGTCGGCGCGTTGAAACGCGCCGAAGGGCTGGACGTCTATGACCGGGGGACCGACTTCACGCCGTTCCGGGCGCGGGTCTAAGCGGGGAAGTAGCCGGGGCCCGGATCAGGTCCGGGGCGACGGGAGGGGTCAGGCCCCCACCGTCTCCAGCAGCCCGGTGAACATCCGCTTGCCGTCGTCGCCGCCGTGGGCGGGTTCGATGCGGCGTTCGGGGTGGGGCATCATGCCGAGCACGTTGCCGTCGGCGCTGACGATCCCGGCGATGTTGCGCGCGCTGCCGTTGACCGGCTCTGCGTAGCGGAACGCGATCTGGCCTTCGCCCTCCAGACGGTCGAGCGTCGCGGAGTCAGCGACGTAATTGCCGTCGTGGTGCGCGACCGGGAACCGGACCTGCTCGCCGGCCCGATAGCCGCGCGTGAAGACGGTGCCGGCATTCTCGACGGTCAAGGCCACGTCGCGGCAGACGAAGTTGAGCCCGGCGTTGCGCATCAGCGCGCCGGGCAGCAGCCCCGCCTCCGTCAGCACCTGAAAGCCGTTGCAGACGCCGAGCACCTTCAGCCCGCGTGCGGCCTGTTCGCGCACCGCGGTCATGATCGGGGAGCGCGCGGCCAGTGCGCCGGAGCGCAGATAGTCGCCGTAGGAGAAGCCGCCGGGCACCGCCACCACGCCGATCCCGGCGGGCAGTTCGGTGTCGCGGTGCCACACCATGTGCGGCGCGGTCCCGGTCGCCTGCTCCAGCGCCACCGCGATGTCGCGGTCGCAGTTGGAGCCGGGGAAGACGATGACCGCGGTCTTCACGCGCTCGATCCGGTAATTTTCGATGACGGTGTTGGCGAGCAACTGCCGGCACATCGCGTCGACGTCCGCATCGGCGGTGTCGTCGGCGACCTCCAGCTCGATCAGCTTGCCGACCCGCGCGCTGTCCACGCCCGAGAAGCCGAGCCCCGAAAGGGCGTGTTCGATCGCCTTGCCCTGCGGGTCGAGCACGCCGGGCTTGAGCGTCACGTAGATGCGAAGTTTCATGGCCGCGCGCTATGCCCCGGCGCGCGCGCCGGGGCAAGCGTGGCGGTTACTTGCCGCGGCTCTTACGATGCTCTTCGAGGTCGAGCACCGCTGTATCGCCACCCTCGGGGAGCAGGCCGAGCCGGCGTGCGACTTCCTGATAGGCCTCGACCTCGCCACCCATGTCGCGGCGGAAGCGGTCCTTATCCAGCTTCTCGTTCGACGCCATGTCCCACAGCCGGCAACCGTCCGGGCTGATCTCGTCGGCGAGGATGATCCGACCGTAGTCGTTGTCCCAGATGCGGCCGAACTCGAGCTTGAAGTCGACCAGCCGGATGCCGACGCCTGCGAACAGCCCGCTGAGGAAGTCGTTCACGCGAATCGCCAGGTCGGCGATGTCGTGCATCTCTTCCTGGCTGGCCCAGCCGAACGCCGCGATATGCTCGTCGGAGATCATCGGATCGCCGAGCGCGTCGTCCTTGTAGTAATATTCGAGGATCGTGCGCGGCAGCTTGACGCCTTCCTCGATCCCGAGCCGCTTGCTGATCGAGCCGGCGGCGACGTTGCGGACGACGACCTCGATCGGCACGATCTCGACCTGCCGGATCAACTGCTCGCGCATGTTGAGGCGGCGGATGAAGTGAGTCGGCACGCCGATATGATCGAGCAGCGTGAAGATATGCTCGGAGATACGGTTGTTGAGCACGCCCTTGCCGTTGATCGTGCCCTTCTTCTGGGCGTTGAAGGCGGTGGCGTCGTCCTTGAAATACTGGATCAGCGTGCCCGGCTCCGGACCCTCATAGAGGATCTTCGCCTTGCCTTCGTAGATCTGCCGCCTGCGTGCCATGCTTGCCCTCGAAAGAAGCGCCCCGGCGACGCAGGTTTGCGGACGGCCGGGGCGGGGAATCAATCTCGGCTATAGGGGAAGGGGGCGGTGGCTGCAAATCAGGCGCGCACCCGGCTTGCGCGCCAGCGGCGGAAGCGCCGCCAGCCGAGGATCAGCAGCCAGATGGCGGGGCCGACGATCACCAGCCACGGTGTCGCGGCGATGACGAAGGTGATCGCCGCCGCGGCGCTGACCGCGAACGAGTCGCCGCCTTGCCCGAAGGCGGTGCGGACCGGCGCCCAGACCCCGCCCGCCGGTGTCACCGCATAGGCGATCGTGAGGACGGACATCGCGACGCGGCGCTGCAACTCGGCGCGCAGCGAGCGGGCGGCGTCGAGGTCCTGCTGAACCTCGGCATAGGCTTTCTCCGCTGCGACGAGATCGCCGACGCTGCCACCGCCGTTCTGGATCAGCCGGAACAATCGGTCGGAGAGCGCCTGCTTGGCGCGCAACCGTGCGTCGACATCGACGACCTGCTTGGTCACGTCCTCGGCGGTGACGCGCCGCGTCTGCAAGGCACCACCGGCGGCGGTGACGCGCGCGTCGAGTTGCTGGCCGAAGGTGCCGGCGAGACGCGCGTCGACCAGCAGCCGAAGATTGCCCGCGTCGTCGCCGCGCGGATTGTGCGTGACCGCATCCTCCATGACGATGCAGCGCTCGCGCGTCAGGCTGCGGCACAAGGCGAGGTGCGCGCGGTGCACGGCGTCGAGTGTGCCGGGGTCGAGGCGATAGGCGAGGTCGTAGCTGTAGGCGATCTGCGGGCCGCCTTCATCCTTCGGCACGGCGGTCGGTTCCTCGACATCGAACGTGTTGAGCTTGTTGCTGTTTGTCGGGCTGCCGCAGCTCGCGAGAAAGAGCGCGAGGACGAGGAACCACCTTTTCACCGTCGCGTCTCCTTTTCTGCGAACGCCTTGGCGATCAACCGCTTCGTCTCCGCCCACGCCTCGGTTCCGGGGGTGACCAGCTCGACATGGCCGGTGTTCCGGACCTCGTGGAGCGTCGCGAGGTCGCCGGCAGCGCGCGCTTTGGCGGCATAGTCGGTGGCCATGCGGAACGGGATGATCTTGTCGGCGCGGCCGTTGACGAGGTCCTGCGGGACGCCGAGCGGGAAGAGGCGCGGAACCGAGGTGTCGGCGTAAGGATCGGCGCGGTCGGTGCCGACCAGCTTCGCCACCACTTCGGTGCCGCAGCCGTTGTCGGGGCTGGCGGCGGTGGCCTCGAGATCGGGGAGGCCGCCGAGGCTGATGACATGCGCGATCTTCAGCGGGTCGGGGGTGGCGAGCGGGCTGGTCGCGGGGAGGCGCGGGCGCGCGGCCAGCCATAGCGCGAGGTGCCCGCCCGCCGAATGGCCGACCGCGACGATGTGCGACGGATCGAGTGCGAAGCGCGCGGCATGGGTGCGCAGCGCGTCGGCCGCCGCCGCGGCATCGGCGAAGGTGCCGGGATAGCCGCCGCCGCTTCGGTCGACGCCGCGATAGTCGATGTTCCACACCGCATAGCCGCTGCGGCGCAGGTCGTCGGCGACCCAGTCCATCAGGCGGCGGTCGGCGATCTCGATCTGCCAGCAGCCGCCGTGCACCATCAGGACGGTGCGATGCGGCCCCGGCCCGGCGGGCAGCCAGACATCGACCTTCTGCAGCGCGTCGCTGCCATAGGCGATCGTCGCATCAGGGGTGGCGCGCGGGCGTGCGGTGAGGTCGGCCCAGGTGAGCGGCTTCGGCGGCATCGCGGTCGTACATGCCGTGGCGAGCAACGCCGCGGCAAGCGCGATCAGCTGCGGCGCTCTCGCCACAGCGCGGGCAGCGCCAGCACGGCGATCCCCGCCAATGCGATCGCGGTCTTCAGCCATGGTGCGAACGGTCCCTGCATCTGGTCGACATAATAGACCGCATAGACGATCGCGACGTGCCAGACATAGACGTGCAGCGAATGCCGCCCGAGCAGGCGCAGGAACGACAGCGAGAACAGCCCGCGCGTCCATGCCGCGACATGCCGGACGCCGGGACGGGTATGGTCCTTTCCGGCGATCAGCAGCCACGTCAGCCCGGTGGTCGCGGCAACGAAATTGATGAGGTAGATCGGCCCGAAGTCGCCGCGGATGCCGAGCAGGTCGATCTTCTCGATCAGCCATTGCGGCAGCATCCCATAGGCACTGAGCAGCCGCAGCGGCGCGAAGAACAGGCAGATCGCCAGCGCGATCTTCGCGGGGGCGGCATGATCGGCGCGGAACACGCGCTGCCAGTCGACGCGCCCGGCGGCCGTCAGCGCGCCCGCGATCATGCCCGAGAAAAACACGAGCTGCCAGCCGAGCAGGTTGAAGCTGGCGCGCAGACCTTGTCCGTCGTCGGCGGTCACCACCTGCCCGAGCGGGTCGGTCACGAAACGCTGCATCGCAAGCTGTCCGGCGATCCACAGGATGACGGATGCGGTGGCGACCGGCACCACGCGCCCGTCGAGGCACCAGCGCAGCAGCGGCGGCGCGACCAGCATGTAGAGGACATATTGCGGCAGGATGTCCATGACGGTCGGCTGGAACAGGAAGGTCGCGATCGCCGCGAGCCGCAGCGGGTCGCCGGTCAGGCTGGTATGGCCGAGCCAATTGCCCCATGCCTGGGGTGCGCCGGGCAGCAACGCGCGCGCGATCAGTACCGCGACGACGATCCCCATCGCATAACGATAGAGCTGGAACGCGCGCCGCCAGACCTGTGCCCGCCCCTCGTCATAGCCGAGCTTAAGCATCTTGCGGCCATAGACCAGCCCGATCATCAGCCCGGACAGGAACACGAAACCCTGCGCGTCCTCGACGAACGCGAGCTTGTTGTGGTTGACGTTCTGCATCCAATAGCCACCCGTGAAGACGAGGTGGTTGATGAGCATGAAGACGAGGAAGAAACCGCGAAGCCCGTCGATCAATCCGTAACGTGGCAAGCGGCGGGCTCCGTGGCAGTTTCAGGTGACGGCGAATAGCGGCTGCGGTGCAGTGCAGCATGGCGGTGATAGCGGCACCAACGCCCGGCGCGAACCCGTGCCGCGCGGCCCGTCGCCTTTTCGCGCCGCCACGTCCCGGACGGTTCGACATGCTCGGGAGAGCTTGACCAGGGAAGTAATGCTCCTCCTTCCGCGAATGGTGGCTCGCCACGCTGGCGGATTTAGCGGACCGACGCGCGGAACGGTTGTGGAACGTCGCCTCGCGCTGCTACCACCTGCGCCGACATGGCCACCGACCTCTCCGACAATCCCCCGATCGGCATCCTCGATGCGCCGTTCGACAGCGCGTTGAGCGAGCGGTATCTCGTCTATGCGCTGTCGACGATCACCGCGCGGTCGCTGCCCGATGTGCGGGACGGTCTGAAGCCGGTGCATCGGCGGCTTCTTTGGGCGATGCGGCTGCTCAAGCTCGATCCGGCCTCGGGCTACAAGAAGTGCGCGCGCGTCGTCGGCGACGTGATCGGCAAATATCATCCGCACGGCGACCAGTCGGTCTATGATGCGATGGTGCGATTGGCGCAGGATTTCGCGCTCCGCTATCCGCTGGTCGACGGACAGGGCAATTTCGGCAACATCGACGGCGATAACGCCGCCGCCTATCGCTATACCGAGGCACGGCTGACGCAGGTCGCAATCGACCTGATGGACGGGCTCGACGAAGATGCGACCGAGTTCCGCCCCACCTACAATGGCGAGGAGCAGGAGCCCGAGCTGTTCCCCGGCGCCTTCCCCAATCTGCTCGCGAACGGCGCGAGCGGGATCGCGGTCGGGATGGCGACCAGCGTTCCGCCGCACAATGCCGCCGAGTTGATGGACGCCGCGATCCTGTTGATCGACCGACCCGACGCGGACGATGCCGCGATCCTCGAACATGTGAAGGGGCCGGACTTTCCGACCGGCGGGCTGCTGGTCGACGCGACGGCGATCATCGCCGAAGCCTATGCGACCGGGCGCGGTGCGTTTCGGGTCCGCGCGCGGATCGAGAAGATCGCGGAAAAGGGCGGCGGCTGGCACCTGGTGGTGTCGGAGATCCCGTATGGCGTCGCCAAGGGCAAGCTGATCGAGCAGCTCGCGGCGCTGATCGAGGACAAGAAGCTGCCGATCCTGGCCGATGTTCGCGACGAATCGGACGAGCAGGT